>JADHQG010000069.1 GCA_016778045.1 Luminiphilus sp. | reverse complement strand
GATCGATTCGCCAGCTTCTTCACCGACCCACTACTCGACCCGACTTACATCGATAAAGAGAAGAACGCGGTCAACGCGGAGTGGTCGATGCGGCGCGAGCAGGATTTCCGCATCACCTATCGCCTGTCGAGGAAATTACTGGGTGACCACCCGGCGAACCGTTTTCAGATCGGTAACCTCGAATCACTCGCTGATAAGACTGAGGGGGGGTTGCACGCTGCCACCGTGGCGTTTTTTGAACAGTATTACAGCGCCAACCTGATGAAAGCTTCTGTGATCGGCAGCGCGCCATTGACAGAACTGGAGGCGCTAGCGGAGGCGCACTTTGGTGAGATTCCCAATAAAGAGGCGGTCAGGCCCAAGACCACCGCCGAAATTGATTTTGCTGTCGCCGGGGCCAAGCGAATACGCTACGCCCCGCAGGATGACACTCGAGAGTTGCGGCTGGACTTCATCATCGATGACAACAGCCAGCTTTATGACACCAAGCCTAGCGAGTATCTGGCCTACATACTCGCCTCTGAAATGCCCGACACGCCAGCGGTCAGGCTCCGGGAATTGGGTTGGGCCAGCTCGTTGGTTGTGAGCGCCGACCCCTCCCGGTATGGCAACTACGGACTCTTCACTTTTTCAGTGCAGCTGACACCTGAGGGGCTGTCACATCGCGACGACATTACGACGATGTTACTGGGCTACATCGAGATGCTGCGTGAGCAGGGTGTGGATGATCGCTATGCCCACGAATTTGGTACCTCTTTGCAGAATCGTTTCCGTTTTTTGGAAAAGATGGATGACTTTACCTATGCCCACGAGCTGACCCGAGCCATGCAAACCTATCCGGCGCAGTTTGCCATCGAGGCGCCGTATCGTTTTACTGGCTTTGACCAAGAAGGTGTTGAAGCCGTTCTCGCGCAGCTGGTACCGGCGCGATTGCACGTTTGGGAAATTGATCAGGCGCAGCCGGTATCGGACAGCCTGTATTTCTACGATGGTCAATACGCCGTCGAGCCACTGACCTTGCCAGAGACGACCGTGCTGAAGGAACAAGCGGCGCAATATGCGCTCGCCATGCCGGCCCAAAACCGATTGTTACCCGAGGAATTTCAATTGGTCGCCACAGACAGCGCGCCGACCCGTGTTATAGAGGAGCCAGGGCTGAGCGTTTGGCTGCAGGGTAGCGAGGCCTTTGCAGATTTGCCGCGTGGGTACGCGCAGATCTATCTGAACTCTGGTCTACGCCAGCAGGATGCGGAGGCGGCGGTGGTCTTGTTGCTTTGGTCCGATCTTTACAACCTTGACCAAACGGCGCTGATTAACGAGGCCAGTATCGCCGGGATGGGGCTTAACATCGGATTGGATCAGGGGCTGCGACTGTCGGTTTCAGGGTTTACAGACAAACAACCCGAACTCATCGCCGCGGCACTCGGTGAACTGCGCGTCGATCCCACGAAGCAAGCATTGGATCAGGCCATTGATCGATTTGTCCGGGGGCTCGAGAACCGCAAGCGTGAGATGCCGGTCAGGCAATTGGGCCGGACGCTGTCCGCGATGACGCGGACGGGATTTTACGACGAGTCCTCGTTGCTGAAGGCGGTATCAGCACTCACACCTGCGCGCTTCACCGAAGTCGTCGACTCACTCCTTAGCACCGCCCTGATCAGAGTCTATCTATTCGGTAACTACGACCAACCATTCGCTGAGACGCTGGCACAGACCCTGCGCAATGCGCTGCCAGCCGAACGTCAAGCGTCGTCTATGGTAGTTCGGGAACGGGTGTTCGCGCCTAGCCCCGGCGAGACGCTGGTCAGAAACGTCGATGTCCCTGTCGAGGATTTAGGCATGATGCTGCTCTATGCCGCGCCCGAGGCCAGCGTTAGCGCCGAGGCGGCGGGTCTCGTGCTGGGCAGCCACCTGCGCAACCGTGCTTTCGATACGCTCCGTACTGAAGAGCAATTGGGCTATGCAGCAGGAGGGCTGACCACCATGTTGCAGGATCACCCAGTGATTGGCTTTTATATCCAGACGCCGGTCAAAACGCCTGTTGATATGCTGATGCGCTTCGACGCGTTTACCGCTGAATATGGTGCCATGCTGGACGCTATGACCGCTGAGCAGTTTGCGAACCTCAAATCCGGTGCGCTGACCCAATTGACCGAGCCGCCGACTAATCTTGCGGATGAAGCGGGTCCTTACATCGGCGACTGGAGCCGAGAGCGTTACGATTATGGTACTCGCAGCACGCTCATTGCTGCCCTCAAGGCAGTGACGCTGGAGGACATCCAATCCCATTACCGGCAGACGGTCCTCGGCGACTCGCCCAGCCGTATTCTGGTGCAGTTGCGGGGACAACGGTGGAAAGAAGAACCCTTTGCCAGCATCGCTGGCGCCCTCGAGGTTGATAGCGTTGAGGCGTTTCATCAAGCGATGCCCCTGCAGCCGTTAAACTGAGCAAGCGATCAGGCATAGGGAGTGCGCGAGTGAAACTTGCCGACTGTTACAACACACGTCAGTTCCGAAAGTTAGCCAAGGCTCGTCTGCCTCACCCCATCTTTCATTACATCGACGGCGCTGCCGACGATGAGGTGACCTACCGCCGTAACACGGAGTCTTTTGAACACTGCGACCTGGTGCCCAATGTACTGGCGGGTGTTGAGCAGGTGGATTTATCGACGACGGTGATGGGTATTCCGATGGATCTGCCGATCTTTCTCTCGCCGACTGCATTACAGCGGTTGTTTCATCATGACGGCGAGCGCGCAGTGGGAAGGGCGGCCGAGGCCTTCAACACGTTGTTTGGTATTTCATCGCTCGCCACGGTGGGGATCGAGGAAATGGGTGCCAACATCAAAACGCCCAAGATCTTTCAGCTCTACTATCACAAAGACAAGGCCCTCACGTGGGACATGATCGATCGGTGCAAGCAGGCGGGTTTTGATGCGCTGGCCCTGACCGTGGACACCATCGTTGGCGGCAACCGCGAGCGTGATCTGTGGACCGGATTTACCTCACCGCCAAGACTTACAGCCTCGAGCCTGCTGAGTTTCGCCACCCACCCGTCATGGACCCTCAATTATCTGTTTCGGGAACCGTTTGAGCTCTCAAACCTAAAGGATCACATACAGGAAGGGTCTAATGTCAGCATCTCGGTATCGGACTATTTTTCGACGATGCTGGATCAGTCCATGGATTGGGATGCGGCCGCCCAGATCAGAGAACGCTGGGGCAGACCGTTTTGTCTTAAGGGCATCATGTCGGTCGAGGATGCTCGGAGGGCGGCCGATATCGGCGCAGATGCCATTATGGTATCGAATCATGGTGGCAGGCAGCTCGATGGCAGTCGCGCCCCTTTTGATCAGCTGGCCGAGATTGTTGACGCGGTTGGCGACCGGCTGGATGTGATATGCGATGGCGGCATCCAGCGCGGCACACACGTTTTGAAGGCGCTGTCTGTTGGCGCCAAGGCCTGTTCTGGAGGCCGCTGGTACCTCTATGCGCTGGCTGGCGCTGGCGAAGCCGGAGTAAAGCGAGCGCTCACTAACATGCGCGATGAATTATTGCGAGATATGAAGCTCATGGGCGTGACGTCTCTGAGTCAATTGAGTCGCGACAACCTCCGTTACCGTTAACGTTATTTCTCCCTCGCTGGTTGCGAGGCGCTAGGCAAATCAATTTCGTCATTGGTGCGCCTGATTTGTCGGCCGATGCCTATTCAGGCAGTCGGATTTGGACTAATTTTCCCGTTTAATATAGTTCTATAAAGAAACTCTGTTACTTTTGCAGTGTGATACTGATAGTTTGTGGTCCTGAGTAAGGTTCTTATAGATTCTTTAATAGAACTTATTACGCTTTTTGTGGGCTAAGCCTGTGTGAATCAGGGGTGGCCCGCTTACCACCGAGTGAATCACAGGTGGACAGGGGGATGCCGTGACCAAATTAGATGCTGTTGAGATAGAGGAGTGGACCGAATCGCTGGACGCGGTGCTCCGCGCCAACGGTCCCGAGGCCACCGGGCAATTGTTGAGACAGCTGTCAGAGCACGCACAATCGGCCCGGGTGCCGCTCCCTGGCGCCATCACAACGCCGTTTCGCAATACGATCTCCCCGCAAGACGAACGACCCATGCCCGGAGATTTATTTATGGAGCGCCGCATACGCTCTCTCGTCCGCTGGAACGCCATGGCAATGGTCATGCGCGCTAACGACAACGAAGACGGACTTGGCGGGCATATTTCCAGTTTTTCCTCCAGCGCCACGCTCTATGACGTGGGGATGAATCACTTCTTTCGCGGCACGGCCAACGGCCATCCCGGTGATCTCGTGTATTACCAGGGACACAGTGCGCCGGGCATGTATGCGCGCTCCTATCTCGAGGGGGTAATCAGCGAGGAGCAGCTGGAAAATTTCCGCAGGGAAGTTGGGGGGCGAGGCCTCTCTTCTTATCCGCATCCTTGGCTGATGCCCGACTACTGGCAGTTCCCCACCGTGTCGATGGGGCTGGGTCCCATCCAGGCCATCTATCAAGCCCACGTGATGAAGTATCAGAGCAAGCGCGGTCTGGTCGATCACCGCGACCGCAAGATCTGGTGTTTCCTGGGAGACGGCGAATGCGATGAGCCCGAGTCTCTGGGCGCGATTGCGCTCGCTGGCCGCGAGCGGCTGGGCAACTTGCACTTTGTGGTCAACTGTAACTTGCAGCGGCTAGATGGCCCGGTGCGCGGTAACGGAAAAATCATTCAAGAGCTGGAAGGGGTTTTTCGGGGCGCCGGCTGGCACGTGATCAAGGTGGTTTGGGGGCGCAAGTGGGACCCGCTGATTGAGCGCGACCAGAGCGGACTCCTTCAGAAGATCATGGATGAGGTGTGTGACGGTGAGCTCCAGAACTGCAAGTTCAACGGTGGCGCCTATACCCGCGAGCACTTCTTCGGCAAATACCCCGAGACCCTCGAGTTGGTCAAAGACCTCAGCGATGAGGACATCATGTATCTCAATCGAGGCGGCCATGACCCTTACAAGGTCTACGCAGCGTATGCCGCCGCGTGCGAGGAAGTGGAGCGGCCCACCGTCATTCTCGCCATGACGGTCAAGGGTTATGGCACCAGCGAGGCCGGGGAGGCGAGCAACGAGACCCATTCCCTGAAAAAGCTGGATCTCAAGAGTCTGCAGGCATTCCGTGACCGGTTTGGTGTTCCGATCAGCGACAAAGATCTCAAGCAGGTGCCGTTCTATCGCCCGCCTGAAGATAGCCCGGAGATGCGCTACATGCGCGAGCGCCGGGCAGAACTCGGTGGCAGCATTCCTGCTCGCCGACCGGTATCGCACTCGCTGCCGGCGCCGGCCAGAAGCGCCTTCGGGGGGCAGTTGAAGACCTCTGGAAAGCGACAGATCAGCACGACGATGGCCTTCGTTAGAATTCTCTCCACGCTACTCAAAGACAAAGCGCTGGGGGACAGGGTAGTGCCAATCGTGCCCGACGAGGCGCGTACTTTTGGCATGGAAGGCATGTTTCGTCAGATGGGTATCTACTCTTCTGTCGGTCAGCGCTACACGCCACACGACTCGGGCGGTATCCTCTACTACAAAGAGGCGGAAACGGGGCAGATCCTCGAGGAAGGTATCAACGAGGCGGGGGCGTTCTCGGCCTGGCTTGCGGCCGCCACTTCCTACAGCATCTCCGATTTTCCGATGGTGCCCTTCTATATTTTTTATTCGATGTTCGGCTTTCAATGCATCGGCGACCTCGCCTGGGCGGCCGGTGACAGCCAGGCACGAGGTTTTCTGATCGGTGCCACGGCGGGCCGAACCACCCTGAACGGTGAGGGCCTGCAGCATCAGGATGGCCACAGCCACCTCATCGCCGCGACCATTCCTAACTGCGTCAGTTACGACCCCACCTACGCCTATGAACTGGCCGTCATCATTCAGGACGGGATGCGTCGTATGTTCGAAGAGGGTGAGAATTGCTTCTATTACATCACCACGATGAATGAGAACTACGTGCACCCTGATATGCCCGAGGGGGTCGAGGAGGGGATCGTGCGTGGTTTGTATCGTTTGCGATGCAGCGCCTTGGATAAAACCCCTCGCGTCCAACTCATGGGGGCTGGCGCCATTCTTCGTGAGGTGGAGGCTGCCGCGGAGTCGCTAGAGCGGGACTTCGGCATCGGTGCCGATGTCTGGAGCGTGACCAGCGTCAATGAGTTGGCCCGTGATGGCAACGACGTAGTGCGCTGGAATCGCCTGCACCCCACCGAGACGCCACGAGTGCCGTACCTGACCGAGCAGCTGACTGACGCGGCAGGGCCCTTTATCGCCGCAACGGACTATCAGAAAGCGCATACCGATCAGCTGAGGGAATTCATACCCGGACCCTTGACGGTGCTTGGCACCGACGGCTTTGGTCGCAGTGACACCCGCGAGCAGTTGCGACAGCATTTTGAGGTCAGCCGTGAGCACATTGTGTTGGCTGCCATGAAGGCCCTTGCCGACCGCGGCGAGTTGGAACCGAAGCGGGTTGGGGAGGCGCTCACGCAGTTGGGCATCGACGCTGATAAACCCAACCCGACACACGTTTAGGCGCCTGAGGAGACCGGAAATGGCAGAGCAGCTGATCAAGGTGCCGGATATCGGCGGGGCAGAAGGCGCAGAAATTGTCGAGGTCCTCGTTGCGCCCGGCGATATGATCGAGACAGAGCAAAGTCTCGTGGTGGTCGAGTCTGACAAGGCGTCGATGGAAATCCCTGCGCCGATGTCGGGTGTTGTCGGCGAGCTCCGCGTGGCCGTCGGTGACACCGTGTCCGAGGGTGATGTGATATTGGCGCTCATCATGGACGCTGTCGCCGCCGATGGCGATGCCGATGCGCCCAACTCCGAGGCCACTGCCAACAGCGACACGGATGCGGATAGACAGACGCAAACTTCGCTCGGCGACGCGCCCCTTGATAGCAGGCAGGAAGACATTCAGACCGCTGTGGCAAACGATACGCAAGCCGGCTCGAGTGACGCGGAGGCTGCTATCGACGTGACCATTCCCGACCTCGGCAGTGACGAGGGAGCCGATTTGGTGGAGCTGCTGGTTGAGGTGGGCGCCGCCGTCGCTGAGGGTGATTCACTCGTCTTGCTTGAATCCGACAAAGCGTCCATGGAGGTGCCCGCACCGGTGAGTGGCACCTTGATTGAATGGCTGATGGAGCCGGGCACAACGGTTAAAGAAGGGATGATTATTGCCCGGTTGGCCGCGGCTCATGCCAACGCAACCGATCAGGGTGAACTGGTAGCGACCCAAGGTGATGCTGCCCAGCAAAGCGATGCGCCCGCGGCCACTTCCAACTCCACATCCACCGCGGCGCCCGCTCAGGCGCCGGCGTCAGCAGAACCTCCCAAAACCGCCACCTTGTCCCCCGCTGCGGTGTCCGGGAGTCTCGTCGCGACGGGGTCGGGTAGCGTGTACGCCGGTCCCGCGGTGCGCAAGCTGGCAAGGGAGTTTGGCGTCGATCTTAATCAAGTGACCGGTACTGGCGCGAAAGGCCGCATTGTCAAAGAGGATCTGCAGCAGTTCGTCGCGCAGTCACTGGCTAAATCCCGTCCCGCGAGTGGGGGTGGTTTGCCCGAGATTCCAGAGGTCGATTACGAGCGCTTTGGCGCCACCGAGCGGATGGCGAGAAGTCGCATTGATAAATTGACGGCGAACAATATGGTGCGTTCGTGGCTGAATGTCCCGCACGTGACCCAGTTTGACGACGCTGATATCAGCGACATGGAGCGGTTTCGTAAAGGCCTGAAATCAGAGGCGGCAGACCGTGGTGTTCGACTCACTCCGATCCCGTTCATACTGAAGGCGTGTGCCGTCGCGCTGCGGGACCACCCTAAGTTGAAATCCTCACTGGCCGATAACGGCGAGACCTTGGTGATGAAGGACTACTGTCATATTGGTATGGCGGTGGATACACCAGCGGGCTTGGTGGTGCCGGTCATTCGCGATGTCGACAAGAAATCTGTTTGGACACTGGCGGCAGAGGTTGCTGAGCTGGCGGAGCGTGCACGCGACAAGCAGCTGAAACCCGATGACATGCAGGGTGGCGTGTTTACTGTGAGTAGTCTGGGAACCATCGGTGGCCGAGGTTTCACGCCTATCATTAATGCGCCTGAGGTGGCGATTTTGGGTGTGGGTCGCGCTGCGGTCCAGCCGGTATGGGATGGAGAGGTTTTCCGCCCCCACACGCTGCTGCCCCTTGCCTTGTCATACGATCACCGCGTGGTGAATGGCGGCGACGGCGGACGTTTCCTTACGACGCTGACCTCGCTGCTCGCTGACGTAAAGCGGATGGTGATGTGAGCGGGACAGCATGTGCAGATCTGATGAGACCTGTCACTTCATCGCGTGAAGCTGATGCCTGTCTGGCACTGCGCGCATGACGGACGCCGCGCCGTGCTGCGAGCCTGGTCATTGTGAATCAGGTCGTTTGCGTCTGGGTGGCGTGCTACTGGCGGCCGGGCAAGGCAAGCGGCTGGGGGGTCGGCCTAAGGCGCTGATTGCCGTAGAGGGCGAACCGCTCATCGAGCGCAACGTGAAGCTTCTGCAAAGCCTGGGTCTTGACGAACTGGTGGTGGTCACGGGTCACTTTCAGTCGCAGCTTGCGCCTGTCTTGACGCCACTGCTCGCTAATGTAGCGAGAATGCCGATCGTCGAGGTCACTCAGCCCGGTGACGATCACAAGCAGGCTGACTCCCTGCGTTTGGCCGCACAGACTTTATCCGCAGAGCTCGATGCCGTCATGGTGCTACCGGTCGATATGCCGGCGTTAACCCGGGCGGATCTGGTGGCGCTGATTGGCGCCTATAAGCACGCGCCCTCAGAAGTTGAGTTTGTTGGCCCCAA
>JADHQG010000013.1 GCA_016778045.1 Luminiphilus sp. | reverse complement strand
GCGTTCAATCAGGTCGGCGGCTTCCTTATAGCGCTCAGTATGGTTGGTCAGGGTATAGCCCAGCGCATTGAGCGTGGCGGCATGATTGGGGTCCTGCTCAAGAATACGCCTCAAGTCAGTTTCCATTGCGGTCAACTCGCCGTCCGCCTCGTGCACCATGGCTCGGCCGTAGAGCAGGGAGAAAGATCTTGGGAAAGCCGTTAGCCCTCGATCGTAGGCCTTAAGTGCCTCGCCATCCCAATCTCTGAGCGCATCGGCCTCTAGCAAAAACAGCTGTTCCGCGTTGCCGGGGAAGGCGCGACGTTGTGCCTCAAAGAAGTCGCGGATATCGCTGGCGAAAGCAGTGTCGGCCAGCAATGATGCCGCTCTTGCTTTTGCATCGCGAAACTCGCGCGACGGCCCCACCTGTGCAAACGATTCGATGGCTTCCGGGTAGCGGTCGCGGGACATTTCGATGCGACCAATGTAGTAGTGCGCCTCGTCGGGTCGTTCACCCAGCGCGATCAGCTGTTCAAATTTGAGCTGTGCAGCATCAAAAAATTCAAGTTCGAAATCCAGCAGGGCTGCGGTAGACAGGAGTTCCGGGTTGCTTGGATCGACTTCGAGCAGCAGGGCGAACTGTTCTCTAGCACCTGTGTAGTCACCCTCGGAGCCCAGCAAGCGGGCATATTGCAGCCGCAGCTCCTGATTGGCGGGAAAGGCGGCAACGGCGTCTTCCAATCTCTGCAGCGGATTGGGCAAGGATTGATCGAGCTGGAGCTGTGTCCACAACATGATGGCGCGAACATCCTCAGGCGAGCGCTCCAGCACAGGGAGTAAGAAAGATTCAGCACGACGCCAGTCCTGCTCCAATCTGGCTAACAGGCTGGCTGCAATCGCGATCTCATTGTCATCGGGCCAACGCGTGGCGAGGTTGTGCAAAGCTTCAGCGATGGCGGCTTTTGAATCGTCGTCCATCTGCTCATAGTTGCCCAGCGTTGTGGCAACGTTGACCGGGTGACCCAACTCGTAAGCGTTGCCGGCAAATTCCAGTGCCCTCACTGGCCGACCTGTTCTCGATAGCCAGCCTGAGGCGGCGGCCTGCGCAGCACCATCCTCGGGATCCAGCTGAACCAGCCGCACTGCCATCGCTGCCGCGCGTTCGGCATCGGTGACAAATTCCGCAAGACGGAGTGCCCTGCGGGCAAGCGCCGGGTCGGTCAATAGCGCGGCCTGCTCTGTGAGCAGCGCCACGGCTTGATTGTAGTCGCGAGCCCTCAGTGCGAACTCTGCTTGCAAGAGGGGCAGCAAATTGTCTTCGGGTATCGGGGTCTCTGGCGGCTGCTCGGCGACTGTCGACTTTTTTGCTGCAGGCACGGCCAACGGCGTGTCGGGCTCTGCCTCAGGAAGCGTTGAGCAGCCCGGGAGAGCGATCACAAACAGCGCGGTGAGAATTTGGTAGCGAAGCATGGGTGAGCAGTGAGCCTTTGGCGACAAGTTACCAAGCCAGCGAGTTGGTCGCAGGTAAGTGGTATGATAACAAGTTACAGCGGCTGGCGAGGACGTTACCGAGCCCATGTTGAATAGACTGGTAGTAGTAGGTGTCAATCACGACTCCGCTTCAGTAGAACTGCGCGAGCAGATCGCTTTCGCCCCTGAAAAAGTGCCGGATTCACTCGGCGCGCTGATTCGGGATACGCAGCTGAGCGAATCCGTGATCCTGTCTACCTGCAATCGCACCGAACTGTATGGCGTGCTACCCGAGGGCGCAGATGGCGTCATCGCAAGTGATCAGCTGGCTAGATGGCTGGCTGGGCACCATGGCATCGACGTGCATCAGCTATCGCCATCGATCTATCGGAACCACGGCTTGGCCGCTGCCTCGCACCTGGTTCGCGTGGCGGCAGGACTCAATTCCATGGTGCTGGGTGAGCCACAGATTTTTGGTCAGATGAAGTCTGCTTTTGCCGTTGCGCAAGAAGCGGGTGCAGTTGGCTTCCATCTTAATTTGATTTTTCCCGAAGCCTTCAGAATCGCCAAACGCGTGAGAACCGATACGGCGATTGGCGAAAATCCAGTGTCCGTGGCTTATGCGGCTGTTGATCTCGCGCGGCAGATTTTCAGCGATATGGAACGCAGCACGGCCCTGCTATTAGGGGCCGGTGAGACCATCGAGCTGGTGGCGCGACATCTGCGGGATGCCGGGCTCGGCAAGCTTATTATTGCCAACCGCACATTGGAGCGCGCTGAACAGCTCGCCGCGCAGTTTGATGCCGAAGCTATTTTGTTGGCGGACGTCACCACGCGCTTGGCCGACGCCGATATCGTCATCAGCTCCACGGGCAGTCAGCTACCGATACTGGGCAAAGGCGCGGTCGAAGAGGCGGTCAAAGCGCGTCGTTGGCGCCCCATGCTGATGATTGATCTGGCCGTGCCGCGAGACATTGAGCCGCAGGTATCGGAGATACCCGATATTTACCTCTACACCGTCGATGATATGCGCGAGGTCATTGAAGAGAACCTGCGACTGCGGGCATCAGAAGCGAGTAAAGCGGACGAAATTGTTGCCGACGGGATCGCCGCATTGAAAGATGGGTTACTGGAGCGGCAATCGGCCGATGTCGTCAAGACCTACCGGGATTCTGCCTTGGCATTGCAACAGGCAGAGCTGGACAAGGCACTGAGGATGTTGGAGAAAGGTGCAGACCCGGAGGAAGTGCTCGGGAGATTGGCTCGAGACCTCACCAATAAATTGATCCACGCCCCTACGGCAGGTCTGCGGCAGTTGGCGAAGGAGGGTGGCAAGCGGGATGTCTCTCGCATGGCGGCTATGCTCGGTCTCACCGATTTCGATGATGAGCGGGATGAGGGCGCGACCCTCCAGTAACGCCGGCCGGTACTTCGACAATGAAAGCCTCCCTTATCACTAAGCTCGAAGCATTGGCCGATCGCCATCAGGAAGTGGGCGCGCTATTGGGCGATGCCGAAACTGCCTCTGATCAAAACCGCTTCAGGGATTTATCAAAGGAGTTCTCGCATCTTGACGCGGTGGTTTCACAGTATCAGCGATGGCACCAGCTGCAGGAAGCCTCGACTGATGCAAAACAAATGCTGGATGACCCTGATCCCGAATTGCGGGCACTGGCGGGGGAGGAAATAGCCGAGACCGAGCAGCAACTGTTGGAGACTGAGGCAGCGCTCCAGGTACTCTTGCTGCCCCGCGATCCCAGCGATGGTAGCAATGTTTTTCTTGAGATTCGCGCGGGTACTGGCGGAGATGAAGCGGCTATTTTCTCTGGGGATCTTTTCCGGATGTATCACCGATACGCAGAGCAGAAAGGCTGGTCCGTCGAAGTGCTCTCGGAGCGCCCCGGGGATCACGGCGGTTTTAAAGAGTTGATCAGCCGCGTCGCCGGTCAGGATGTCTACAGCCATCTCAAGTTCGAGTCGGGGGCCCATCGTGTACAGCGGGTGCCTGAGACCGAATCTCAGGGAAGGATTCATACCTCTGCCTGCACCGTGGCGATTTTGCCGGAGCTCGAAGCGGTCGACAGCATTGAAATTCGCAAAGAGGATTTACGAGTCGATACCTTCAGGTCGTCCGGAGCGGGCGGGCAACACGTGAATACCACTGACTCTGCGGTTCGCTTGACGCATTTGCCGACTGGCATAGTGGTGGAGTGTCAGGATGAGCGATCGCAGCACAAAAACCGCGCCCGCGCGATGTCACTGCTGCAAGCCCGATTGTTATCCGCGGAGCAGGACAGTCAGAAAGCGTCTCAAGCCTCTGAGCGACGCTCTCTGGTGGGTTCGGGCGACCGGTCTGAGCGGATCCGAACCTACAATTTTCCTCAGGGCCGCATTACTGACCATCGAATCAACCTGACCCTCTACAAGTTAGACGAGGTGGTTAGCGGCGACCTTGATTCATTGATCATCCCGCTGCGGCAGGAACATCAGGCAGATCTGCTTGCCGCGATGGCAGAGGAATGACGCCTCGAAAACTGATTCAGCAGGTTGGCATTGAGCGCAGCGAGGCGGAACTGCTGCTGGCGCATTTGCTAGAAGTGGATCGGGGTTGGTTAATTGCCCATGCTGACGAACCTCTTGATGACCACCGTGTGGGTATGTTTCTGACTCAGGCAGAAGTCCGTGCAAAGGGAGAGCCACTCGCCTATCTGTTGGGCTACCGCGATTTTTGGACCCTGCGCTTAGCGGTAAGCCGGGATGTGCTGATACCGCGACGTGAGACAGAGCATTTGGTTGAGTGGGCACTCGAATGCATCGATGCGGGAGCGCAGACGGCGCTTGATCTCGGAACAGGCAGTGGCGCTGTGGCGCTCGCCTGCAAAGCTGAGCGTCCCGCTATCCGGATGACAGGAGTAGATCTGAGTCAGCAGGCTCTGTTGTGTGCAAAGGAAAATAGCCGATCGTTGGCTTTGGAGGTGGACTGGCGGCACGGTAACTGGTTTCAGGCGGTACCAGAAACGCGCTGGGATCTTGTGGTTTCGAATCCGCCTTACATCGCTGCGAACGACGTGCACCTGACTCAGGGCGATCTCCCGGCCGAGCCTGATACCGCCCTAGTGGCTGGCAACACGGGGTTGGAGGCGATTGAACAAATCATCGAGCAGGCGCCGCAAGCGCTTAATGCAGCGGCATGGCTGCTTATCGAGCACGGTTACGATCAAGCCGAGGCCGTGACGGAGCTGCTTAGATCGACTGGTTTTCAGCACGTTCATACGCGACAAGACTTGTCGCATCAGGCGCGCATCACGGGGGGACAATGGCTGAACTCACTGACCGGCAACTGAGTCAGTACGCACGGCAATTGATCCTGCCTCAAGTTGATCTCGAGGGTCAGCTGAAGTTGCAGTCAACTCGCGTGCTCATTGTGGGTGCGGGTGGACTGGGCGTGCCGTTAGCGCAATATCTCGCCGCGGCCGGAGTGGGTTATCTCAGATTAGTGGACGATGACGTTATCGAGCGCAGTAACCTGCCCAGACAAGTGGTCTTTGCTGAGTCTGATATCGGTCAAGCCAAGGTAGGCGTTCTCGCTGCTCGTTTGCAGTCGAATAATTCTGATGTGGACCTAGATCCCCGCCTCTGCCGGTTTGAACCCGATAGCGCCAGTGCCTTGCTTGAGGGTATTCATCTGGTGGTGGACGCGACAGATTCTGCCGAAACGCGGCGACTAATTGACCGCACCACTTTTAACTTAACACTGCCATGGATCATGGGCGCCGCCGTTCGTACGGCCGGGCAGTGGGCTATTTTCGACGCCGATCGGAAATTCGGTTGCTATCACTGTCTCATGGCAGACGGCAGCCACGACGGTGCCGGCGGCTGCGCTGAGCTGGGTATTTTAGGTCCAGTGGTGGGTCTGGTTGCGCTACAACAAGCCCTGTTGGCGATCAAATGGTGTCTCGGTGCGGACCTGCCATGGGGCCGGTTGCAACTGTTGGATGCCTGGACCGATGAGCAAACGCAGATCAGCTTGATGCGGCGCGATGACTGCCCGCTATGTAGCGACGCATCTCGCTAGGCGCGTGTGGGCTAGTCGAGGACGCTGAGAAGTCGCCTGACTCGCCACGTGATCAGCGCCGCGGCTACTGCGATACCCAGAATGGTGGCGTACCAAAAATCGATGGTGCCCTCGGGAGTGCTGCCTCCCCAATGGATGGCCATGACATATCCCAGCGGGAGCGCCAAACCCCAATATGAAAAAGTGACCACTAAGAAGGGGAATTGGGTTTCTTTGTACGCGCGCAGTACAAACGACCCCACGATCTGAACAACGTCGATCATGATGAATAGCGCTGCAAGACGTAGCAGGCTAAACGCCAATTCACGGATGGCTTCTGACTGGGTGTAAGCGCCAATGATCGCGTCGGGAAATAGCAGCAGCAGTGACATAGCCAATAGGCCAATCATGGTAGACAGCGCCGCGCCCACCCGCAGCGCCATACGGACCCCGTGTGCGTTGCCAGCACCGATAGCATGACCCATGCGTGTCGCCATGGCGCTCCCAATACTGACCATCGGGATATAGAAAACATCCCAGACGTTGATGGCAATCTGATGGGCTGCGACCGCCGCATCGCCCAAGGTTGCAATTAATAGCGTGATAGCCGAGAACACGCCGGTTTCGAGAAAGAAGGTGAGGCCCACTGGGATACCGACCGCGAGGATTTCACCAATTCGCTGTCGGTCCGGCATCTGCAGCCAGCGGTCCGGCAAGTAGGGGCGAAGAGAGCGAGCCGTGAGCACGTAGAGCAAAATGATCGATGTGCTGATCCACATCGAAGCTGCTGTCGCCAGTCCGCAACCTTCCGCGCCCAATTCAGGTGCTCCCCAGGCGCCAAAGATCAGCATGTAATTCAGCGGCACGTTGGCGATAAAGCCAATGACACTGGCCATGGCAAAGGGTGCGGTAATGCCCAGACCCTGAGTGTGATAGCGCAGGGCCATGAAGATCCCGAGAGCGGGAAATCCTAGGCCGACTCTGCTGACATAAGCAGTGGTTTTGGCGGCGGTTTCGGGCGGGAGTCCCAGCAGTTCGATCACGATGCCGCTGTTCAGGCACAACGGCGTCATCACAGCGCTGAGTGCGACGGCGACCCACAGTCCCTGAGGCAAAAAGCTTTTGACCCGCTCAATGCGGCCAGCACCGAAATCCTGCGCGACGATAGCGGAACAGGCGAACAAGGTGCCAAGGATAATGAGATAAAGCGGCAGCCAAATATTAAAGCCGATCGCGATGGCAGCTAGGTCCACATCGCTGTAATTTCCGGCCATCAGTGTGTCCACAACGCCAGTGCCAATTTGCGCCGTCTGGGCGATCAGCAGTGGCCAGGCGATGCCCCAAAGTGGCCCCAGTTCATCCAGCATTAGGGTGATCGAAGAACGGGTCTGTGGATCTTGTTGGCTCAAATGGGGACTCATCGGATCGGTTAGTGGTTCAGCATTTTAACCTGCCTGGCTGTGCTAAACTTCGCGCTCATTTTTGCAGGCCACCACTGTGCAAGACGATGCAGTTGCCCAGAGCGACGACACTGGGACAATCGAAGCTACACCTGTAGAGGAGGCGGCGCCTGCTGAGAGCGCAAAGTTTGAATCACTGAACCTCGAAGCCACCGTGCAGCAGGGAGTTGACGCGCTTGGCTTTGAATCCTGTTCTCCGATTCAGGGGCAGATCCTGCCGTATACGCTTGCCGGAAAAGACGCCATTGGGAAAGCGCAGACCGGGACCGGCAAAACCGCTGCCTTTCTGATTACGATTTTCAATGATTTGTTGAGCCACCCGATCGAAGGTGAGAGATACCTGGGTGAGCCACGTGCTGTGATTATCGCGCCCACCCGGGAGCTGGTGATGCAGATTGCGGCGGATGCTGACGAGCTGGGCCGGTTCACCGGCCTGCAGACGGTCACCTTGATTGGCGGTGCCGATTATCAGAAGCAACTGAGCAAGGTGAATCGATTGCCGGTCGATCTCATTGTCGCGACCCCCGGCCGATTGATTGATTTCATGGAGCGGCGTGATCTTGCGCTCGATCGAGTAGAGATTTTGGTGCTCGACGAAGCCGACCGTATGCTGGATATGGGTTTCATTCCCCAGGTCAAGCGCATCGTGCGGGCGACACCGCGTAAAGAGGACCGCCAGACCCTGCTGTTCTCGGCCACTTTTACTCAGGACATCATGAATCTGGCCAAACAGTGGACTTTTGAGCCGGTGACGGTGGAGATCGAACCGGAGCGCGTTGCGACAGCATCGGTTGATCAACGTGTTTATCTGGTGTCGAGTCGTGAGCGATTCCCGGTGCTTCTGGATCTGCTGAGAGACCCAGCAGTAGAGAGCGTCATTATTTTCGCGAACCGGCGAGATCAGGTTCGAAGGCTCTACGAGAAGCTTCGCAAAGAAGGGGTGCACTGCGGCATGCTGTCTGGAGAAGTGACTCAGGCGAAGCGCACCAAAACGCTAGAGAATTTTAGGTCGGGTCGCTCCAAGGTGTTGGTCGCTACTGATGTGGCAGGCCGCGGCATTCACGTCGAGGGCATTTCACACGTCGTTAATTACAACCTTCCCGAGGATCCTGAGGATTATGTTCATAGGATTGGTCGCACCGGGCGCGCTGGCGCAAAAGGGGTGTCGGTTAGTTTTGCCAGTGAAGATGACGCATTTTTGTTGCCCGATATCGAAGGGCTGTTGGGCCACCCTCTGGCCTGTATGTCTCCGCCGCGTGTCGGTGAGGGTGTTTAGCGACGGGGTCTGAGCTCCTCACACCACAACAGTGTGGCGCCAATAACCGCTGCCGGAATCACGATCAGATTGAGCAGTGGTATCCCGGTGAAAAATGCCACGGTCCCTCCGAAGCCGATTGTGGACAGTCTGCGTGCGGCACAGGCCTCTCTGACGTCACGGAAAGCCAGCCGATGGTTGTCCATGGGGTAGTCGACAAACTGCAGACTCATCATCCAGGCGCCGAGTAAAAACCAAGCCAATGGTGCGAAGGCGTTGAAGAGAGGCACAATGGTCAGTATCAGCACCCCCACTGCCATGGGTATGTAGTACAACACTTTGCGCAGTTCTCGAAACAGGGCCCGAGGCACCTCGAGCAAGGCTGCAGCGACCCCATCCAGTGCGGGAACGGGTTCGCCAGTAATCGCCTCCTCGACTTTTTCAGCGAGCAGCGCGTGAAAAGGGGAGGTCAGCATCAGCACGATCAGGGTTGATACATACCCCGTCATTAGCCCGCCGATCAGCCATAACAGTGGACTGATGATCCAAGAGAGGAAGCTCAACCACTCCGGCACCGTCAGCATCGCCGCCTCGTAAAAATCGACGATGAGCCCATAAAGTAGCCATCCCATTAAGCTAAACAAAACGATGTTGGCAATGAGAGGGATGAGCACAAAGCGCCGCAGGCCGGGTTGGAATGTCATCGTCAGTCCGCGCAAAAAATAGCCTGCGCCTGTGAAGAGATTGCCGCTCATGCTGTTCGCTGTCTCTGGACGGGATGACTATACTGTCCCAATCGTCTGCCAGAGCGCAATCACCGGTGAGTGACGAAGATCTTTTTGCTGAGGAGATGGCGGGTGTCACGCCACTCGGTCGCGAAGCGCGAGTCCGCCTGGTCAAAGAGCGGCTATCCGAGGATCAGCAGCGCGAGCGTCGTCAGGCGGCAGAACGCGAGGAGTTGGCGGTCAATCCGCTGATTGACGAGGGCGTTGCACCCCTGGATGCATGGCATGTGCTCGAATTCAAACGGCCGGGCATTCAAAATGGCGTTTATCGAAAGCTGCGACTTGGGCGCTATCAGGTCGATGCACGGCTCGATCTCCATCGTTTGCTCGTGAAGCAGGCCAAAGAGGAGGTGTTTTCCTTTATCGCAGAGGCTGAGCGGCTTGGTCTACGCACTGTTCTCATCGTGCATGGAAAAGGCCAGTCCAAGGCCCAAGGCGAACAAACAGCGGTGTTGAAAGGTTACGTCAATCACTGGCTCAAGGAACTGGATGCGGTTCAGGCCTTCCACTCCGCGCAACCGCAACACGGAGGTACGGGGGCCATCTACGTGTTGCTTCGGAAAAACGCCGAGCAAAAGCGCGCTAATCGACTCCAGTACCTGAAAGGTCGGGTTCAGGACTGATCGTCGAGCTTCTTCAGCAGCAGCGCATTGAGTATTTGCGGATTAGCCTGCCCCTGCGACGCTTTCATGATTTGACCCACAAAAAAACCGCTGAGCTTTTTACGCTTGGCCTCGTCAGCGGCACGATATTGAGCGACTTGATCGGGACTGTTTGCGATCACCTCGTCCACCATAGCCTCCAGTGCGCCAGAGTCATTCACCTGCTTTAGGCCTCGCGCGGCGATAATGTCGTCGGCGTCACCTTCTCCATCCCACATGGCATCGAACACTTGTTTGGCAAGTTTGCTAGATAGCGTCCCGTCCTCAATCCGAGTGATCAGGCCCGCCAATCGCTCTGCCGTGATTGGGCTCTCGCTAATGCTGACTTCGTTGCGGTTTAGCGCGCCCGAAAGGTCACCCAAAATCCAGTTCGCGGCGGGTTTTGCGGCGTTGCAGGCTTTCACCACAGCTTCAAAGTAATCGGCCATGTCATGGTGCGGAACCAGAAGCGCCGCATCGTAGTCATTAAGACCGTATGACTCGATAAAGCGTTGCCGCTTTGCGCCGGGCAACTCTGGCAGCGTGGCGCGGACTGCCTCGATGTAGGCTTCGTCGATAACGATCGGCAGTAAATCGGGCTCGGGGAAGTAGCGGTAGTCATTGGCCACTTCTTTTGAACGCATGGATCGGGTCACATTGTTTTCTGCGTCGTAGAGGCGGGTTTCTTGAGTGATGGTGCCGCCGCTTTCGAGAATATCGGCTTGCCGTTCGTACTCGCTATAAATAGCGCGTTCGACGAAGCGGAAAGAATTGACGTTTTTGATTTCGGTGCGCGTGCCCAGCTTCTCCGAGCCTTTCTCACGCAGTGAAATATTGATGTCGCAGCGCATAGACCCTTCTGCCATGTTGCCATCTGAAATGCCCAGATAAGTCACCAAAGAGTGCAGGGTCTTCAGGTACGCGACGGCTTGATCCGCTGACCGGAAATCCGGTTCAGTCACGATCTCCAGAAGGGGTGTCCCCGCGCGATTCAAATCGATGCCAGTTTCATGGGTAAAAATATCATGGACCGATTTACCCGCGTCTTCCTCGAGATGAGCACGGGTAATACGAATGGGGAACAGTGTTCCATCTTCCAGAGGTACCTCAAAAACCCCCTCGGAGACGATCGGCGCAAAAAATTGGCTTACCTGATATCCCTTTGGCAGGTCAGGATAAAAATAGTTCTTTCGATCAAAAACGGATCTCTCGCCGATGCGGGCACCGATTCCTAAACCAAATTTGACCGCGTAGCGGACAGCCTCCTCGTTCAGTACCGGCAGCATGCCCGGCATGCCCAGATCCACTGCGTCTGCTTGCTCATTGGGGGAGGCACCAAACTGGGTAGATGACCCCGAGAAAATTTTTGACTGAGTGGCGAGCTGCAGGTGCACCTCGAGCCCCATAACAATCTCCCAACTCATGATGCGAGATCTCCAAGGCTAGGATGGCTTTGATGCCAGTCGGTATCCGTTTGCAGTCGGTGTGCGGCATTCAGAATAGTCTGCTCATCGAAAGGCCTGCCGATTAGCTGCAGCCCAACGGGCATTCCATTGATGAATCCGGCCGGTGTGGAAAGGCCTGGCAGCCCGGCAAGATTGACTGCCAGCGTGTAGATGTCCTCCATATACATCGCGATCGGGTCTTGTTGTTTGGCGCCAAACGGAAATGCCACACCCGGAGCGGATGGGCCAGCGATGACGTCGACCTGTTCGAAGGCGCGATGAAAATCCTCGGTAATCACCCGACGAACCTGCTGCGCTTTATTAAAGTAAGCATCGTAGAAGCCCGCCGAGAGTGCATAGGTTCCCACCAGAATACGGCGCTGCACCTCCTCACCGAAGCCTTCGCTGCGTGATCGGAGGTACAGATCCTCCAGGTTTTGCGGATCGTCACACCGATAACCAAAGCGCACACCGTCATAGCGAGCAAGATTCGCAGAGGCTTCGGCAGGCGCAATCACATAGTAAGTGGCAATCGCGTAATGGCTGTGCGGCAAGTCGATCTCAACCAGCGTCGCACCCGCTTTTTCCAGTTCAGCGAGCGCTTCCAAGACGCGAGCACGAACCTGATCATCCAGATCGTCGTTGAAGAACTGCTTGGGTAGCCCGATGCGCAACCCCTGAATGTCGGTGTTCAGCGCGCCGTGAAAATTCGGGACCGGTTTGTCGGCCGACGTGGAATCTCCGCCGTCAACGCCTGCCATCGCGGTCAGCGCCAGAGCACAGTCCTCGGCGGTCCTCGCCATGGGACCGGCCTGATCCAGCGACGAGGCGAAAGCGATGATCCCCAGTCGCGACACCCGACCATAAGTCGGTTTCAAGCCGGTAATACCGCAGAGTGAGGCCGGCTGTCGAATTGATCCGCCGGTATCGGTGCCCGTCGCAAGGGGCGCCATGCCCGCCGCCACGGCTGCGGCTGAGCCGCCCGAGCTACCGCCCGGCACACAGTCGAGATCCCAAGGATTCTTCACCGTGCCAAAAAAGCTAGTCTCATTAGACGAGCCCATCGCGAACTCGTCCATATTACATTTACCCAGCGTCACTGCGCCGGCTGACTGCAATTTGCTCACCACCGTCGCGTCATAGGCGGGCGTGAATTCGGCCAACATGCGCGACCCGCAGGTGGTGCGAATGCCATGGGTACAGAAAATGTCTTTATGTAATAGCGGCACACCCGTCAACGGCGCAATCTCCCCTGTGGCCAGCTGTTTGTCAGCCAGAGCCGCTTGCTCCAGAGCATGGTCTTCACAGATGGTAACCACAGCATTGAGCAGGGGGTTGCAGAGCTCGATCTGCCGCAAAAAGGCCCGAGTCAACTCGACGCTGGAAATCGCTCGATCGCTCAGTAGCTGACGAAGCTCACTGACCGGCGCGGTAAGTAATTGCGTGTCGGCCATCAGTCGATCACTTTTGGCACGAGAAAGTAGCCCTGTTCCTGTGATGGTGCCGACGCCATCAGTGCTTCTCGGTTGTTCCCGCGCGTCACTTGGTCGGGTCTAAGGCGCTGCTCCATGTCATGCGGGTTGGACATCGGTACTATGTCGGCGGTATCGATGGTATTCAATTCATCGACGAGATTGAGTACCCGTGAGAACCTCTCGGTCACTTCTGGCAGTTCAGATTCCGATATGGTCAGACGGGCGAGCAGGGCCACCTTCTCGACATCTTGGGGTGTCACGGACATAAGGGCTATCCTCATTGAAGGCCGCGAAAACTAACACACTTGCGGCTTGCCCAAAAACCCTTGCATTGCTACATTCATCGCGATATTGGCGTCACACGCCTGTAGGCTTGGGCGGTTCGCACAGTCTCCAGACCCGTCCTCCGAAGCCAACCTCGCCAGATAATGATTTCACAATCAGGGAATGATGATGCTCAAGCGCCTCCGAGGAATGTTTTCCACCGATCTGTCTATTGACCTAGGGACGGCCAATACACTGATCTATGTTAAGGACCGGGGCATTATTCTCGACGAACCGTCAGTCGTCGCCATACGAATGCACAACGGTCAAAAGTCTATCGAGGCGGTAGGCAAAGAAGCCAAGCGGATGTTGGGTAGAACCCCCGGCAACATTCAGGCTATCCGGCCGCTCAAAGATGGGGTCATCGCAGACTTTCAGGTGACCGAGAAAATGTTGCAGCACTTTATCGCTAAGGTACATGAGTCGAAGTTCATCCGGCCCAGCCCCAGAGTACTCATTTGCGTCCCCTGTACGTCCACTCAGGTGGAGCGCAGAGCCATCAGGGAATCTGCCCTCAGCGCGGGCGCCAGAGAAGTCAAATTGATCGAAGAGCCGATGGCCGCCGCAATTGGCGCCGGGTTGCAGGTGGAAGAAGCCAGCGGGTGCATGGTCGTCGATATTGGTGGTGGCACGACCGAAATCGCGATCATTTCGCTGAACGGCGTGGTCTACCGCGATTCGATTCGTATCGGTGGCGATCGATTTGACGAATCCATCGTCTCCTATGTGAGGCGCAAGTACGGAAGCCTGATTGGCGATTCGACGGCTGAGCGCATCAAGCAGGAAGTGGGCTGCGGCTACAAATCGGACGAATTGAAAGAAATAGACGTGAGAGGCCGCCACCTCGCTGAGGGTGTGCCGCGCAGCTTTACCCTGACTAACGACGAAATACTGACTGCGCTCGAGGAACCGCTGGACGCCATGATGCGCTCGATCAAGTTAGCTTTGGAGCAATCCCCCCCTGAACTGGCCGCTGATATTGCGGAGTCGGGCATCGTTTTGACAGGGGGCGGGGCACTGCTGACCGATCTTGATAAGCGGATATCGAATGAGACAGGCCTACCTGTCTATATTGCCGAGGACCCATTGACCTGCGTCGCGAGAGGTGGCGGTAAGGCGCTTGAGCTTATGGATCGCCACGTTTTGGATCTTCTCTCTACGGAGTAAGTTCCACACGAACGGAGCAGCGTCATCAAACCGCTTTTCCTGAAACAGAATCCCATCAGCGCAAGGTTCCTTGTGCTCACGACACTGTGTTTGGTGGTGCTATTTTTCTTCAGGGATCATCCAAGGGTGGCAGCAATGCAGCGGGGTGCTACCGACACAGTGGCCTTTACTGCGGGACTCGTGCTGGCGCCGTTGGATGCATGGGATCGCTTAGTCGCGGCATTTGAATCCAGAAACGCACTGCAGGATGAAGTGCTGCGTCTGGAACAGGAGAACCGTGTGCTCAAAGGACAGACGCAACGTCTGGCCTCCCTGCTGTCGGAAAACGCGCGTTATAAAGCGTTGCTCAATTCGGCCCGGGACATCGAGGACGAATTAGTGGTGGCGCAAATTACCTCTCTTTCGCCCGATCCCGCTCGCCACGTGGTGATTTTGGATAAAGGCGCTGCCGACGGTGTGATGGAGGGGCAGCCTGTCTTGGGCGCCGAGGGCCTGATTGGCCAGATTGTGCTGGTCGGCGAGTACAACAGTCGAGCGGTACTGATCACTGACAGCGCGCACGCCCTGCCCGTGCAAGTCAATCGCTCGGGCCTTCGAGCGATTGCAGAAGGCAGTGGCGCTATCGATCGTCTGGTCATTCGTCATCTCGCTGCGACCACCGATATTAGGGTGGGGGATTTATTGGTGACCTCAGGCTTGGGGGGGCGCTTCCCACATGGCTACCCCGTGGCAAGAGTGACGAATGTGACCATCACTCCCGGCGACGCATTCGCGATGGTCAACGCCGCCCCTTCCTCCGCGCTGGACCGCGGTCGCCATGTGCTGGTCGTAGCCAGAGCCGCCCAGCAGTCCGATTCGACCAATCCATGAACAGGGCACACGCTTCGTGGGTTATCTACCTCTCGCTGGTCGCGGCGCTCTTGGTTATGTTCATACCCGTGCCACTGGAGTGGCGCATACTCAGACCCGAGATCGCCGCGCTCACGCTTTTTTACTGGACGCTGGCTCTACCTCATCGTGTGGGGGTGGCAACCGCCTGTACCTTGGGTCTCCTGCAAGACCTGATTGAAGGCGCTCCGATTGGATTATCCTCTCCGGGTTTGATGTTGGCCACGCTGGTCCTTTTGTTCAGTTACCAAAGGGTTCGGCAATACGATGTGGCACAGCAAAGCTTTGTCATGCTGGTGTTACTGCTGCTGAGCTCGGGTGTCGAGCAATGGCTCAGGAACGGCATCGACATACCGGTAATCCCACTAAGCGGTATGCTGGCTTTGCTGCTTTCTATGCTGTGTTGGATTCCGGTGAGGTCGATATTGCGCCACTCTCGTCGACACTACGAGGTGTATTGATGCGCGTCTTACTCGCGTCCTCAAGCCCTCGGCGAAGGGAGTTGCTTTCAATGCTGGTCTCAGAGTTCGACACAGCCTCGCCAGAGGTCGACGAGGCACATCGGCATGGCGAGGAGCCTCATGACTATGTCGCCCGTTTAGCGGCCGCCAAGGCAGTTCACTGCGCAGCCCGCAGCAGGCTGAGCTTGGGTGCTGATACCACCGTTTGCCTGGGGCGGGAGATTCTGGGTAAACCGGCCGATGCCGAGGATGCGCATCGAATGCTGAGCATGCTCTCGGATACCACCCACGCAGTGCACACAGCCGTTGCCCTAGCCTCGGTTGAGACCGTGCAAACGGTTGTCGTCTCTACCGCGGTGACATTTACCCATTTGTCTGAAGAGGCCATAAACCGGTTTCTGATGACTGACGAACCTTGGGACAAGGCCGGAGGTTACGGTATTCAGGGTTACGCGGGATCGTTTGTTGCGCGAATTGAGGGCAGTTATTCGGCCGTTGTCGGCCTGCCCCTGTGCGAAACCCGGGCACTACTGGTGGCTTCGGGTGTGACGCTACGTCATGGTTAGAGCCATCGCACACAATATGGGTCGGATTGTATGGCCCGCGATGGTTTTAGCACTGATCGGGCTCGCCATTTATGTGAGTGGCGGGCGCGTGTTACTGGGCGCCCTACCCAAGTTTCAGACCGACATCGAAGCGGCCGTTGCCCAGCGCTTCGATACAGATATCACCATTGGCGCCATCACCGGCGCGATGGACGGTTTTTCCCCGCGGCTGAATCTGGTCGACTTATCTTTGATGGATGCCGTCACCGGTGACAGGCTCGTTTTTCCCTCCGCGAGCGTCAGGATTGACCCCTGGGACACGCTGCTCAGTCGCGCCCTGCGTTTCAATGAGTTGATACTGACTGCGCCGCGCATTCGCTGGTCTCTCGACCCGGACGCCGGCGCGCCACGTTTACCTGGCGGCTTGCGTGATCTGTTCAATAGTTTCGAGCGCTTGCACATACGCGACGCCCAGATACTGGCACAAGGTGGTGCGACCGGTTCCGCCGACACTCTGGATTCACTTCGAATCGATCTGGATCTGGTGCGGGATCGAAGTGTCAGAACGGTCAGGCTGGCGGTTGAAGCACCGGCGGGCGTCGTGCTCTCTGCGGAAGGTTCGGGAACCGGCAACCCCTTTGAGTTCAGCCAGTTTATGGGTGAGGCGCACGGACACCTCAGTGGGCGGGGTGCTGCGTTGTTGGCGCGCTGGTTTGGTTTTGATGTGGCTGCGGGGGGCGGAGCGGACTTTTGGCTGTCCGTGGCTCAGGGTCAACCCAGCGGTGTTGTTCAGATCGATCTAGAAAGTCTAGAGGTGCAGGGTGCGCGAGATGTGACGATCGACAAGTTACAGATGAACGCGTCATTTGCGGGTATGCCCAAGCAGGCCGAGATCTGGATTGATCAGGCTTCGGTGGCGATTGACTCCCAATTACACGCTTTTCCCAGAGTGCAGGTGACGCGGCCCGATCAGGGTTGGCGAATTCTCGCGGGGCAATGGGACGTGGCCCCTGCAGTGGATGTACTGATGCAGAGCGGCGCGTTGTCTGAGAAGGTGAGCGCAGTGCTGGCGGAGCTGAATCCTCGTGGTGTGATTGAGAGCCTGCTGCTTGATATCGCGTCACTTGAAAATCCGTTGAGTGAATGGGCGGGGCAGGTAGAAGTCACTGACGCGTCTACCGCTGCCTTTCGCAATGTACCTGCGTTAGAGGGCATAGACGCCTCCCTGTCCGGCGATGAGAGCGGTGCCACTGCTTGGATTGTGACGAGAGACCTCACCCTCGGGCTGCCTAAACTTTATGAGAACCCCATTAAAGCCTCTGGAGTGGTGGGTAGGTTGGACGGCCGCTGGCAACGCGGTGCACTGTTTCTGGAGAGGGGGTTGCTGCTTGCCGAGGCCACGGACCACGATGCGTTGATTCAGTTTGAGATTGATATTCCGCTTTCCAAGCCGGCGGCTATTCCTTTGGAGATGCGTTTGGCGGCGGCGGTACAAAATGCCCCTGCCGCCATCCGGAATGCCTACGTACCCTACCGAATGCCGCCAGCTGCCTATGATTGGTTAGCCGACGCCGTGCCCTCGGGGCATTTGGACGAAGCGATTTTTCTCTGGCACGGCGGGTTTCGCCCCTATGGTCACCCCAGTCAAACCATGCAACTCGCCGCTAATCTGTCCAACGTTAGCTTACGCTATCAGCCGGATTGGCCTGCCGCCTCTCTGGTCACCAGTCAGCTGCGTATCAGTGACACCGAGATTGATGTCTGGTCCCCGCGAGGGATGATTGCCGATGTCGCAATAGAGGCTATCCGGGTTGGTATTCGGATTGCATCTGAGGCCATCCCTCTTGCGATGCAAGCTCGGGCAACGGCAACACCCATAAAAGTCTTGAATACGCTGCGCCAACTCCCCGCCCTCGCCGCCGCAGCGCCAGTCATGGACGATTTGACCGTGGCGGGTAAGGCCGATGTGGTATCTGACCTGAATCTGGTCTTCGACCTCCGCAGCATCGACCAAACGGTGGATGTTCACGTCACGTCGGGCCTCGACAACGTGCGTGTTGCCTCCGCGCTGCTCAACTTGGAAGCTCACGGAGTCACCGGCGCATTCAGTTACGGTACCGATACAGGTTTTGTAAGCAATGATCTACGAGGGACTGTGTTTGACCGACCGCTTCGGGTTGAGATGGGGGCGCATTTAACGAGTGCACCCGATCCATTGCTCGCCGCTCGCGTGCAGACGGAGGTCGCGGTGGCCGACCTTTTATCATGGCAAGCACTGACGATGCCGCTGCCTGCAGAAGGCATGACCCCGGTCGAGGTTGAAGTGACCGTCGCCGACAGCGTCATGGTTGATATTCAGTCAGATTTAACCGGGATAGCAGTGGACCTGCCATCGCCCTGGGGTAAGGCTGAAGCGGCTCGAGCCCCCCTCAGAGTGATCTGGCGGGACCGAGACTGGGCAGCATGGGAAATTTTTTGGTTTGGTCGTCTGTCCGCAATTGGCGATTTTCCTGCCATGGGCGATCTGGCAACGGCTATCGATGTGACACCGCGAACCCGCCCCCCTACTTGGCCAGCCAGGGCACCCGATCCCGGTTTGACCCTGAGTGGCTACATACCCTCTCTGGATCCTGCGGAATGGCAGGGCGTCGAATTTGGGCTGCCGCTCAGTACCAATGAGGCCTCAGTGCCTCTGCAAGCACAGGATTTGCGGGTGGGTCGATTGCTGTGGAGAGGGGAGGAGCTCGGCGGTCTCAGTCTCACTGTGCGTGCGCATCGATCTGATTGGTCCGCACGGTTTGATTTACCGTGGCTGAGCGGTGAGTACACACAGATCGCGGGCATGCCCGTGTCCGAGGCTGACGCCGGAATGGAAATCAAAACGCAGCGCGCACTGTTGCTGTCCTCCCTCGATTTGCAGGGCTTACCGACCTTGAGCGAAGAACTGACCGATGCCGCACCTCCCGAACCTCAGGGGCTAGTCGGCGGTTGGATGCGGCAGCTACCTATTTATGTCGAGGAGGTGAGGCGGGGTGATATTGATCTCGGTGCGTTGAGTCTTGTCGTCGATTACCGGGACGGGGAGGGCTGGCAGTTTCGCGATATTGCCGGCGATTTTCTGGGCATTAAATGGCTACCGAGTACGCATATCGACTGGCGCATAGAGGGGGAGGAGGCCACAACCTTGTCGTTATCGGCAGAGTTAAATGACATCGCGCAGTCACTTAGCCTTGTTGGGGTAACGCCCATTGTCGCAACGCGCGGTGGCAGTATTGATGCTGAGTGGCAGTGGCTCGGGCGGCCCAATGATTTTCAATTGGTTGAGGTCACGGGCCATATGGATCTTGAGATGAGGACCGGGTCTTTCACATCAGCAAATGCTGAAGCCTCTGGCGCGCTGCGCTTGCTGAGTCTGATGAATCTGTCTGGGCTATTTCGGCGGGCCAACGTGACTCAATTATTCGATGCGGGGGTGACCTTTGACCGCGCCGAGGGGCGATTCGATTTCAATGAGGGCATGCTGAACATACCCGGATTCTCAGTAGAGGGGTCGGGAGGTTATTTCAATTTCAGCAGCGACATTAATCTGCGTGATGAGACAGTCAACGGTGAACTCGTTGTCACGCTACCGCTGGTCGAAAATATTCCATGGGTCGCGGCGTTAGCGGGAGGGCTTCCCGTCGCTGCCGGTACTTATCTGGTGAGTAAAGTGTTTGAAGATCAGGTCAACCAGCTCTCGAGCGGCGTCTATTCTGTGACGGGCAGTCTTACTGAACCAGAAGTGGTCTTCGAGCGCGTTTTCGACGCCCAATCACGGGCTACTGAGGCAGAAAATCAAAATTCGTCTTCAGCCGATTGATCTAAATCTGATAGGTAGCGAAACAGTTTTCTCAGGTGGCTTTTTTCATTTCCTCGGGCCACCTCAGCGGGGTGTTGCCGTATCCACTGCCTGAGCCATGAGGCCTCTGCTTGGGGCCAAGTAGCGAGCGTATCGCCAACCGCATCGTCGCCTTCGTCGCGCAGTCTGTCCCGAGCTTTTTCGGTACGATGAAATTCGGCAGCGCGCTGAACGTGCTGCTGGTCTAGAGCCGACAGCCCTTCCCTGATCGATTCGACATCGACAGATCGCATGAGTTTGCCAATAAACTGGAGCTGTCTCTTGCGACCGCCTCTGGCGGTGATGCGCCGTGCCAATTCGATAGCATCGCGCAATTGCTCGTCTTCGATCGATATCTTTTCAAGGTCGGCTTGCGGCAGCGAAACGAGCCGCTCTCCCATCTCTTGTAAAGCCAGCATTGCTCGCTTGCGCTCACTCTTGCTCGGCCGCGCTGCCTCCTCGTGAGTGCCGTCAGGGTCGTCAACCATGGGCGTTCATCACTCGGTGGAAAAATTCGGACATGAAAAGCTCAGGCGTAAAATAAGGTCGCGAGACCCAAAAAGGCCAGAAATCCGATGACATCGGTGATGGTGGTCACCAGCACACCACCCGCCAATGCCGGGTCTACCTGCAGTCTGCGCAGCACAATGGGCAGACCTGCACCCGCTACGCCTGCGGTAATGAGATTGATGAGCATGGCGCAACCGATAATGATGCCCAGCACGGCATCGTTGAACCAAAGGGAGGCAGTAGCCGCTATTACCATGGCCCAAAGTGCTCCGTTCAATAGGCCCACTAGCGATTCGCGCCCCACCAGCCAGAGTTGATTGCGGTCATTGATCTGACCCATTGCCATCGCGCGGATCAATATGGTCAGGCTCTGCGTGCCTGCGATGCCGCCCATCGACGCGACAATGGGCATCAGTACTGCCAGCGCGACCACTTTTTCGATCGTGCCCTGAAAAAGGTTAATGACTGATGAAGCCAGCAAGGCAGTAGCCAAGTTCACGCCCAGCCATACGGCGCGTCTGGGCGCTGATTGCCACGCGGTGGCAAAGGTATCTTCCTCGGCCAATCGAGCGAGAGAGGTGAGAGAATGATCGGCCTCTTCGCGGATAACGTCGACCACATCATCGATGGTGATGCGGCCCAACAGTTTACCGTCGTCGTCGACCACTGGCGCCGAGACCCAGTCATTGCGCTCAAAACGCCGCGCGACCTCGGTTGCGGGTACCTCTGCATTGATCGCATCCTGGTCAGTAATCATCATTTCGCGAACCGATACGGCTGGATCGGAAACTAAGACAGTACTCAGTGGCAATAAACCGACAAAGCGATCATTGCGGTTCACGACAATCAGGTTGTCGGTGTTGGGGGGTATTTCTGAGTGTCGACGTAAGTAGCGCAATACCACATCCAACGTCAGATCAGCGCGGATAGTGATGACATCGGTGCTCATCAGTCCGCCCGCCACATTGTCGGGGAAGCTCAGGACTTTTTGTAATCGCTGCCGGGACTGCTCATCCAGAATGGCGAGCACCTGCCCGGTTACCTCATCCGGGAGCTCATGGAGAATGTCCGCGACGTCATCTTCATCGAGTTGCTCAACGATTTCCGCCAGCGCTTCTGGCTCTCTATTCATTAACGTGGCGTTGCGGAGATCGTCTGGCAGTTCGTTGACCACCAGCACTTCCTGATCGGGCTCCAGTAGACCTAGCAGCAAGTCACGATAATCCGGGGGTGATGAGCTGATCAGGTAGGCCACATCGCCCGGAGACATCTCTGCCAGTATGCCGGCCACGTCAGCCAGAGTCCCTGAGCGTAACGCCAGCTCAAGACGCTCTGTCTTGGTGGGGAGATGAACAGGTGAGTTCACGGCAGGGCCTCCTTTAGAGCGGCCATTATCCGTCACCGGCCGTGAAGGTCTAGTTACCAAGTGATCTTTGTGACTTATTCCAGTGTGGCTTATTCCAGCTCGCCAAACCCGCTGGCAAAAAGCGCCGTTAATGCCTCAGTAGCTGCCGTCTCGTCGGGGCCGGTCACCGTCAGCGTCAGCTCAGCACCACAAGGTGCAGCGAGCATCAAAACAGACATGATGCTTTTGGCATCAATGTCCTGAGTACCATGCACCAGCCGGATATCGCTGGTAAATCTCGCCGCACAGTCGACCAGCTTTGCCGCGGGTCTGGCGTGCAACCCAAGGGGGTTCACCACGGTGATGGTGGAGATGCTCATGAATCCGCCGCCTCAGGGAGATCACGATGAAGAATTTTTGCCCCGGGAAACTGAGGCAGCATGTCGCCGTACAACTTTTCTGCGAGGTACACCGATCGGTGTTGCCCCCCTGTACAGCCGATGGCGACCGTGACATAGCTACGATCAGATTGATCAAACTCGCGCAGGGCATGGGTAATAAAGGCACCGAGTTTGTTATAGAACGCGACGCAGCGTTCGTCGCCATCCAAAAAGTGTTTGACGGGTTCATCCAAGCCCGTCAGGCGGCGAAGATCTTCGCGCCAGTAGGGATTGGGCAGGGCGCGAGCATCAAACACAAAATCCGCATCGGTGGGAACACCGCGCTTGAAGGCGAATGATTCCAATAAGATCGATAAGCCATCACGCTGCTCCACGATTCTATTGGTAATCATGTCCCGTAGGCCGCGAGGCGTCAGATCCGTCGTATCAATCAGTAAGTCTGCCTGCGCTGCAATAAATTCCAAGTGCTTGCGCTCTTTAGCGATCGCCTCGGGTAAAGAGTTACTCGGCCCCGCGAGCGGGTGTCGGCGGCGTGTTTCGCTAAATCGTTTCAGCAGAACATGCGGTTGCGCATCAATGAAAACGATGAGTCGGTCGGGCAAGGCCAATAGTTGCTGAAGCGCTTCGGTTTCATGCTCGTGTTCTATGCCAATGGTGCGGGCGTCTATGCCCACCGCGATGCCATGAAATCTTCGGTATTCGGGATGCTCCAGCATTTCTTCGGAAAACTCGGGCAATAACCGAGGTGGCAGATTGTCTACGCAGTAGTAACCCTCGTCCTCTAACAAGCGCAGAGCGCTACTTTTTCCTGCGCCCGAGGTGCCACTGATGATGATGAGTTTAGGTGTCATGGCTGGGGGCCACGCAGTAGCGCCCACTTCGCTTGTTCAGCCGTTTTAGCGTCACGCAATGTCGAGCGGATGTCGCTGTTTGAGAGTGCTGTTGCGAGCCCGGCCAGAATATTGAGGTGGTTCTGGGTGGCTTCTGCTGGCACCAACAACACGAAAACAATATCGACGGCTTTGCCGTCTGCAGCGGCGAAGTCGATAGGCTCCTCTAGCGTGATCAAGCAGCCTGCGGCGTCGCCACAGTGGTCATCGCGACTATGAGGAATGGCCACGCCCTCGCCAACAGCTGTGCTACCGAGCTTTTCCCGGGCCAGTAAGGCGCGATAGATGGACTCGGCGTCCAGATCCAATTCTGCTGACATGGCTTCCGCTGCGCGCTCAAACACCCTTTTTTTACTCTGAAGAGCTTGGTTGCATAGCGCCAGCACGCGCTCGTGCTTCAGTTGGCTGAGATCAGACATCGATCAATGGCCTCGGTGTTTTTCCTTGTGTTTGATGACTTGCCGATCCAGTTTGGCAGCCAGAGCATCGATTGCGGCATACATATCATCGGATTCTGATGACGCAAATAAGTCAGCTCCTGCGACATGTAGGTTTGCCTCTGCTTTATGCAGATTTTTCTCGACGATGAGCGTGACCTCAATTCGCGTAATGTGGTCACCATGGCGCTCGATGGGCTCCAGTTTTCCCTCAACATGCTGGCGTATGGCGGGCGTTACATCCATATGATGGCCGCTGATGGTTAGATTCATTTCATACTCCTATCAATCAACCTCTAGTTTAGACGTTTGCGTTCATTCGACGGTGGGATGGCAAGTTGCTCACGATATTTTGCGATGGTTCTCCGAGCCACTGTCATGCCCTGATCTTTGAGTTGGGCGCATAGCTTGGCGTCACTCAGAGGCTTGCGGACATCTTCATTTGCGATCAGCTGGCGAATGGCCGCTTTTATCGCGGTGGAGGCAATATCGTCACCCTCGTGTCCGGACACTCTGCTCGAAAAGAAATATTTCAATTCGAACGTCCCTCTTGGGGTATGCATGTATTTTCGGGTTGTTGCTCGCGACACGGTGGACTCGTGCAGATCGACTTCCCCTGCGATATCTGCAAGCACCAGTGGCTTCATACCGATTTCGCCCACTTCAAGAAACGACTGCTGATGCTCAACAATTTTGCTCGCTACTTTCAGAAGAGTTTCATTGCGGCTTTGCAGGCTCTTCATAAACCAGCGCGCTTCCTGAAGGTGCTCTTTCACATAGCCACGATCCGTCGCAGAGCCATTATTGAGCATGCTCACATAGTGATCATTGACTCTCAGCTTCGGCGCAACGTCAGGATTGAGTTCGACCTGCCACCGATTGTCCAACTGCCGCACGAAGACATCGGGCGTCACGTATTCGGTTCGATCGGTGCCGACCGAGGCGCCAGGGGTAGGGTCGAGGGTCCGAATCAGCTGAATAGCGCATTCCAATTCCTCGACCGAGGTGCGCAGTTTGCGGGCCAGTTGTCGGGGTGGTGCGGTAGGCAGCTGGTGCAGATAGCGGCTGACAAGCGCTCCGGCAATGTCGCGGTAGGGTGTATCGGTGGGTAGTTGCCTGAGCTGTATTAGAAGGCACTCCCTGAGGTCGGCCGCGAAGACTCCCGAAGGTTCGAAATGTTGGAGTCGGTGCAGTACTGCGATGACCTCGTCGAGATCAATCTCCTCGAGCGCCAGATCCTGATGAATTTCCTCAGGTGTTTGAACGAGCCTGCCGTCTTCATCGACCGCATCAATCAAAGCGAGCGCAATTACTCGGTCGCTATCAGAAAATCGCGTCAGATTGAGTTGCCACAGCAGATGCTCGCGAAGAGATTCCTCCTCTGAGCCCTGTTCTGAAAAATCAAAGTCAATGGCACTGCTCTGGGTGGGTGGCGCCGATGAGGGGAGCGCATCTTCCCAAACCGTATCAACGGCCAGTCCCTCAGACTCGTCCTCTATTGCGGCGGTCTCCGCAAAATCCAGACCTTCTTGTTCTGTTTCCTCGCTCTCTCGCTCTAGCAAGGCGTTAGATTCAAGAGTTTCTTCAATGATTTGTTGCAGGTCGATCGTGCTGAGCTGCAGCAGTTTGATTGCTTGTTGCAACTGCGGTGTGAGGGCGAGTTGTTGCCCTAACTTGAGCTGAAGCGCCTGTTTCATACTGCTGACTGTGGCTCCACGAACACACAGTGTATCGCCGGGGCCAGCGGATGCCAATAAATTGGCAAGGAATTTGCATTGCTGGGAGTCCCGTCGATCTTGGGCGGCTCAGCGACTCCATAAACCTCAGGTAAGTGACTGCGCCATGCCGCGGAATATCTGCAGCGAGAGGTTATAGCGAGAAGTGTTCACCCAAATAGGTTTCACGGACTTTATCGTTGGCCAGCACCTCGTCTGGGGTGCCTGAGGCAATGACGTGGCCTTCACCCACAATGTAGGCGCGCTCGCAGATATCCAGCGTTTCTCGCACATTATGGTCGGTAATCAATACACCGATGCCACGGTCTTTGAGGTGGGTAATAATGTTTTTGATGTCCGATATTGAGATCGGATCGACGCCGGCGAAAGGTTCATCCAGCAGGATCACCGTGGGTTCAGTGGCGAGGGCCCTGGCGATTTCTACTCGTCGACGCTCACCGCCAGACAGCGCTTGCCCAAGAGACTCCGCGAGATGCCCCACATTGAATTCTTCCAGCAAGGCCTCGGCAGTGTCATGTCGCTCGGCCCGGCTGAGTTCGGACCTTGTCTCCAAAATAGCGAGCAGGTTATCTCTCACGGAGAGTTGCCTGAATACGGAGGCTTCCTGAGGTAAATAACCGATCCCGGCGCGCGCCCGGCGATGCATCGGCAGAGTCATCAGGGACTGTTCATCGAGTCTGATATCCCCCGCATCCGCGTCCACTAAGCCGACAATCATGTAGAAACAGGTGGTTTTGCCGGCGCCATTTGGCCCCAAAAGACCGACAATCTCTCCTGCGCTCACCGATAGTGAGACATCCTTCACCACCGGGCGACCAGCATACGCTTTGGCAAGGTTGTGAGCGCTGAGGGTGCTAGGCATCAGAGGAGGAGTCACGCAAATTCTCAGGCGGTATCACGACCTCGACTCGTCCCTGTCCCGGGCCATCAGCGCCACCCGCAGCTTTCACTGTGCGTTGACTGACTAGGTAATCGATTTGATTCCCCGACAGCGTCGACCCATTTTGAGCAATGCGGGCGTCTTCGAGCAGGCGCACGAGATCCTCAGAACGAACGTATTCAATGCGCAGCGCTGAAGCATTGACCGGCGGTTGATCTGGCGTTGGCTGCTGCACCAGCGTGGCGGGTTTCCCGGTAGCGATTATCCGGTCCGCATTCTCAGTACTGTGAAGAATGGTCAGCTCGTCAGCTGTGATCTTCAGAGAGCCCTGCGTGAGCACCACGTTGCCCTCGTAACGGGTCTCACCGGCAATCTCATCGCGGATCGCCACATCGGCAGCAATCTGGATGGGTTGCTCCCGATCAGAGTCCAGCGCATGTGCGGAGGCTGGCAGCAGCATCAGCACACCGACAACCCCACACAGGCAGCGATATAGAAAATTATTCATATTGCGTTACAACGTCGCCTTTGAGTGTCGCAGTGTTGGTTTGCAGATCTAACTCAAACGATGATCCGGTAGTGCGGCTACCGCGACCTGTCAGCAAGACTTCCTGGTGCCCAGAGGCGCGTTTTTGATTCATAAAAAGCCGCATTGCTTCGGTGGTCATCGTCGCCTGTCGTTTGGTCTCGATGACTGTGACCCCGTTTTGCAACACAAGTTCATTAATGTCTTCAAAGAAGGTGCCAGCTGAGGCAGTGATGTCCCATGCCATGTCATTGTCACCGCTAGCACGGTAGCGAATTTCGCTGAGGGCAACCTCGTCACTGTCCGACCAGCGCGTCGCAGAGCCAATCTCAAGAACGTCAGATCTGTCTCCCTCCGCGGAAAAAAATGTGCGTGTGCCGGCTTTCAGATAACTCGCAATCACCACTTCGCCCGTTTCCTGCGAGGGCGAGAAGGTGTCCATGGGGGGTGCAGATTGCCAGAGAGCGATGCCGGCACTTGCGGCCAGAATAGCGATAATCAGGAGCTTCATCGGAAACTATCGTACAGATCGGGTATATGACCTTGCGCTTGCAGAATAAAGTCGCATAGCGCTCGCACCGCACCGTGCCCGCCCGGTGTTGGCGCCACCCAATCTGCACAGGCTTTGACCGCGTCAGCCGCGTTGGAGGGGCAGGTCGCAAGCCCGGCGAGTTGAAGCGCCCCCAAGTCGGGTAAATCATCGCCCATATAGGCAGACGCTGAGGCGGGCAACTGCAATGCGCTGAGCAGCTCTTCGAGCGCCTTCCCTTTATCCTCCCGGCTCTGGATCAGCGTAGTGATGCCGAGTTCCTGAGCTCGTCGTTCCACTGCAGGCGAAGCTCGCCCCGTGATAATGGCTACCTGGATACTGCATTGCTGCAGCAACTTAATGCCGAGACCATCTTTGATATTAAAGGCCTTGATCTCTGGGTCGTCGGGTCCGCCGTATAGCAGCGTGCCATCTGTCATCACGCCATCCACATCCAACACGACCAATTCGATGGATTCAGCCTTTTGTGCCGCCCGACCCGTCATGAAATACCTGCCCTGAGCAACGCCAATAACGTCACGACACCAACGATCTGCGACGCATTGTCGACCACGACCAGCGAGCTGATGTGGTGACGCTCCATCAGGCTCATCGCTTCGGCGGCCAGTAGATCCTCAGTGACCGTTCTGGCGCCCTCCGTCATGACCGCGGCCAAGGGTGTTGTCTGCAGGTCGCTATTTTCTTCGACAGCTCGCCGCAGGTCACCGTCAGTAAAAACGCCCAATAATGCACCCTCTGCTGAGGCGACAGTAGTCATGCCCAGCCCTTTACGGGTCATCTCATAGAGTGCATCCGCCAGCGTTGCGGTGTGCGCGACGCAAGGTACTTCGTCTCCATGCACCATGACATCGGTGACCCGAAGCAGCAGGCGTTTACCCAGTGAGCCACCCGGGTGCGAAAAAGCGAACTCCTGGGCAGTAAAGCCTTTGGCTTCCAAGACCGCGATGGCCAGTGCATCGCCCATAACGAGCGCGGCCGTTGTGCTCGAGGTGGGTGCCAGATTGAGCGGGCAGGCCTCGGACTCCACAGAGGCTAATAGGTGCGCATCTGATGCCCGCCCCAGCTCTGAGTCCGCGTTGCCCGTGATGCTGATAAGTGGAATGTTCAGGCGTTTGATCAGTGGTAGCAGCGTCAGAACTTCTTGCGTGTTGCCGCTGTGGGAGAGGGCGATAACACAGTCCTGCCGCGTAATCATGCCCATGTCCCCATGTGAGGCCTCGCCTGGGTGAACGAAAAAGGCAGGAGTGCCAGTGCTCGCCAACGTCGCGGCAATTTTCCCGGCGATATGCCCGCTCTTGCCCATCCCAGTCACGACCACGCGTCCGACAGTCGCCACGATATGCCGACAGGCCTCGGCAAATTCGCTGTTCAGTGCACCCTCCAACGAATCAATCGCACTGCGTTCGAGGGAGATTGTCCGTCGGGCAGAGTCGATGAAGAACTGATCGGGTTGGTTGTCCATGGTTTGCCGTATCAGGGGTCAATTTCAGGGTAGGTAAAAGAGCCACCCATAGTAGGCGACGTAAAGTGTGAGCAGGGTTCCACCCGTCCCCTTACTGAGAGTGCCTGCACCGAGCGCTCCATTCCAACGCCACAACGCGGCCATAGCAAGGATCAGGGTTGTGAGAAATACCACGACCATGTCTCGACTCACTACGGCGGTCTCAAGCGGAAGGGTCCCCCAGAGACCGGGGATTGCCAGAACCAGCAGGATGTTGAACATGTTTGAGCCCACAATGGCGCCGATTGCCATGTCGGCATGACCTTTGGTAGCGCTCATGATCGCGGCCGCCAATTCGGGCAGGCTGGTACCCACCGCGACGATCGTTAAGCCAATCACCAGTTCAGACACGCCGAGCGTCTGAGCGATGTGTGAAGCCGCCCATACCAGTACTCGCGAGGAGCCGATCAGCAAGATCAGGCCGCCGAGAAACGATAGCCACGCCGCCGCGTTGGACATCTCGGGAATGTCACGAGATTCGCTGTTGATGCCGGGTGTCTTGGCGTGCTGCGCAATGCGGATGAAAAAAAGTCCCAGGGTGCCGAGCAAAATAATGCTGTCGCTGGGGTCCAATTGATGATCTGCTAATAGCCCCCATGTGAGCAGTACCACGGCCATAAGCAGCGGCAGGTCGATCAAAGTCGTGCTGCGACCCAGCGTGATGGGACTGACCAACAGGGTGACACCGAGCACCAGCCCCACATTGGCAATATTCGACCCCAAGGCGTTACCCACAGCGAGTTCTCCGGATCCCGCCAGAGCGGACATGACTGAAATGAGAATTTCGGGGGCCGAGGTGCCCACCGACACGATGGTCAAGCCAATCAGCATGGGTGTCAGACCCGCTCGCTTGGCGATGGCCGACGCGCCGTCCACGAAACGATCAGCACTCCATACCAAGGCGACCAATCCAGCCGCTATCACTGCCGAGTACCACAACACTATCTTGTTTCCTTATTTACGCCGCCGGGCGAGAGGCTTTTGCGCTGATCGGGTATTATGTGCCGCGACAAACCTGTGCAGGGGGATGGGTTGAATTTCTCGCACGACGCACAGTCTAACCCAGTCAAATCTTTGGTAGGCATGTATTGGTTGGTCATAAAGTCACCAACGCGCCACGCCTTTGAACGGAGTTTTATAACGGAGATGTACCGATTGTGATTGGAATCCATGCCGACCACCGACAGTTTTTGGGCCTGACAGCCACTCTGCTGATCGTCTGTCTGCTGGCGATACCCACGTGGGTAATGGCTGATGGATCGGAGCTGAAAAGCACGGGCCCCGCCGAGGTCATCCGAGAGGTGACAGAGCAAATTATGTCGGTGGTGGGCGACGCCAATGATTACTTTGACGAAGATCCGGATCGCTATTACCAAGAGATTGACGCGGCGCTGGCTGACCTGGTTGATTGGCGCGGGTTTGCGACCGCTGTTATGGGTGATTACTACAGCCGCGGCCGTACCATGGACGCAGCCGGTCGGGAGCAACTGAAGCGCCAGCGAGACGCCTTTGCCGCAACGCTCAGAGAGGGTTTGATCCGCAGCTATGCCAAGGGGCTGCTGGCGTTTGGCGGGGCGCAAATGGAGGTGCAAGGTGCTGAGGCGTCGCCCCAGAGCGCGCGCATCGCTTCCGTGACACAACTCGTCTACGGAGAGGCTGACAGGGTCTACACCATCCGCTATCAAATGGGTCAATACAAAGACGGCTCCTGGCGACTCCGCAATTTAATTATCGAGACCATTAACCTCGGTGAAATCTACCGCAATCAATTCAGTGCACTGGCCCAAGAGGCTGACGATGACCTCGACGTGGCGATCAGTCAGTGGAATGCAATGATTGCCGAACAAGCAGAGGAGCTGGCCCGTGACTGAGCAGGAACTCACTGAGCGACTAGCCGGGGCTTTCCCTGACGGCGATATTTCGGTGGCAATCAACGGCGGGCATGTCGACATTGTTGTGACCAGCGCCGCATTTGAGGGGCTGAGACCGGTGGCGCGCCAGCAGGCAGTTTATGCGCCGCTGTCCGATTTGATCGCTGACGGTACTCTGCACGCAGTCAACATCACTGCTCGAACGCCTTGAGCGCTTGGCTGAGCGAGGTCGTCTTTGGACAGTCTGATTATCCGGGGGGGTAACCGCTTAGGGGGTACGCTCACCGCCTCAGGATCCAAGAATGCAGCGTTGCCCATTATGGCTGCGACACTGCTGACCCCTGAATCCTGCACATTGCACCGGGTTCCGATACTCCGTGACACCGATACGATGGTGACGCTGTTGTCGAGCCTGGGGGCAGAGGTGTCCCGGCGAGACGATAAGGCCATGGCATTGCAGAGCAGTGCATTGCATCAGCTGAAGGCGCCCTATGAACTGGTCAAAACAATGCGCGCGTCGATTTTGGTGCTCGGGCCGTTGCTGGCGCGTTACGGCCGAGCTGAGGTGTCGTTTCCCGGCGGTTGTGCCATCGGTAGCCGGCCGGTTGATCTGCATATTCGTGTGCTTGAAGCGATGGGTGCAGTCGTTGAAGTGGCAGAGGGCTATATCATTGCGGACGCGCCGACCGGTTTGAGCGGCGCAGAATTCACTTTCGACACTGTGACCGTGGGCGGCACCGAGAATGCAGTGATGGCGGCGGTTCTGGCAACGGGGACGACAGTGTTACGAAACGTCGCGCAGGAACCTGAAATCATCGATTTGCTGGGCTTTCTGCAACAAATGGGCGCCAAGATTGAGGGGGTCGGGACGGATACTCTGACGATTGAGGGTGTGGCGTCATTGAGTGGTGCGTCCTATCACGTCATGCCGGATCGTATCGAGGTAGGTACCTATCTGGTGGCGGCTGCTGCGACGGGCGGTCGAGTGAGAATTGAGGGGGTCGCGCCTGCCGCGCTTGGCGTCGTGCGGGATGCACTCCAGCAAACAGGGGCGGTGCTGTCGGAGGGAGCCGACTGGATCTGCCTCGACATGGAGGGTCGACGCCCCCAAGCGGTCGACATCGTGACTGCGCCTTTTCCGGGATTCCCCACCGACATGCAGGCTCAGTTCATCGCCCTCAATACGATCGCTGAAGGGCGGTCCACTGTGATTGAGACGGTGTTTGAAAATCGACTGATGCAGGCTCATGAAATGAAGCGGATGGGTGCCGAGATTGACATTGATGGCGATACCGCTCGCATCACCGGCCGACCCGCCCTCCAGGGCGCGCCTGTGATGGCGTCGGATTTGAGGGCGTCGGCGAGTCTGGTGATTGCTGGACTCGTGGCTTCGGGTGAGACGCGCATCGACAGGATTTATCATATTGATCGCGGATACGAGAATATTGAGGGCAATTTGCAATGCCTGGGTGCTGATATCCGTCGTATATCGGCCTGAAGGCAGAGAGCACAGCCATGAACATCGACCACGACATCACCATCGCGCTGACAAAGGGCCGGATTCTCAAAGAGACGTTGCCCTTGTTGGCTGCGGCAGGGATCGAGCCTGCAGAGGACCTTCAGGTCAGTCGAAAGCTGATCGTGCCGACAAGTCTGTCGAGAGTGAGTCTGGTCATTCTCAGAGGATCAGATGTGCCGACCTATGTGCGCCACGGCGCCGCCGATTTGGGCATCGCCGGCAAGGACATGTTATTGGAGTCCGGCAGTGCAGGAATTTATGAGCCACTTGATCTCGGTATCGCCCGGTGCCGATTGATGACTGCCGGACCTGCTGCTACCTCGTCAGGCGACAACGCCACTCGGCGCGTCAGGGTGGCTACCAAATTCGTCAACGTTGCCAGGGCCCATTACGCCAGAAAGGGGATGCACGCTGACGTCATCAAGCTATATGGATCGATGGAGCTGGCACCGCTGATGGGGTTGGCGGACGAGATCGTCGATATTGTCGATACGGGTAAGACGCTTGCTGAGAACGGTATGGCACCGCGGGAGCTTATCGCCGAGGTGTCCTCTCGGCTGATCGTCAACAAGGCGTCTATGCGTACTCGTCACAGTTCCGTGCAGGCCGTGATTGAGGCGTTGTCCAACGCCGTGAATACCAGAGAATCCTGATGCCAGACACTCGCATAGCGCGACTCCAGTACCCTTCGCCGGACTTTGACAGTCGGTTCGCGCAGCTATTGGTTAGCCCTGCGGATGCTGACCCGGCGCTGACCCAAACCGTCACCGGCATTGTGTCCCGAATTGCAGAGCGAGGCGACGAAGCGCTGCTGCAACTGACCAACGAGCTGGATCGTCGATCTGTTGACGATGTGAGGTCGCTCTGCGTCGATCCCTCGGCGCTCGCAGAGGCGGTGGAGTCAATCGACCCCGCGGTCAGAGAGGCTTTGGAAAAAGCCATCGAGCGTATCCGTGATTTTCACGCGCACCAGCTCACCAGCAGCTGGCAGTTTACGGATGACACGGGATCTGTTTTGGGTCAGCGGATCTTGCCTCTCGACCGGGTAGGCGTCTATGTGCCGGGGGGTCGCGCCAGTTACCCGTCCTCGGTGCTGATGAATGTGATCCCGGCGAAAGTCGCAGGGGTGCCGGATGTCGTGATGGTCGTTCCAGCGCCGGAGGGCGAATTGAACGCAGTGGTGCTGGCGGCGGCGGGACTCGCAGGCGTCGATAGGGTGTTCACAATTGGCGGCGCTCAGGCGGTGGCTGCCCTCACTTACGGTACTGAAACGATTCCTAGAGTGGACAAGATTGTGGGGCCGGGTAATCGGTATGTTGCAGAGGCAAAGCGTCAGGTGTTTGGCCGGGTCGGTATCGATATGGTGGCGGGCCCCTCTGAGATTTTAATTATTGCCGACGGTTCCGTGGATCCCGAGTGGGTCACCATGGATTTGTTTGCTCAAGCCGAGCACGACGAATTCGCTCAGGCGGTGCTCATCGCTACTGACTCAGATTATCTGGATGCCGTCGCTACTTGTATTGATGAAAAACTGCCCACCATGGCTCGCCGCGACATCGTCAGCGCCTCGCTGGAAAATCGGGGGGCGTTGATCCAGGTTCCCGACCTTGGGGCGGCAGTGGATTTGAGCAATCAGCTTGCGCCTGAGCATCTCGAACTGGCGGTCGACAATCCCGAGGCTTTGCTCGAGGGTATTCGGGCGGCCGGCGCTGTCTTCATGGGTCCCATGTCCTCGGAGTCCCTCGGTGACTATTGCGCCGGGCCCAACCACGTATTACCGACTGCGGGTTCGGCGCGCTTTGCCTCACCTCTGGGTGTTTACGACTTTCAGCGTCGAAGCAGCGTGATACAGATCTCTGAGGAGGGTGCGCAGCGATTGGGCGCCCTGGCATCGACTCTGGCGGAGGCTGAATCGCTCGAAGCGCATGGTCTCAGCGCCATGATGCGGATTCGAAGAGAAGGGTGATTTAACCCGAATTAGCGCGGGTCCCGACTACGGCCTCCAATTCGACCGGTAGCCCGTCGCGGTCAAGGTTGACCCGCAATAGGTGTCCTGGCCGAAGGCGAGCAATTTGGATCATAGCAGCGCGACCGTCCACCACGGCTTCGCCATCCATCGCGACAATAATGTCATTCAGTCTGATTCCAGCTCGCTCGGCGGGCCCACCGGGAGCCAGATCTGTCACGATCAGTTGCTGCGCAGGATTGCCGGATTGTCCCTCACTGAGCAAGACCTCTACGCTCACCCCCAGCCAGCCGCGAATCACGCGGCCGTAACTGACAATGTCGCTCAAAACGGATGCCGCCAAATCACTGGGTGTGGCCAGGTTGATGCCAATGCCCGGGGTCTCGTCACCACGCTCGGCACCGGCCGTATAAATGAGGGTGTTGATTCCCACCAGCTTTCCCTGGCTGTCGATTAACGCGCCGCCCGAGCTCCCCAGGTGGACAGTTGCGTCTGTCTGAATGTATCCCTCGTAGGTAGACAGCTGCAGGCCAAAACGGCCGACCCCCGAGACAATGCCCTGGGAAACTGAATGCCCAAAACCATAGGGATTGCCAATGGCCAGCACGACATCGCCGACGGCAATATTGTCAGTGTCGGCGAGTTCGATGGGGGTCAGGTCTGGCAGGTCGATGTGAAGGATGGCCAGATCTGTCTCGGGGTCAGTGCCCACTACCGACGCGCTGGCTGAGCGCCCGTCGGCGAGCAACACCTGAATAGCGTCTGCGCCCTCGATAACGTGGTTATTGGTGACAATGTGCCCGTCGGACCTAAGGATGACACCCGAGCCCAAGGAGCGCTCGATGCGCTGTCCCCGGCCCCGATTAGATCGAAAGCGACGCTGCATTGGGGAGTTCAGGCGCGGGTCGGTGCGCGTTTCCACCAGCTTGGCGGTGTAAATGTTGACGACAGAGGGGGTGGCCAGCGCAACCGCCTCGCGGAAGCTGCCGGTTGATGAAGCGCTGAGGCCCTCCGCATCGGGGAGTACCCACCTGTCCAAAATTAATGCGGCGCCCAAGACGCCGACTAAGGCTGGCCAGATAAAAGCAATCAGGTCTTGTTTCACATTCGTCTCCCCGAGCAAGCATTGTAAATCATGGTGCGCTGGTTATTCTCTCTACAGTCGGAAACATTTTGGATCTCTCATGGCGTGCACGCGGCAGCAACTGTGCGATTTTTTGGATGAATTACTCCAGCCGGAGCGGTTCCGGGATTATTGCCCCAACGGGTTACAGGTCGAGGGTGTGGCGGAAATCGATTACCTCGTGACGGGTGTGACAGCCAGCCAGGCGCTCCTGGATGAAGCACGGGGTCGTGGCGCCGACGCAATTCTGGTGCATCACGGCTACTTCTGGCGCTCAGAAGATGCGCGCATCACGGGCATGAAAGCTCAGAGGGTCCGCACACTGATGACCGCCAATATCAATTTGCTCGCTTACCACCTACCCCTCGATTGCCATCCGCAATACGGAAACAATGTCATGCTGGGGCAACTCATGGGCGTGACGACGCCGGCACCGATCGACCCTGGCGACCCGGGTACGCCCGTATTTCAGGGGTCTCTTGAGGCGCCCATGCCGGTCAGCGCGCTGGCAGATCGGCTGAGCGCTGCGCTGGATCGCCAGCCCCTCGTGTTGGGTGACGGGTTAGTGCAGTCGGTGGCGTGGTGCACGGGTGCCGGTCAGGGCTATATCGATCAAGCAGCCGACGCGGGAGCCGACGTTTATGTGACGGGGGAGGTGTCTGAGCAGACTGTGCACGTTGCACGCGAGCGCGGCATTGCTTTTATCGCCGCAGGTCATCATGCGACAGAGCGGTACGGTGTTCAGGCAGTGGGTGAAGCCGTCGCCGGCGCGCTAGGCATCCGGCACGAATTTATCGACATCGATAACCCTGCCTGATCAGGATCAGGCAGCGGAGCTGTTGGACTTATCCAGCCCAAATGTCTCTGAAAGTTGGCCCTGTTCGTCGGGTTTTTTTGGCGCATAATCCAGCGGCTGCGCCACTTCGACCAAATGTGGCTTGGCGTCCTCGGCGGGCGCCGTCAAAGCGGCCTCCGAGATGCTGACTTGATCGCCACAGAGTTGCTCAGCGCCATCGGCCAGATGTGTGTAGACCGCGCGATAGTCGTCAGTGAGCTTGTGCAGTAAATCTGCCGTTTGCGCAAAATGCTCTGCAACCTCTGCCTCATAATCAGCGCGGCTTTGCGCCGCCTGATCGAGCTGGCTCTCGAGGTCCATGATGACTTTGCGCTTGTTGTCACCTCTGTTGTTCACAGCGACATACCAGCCAACAAAACCGCCTATGCCAACCCCGATGAACAGCGCGATCAAAAGATGAGACATGGTGTACATAGCGGCGATGATCCTTAAGTTGTCCGTTCTTTAAGCTGCTCTGCAGAGCCGGCGGCGCTATTGGCACGCCATGGGTCTCAGTGTACTGCAAGAGAGAGGTGGCGTCGCTGATGATCCCCCAATAGATTTCAGGGGTCTTAAAACGTTGGTGTCTGCAAACCTCATCAAGGCAGTGATCCATCTGAGCGGCCCGACCGCATTAACATCGCGTGCTAACCTGCGCGCCGCTAAAGACAACTGCTCGAAAGGCTTATAAAACTCGTGCTTTCACCTTTGCAACGGTATGAGAAAGAACTGGCTGCCGGCACGCTCCTCGAGGATCCGGCGCAGGCCGACGCGATCGGTCAGTTGGATGAGCTCCACAGCCGTTTATGCGTCAGGCTGGCGAGTCAGCGCGCCTTATCGGCGCGGGTGGCCAGGTGGATGGGGCGTCCCAGCTTGCCCGAAAAAGGCCTCTACCTGTGGGGCGGTGTCGGCAGGGGGAAA
>JADHQG010000068.1 GCA_016778045.1 Luminiphilus sp. | reverse complement strand
ACCACCTCGATATGGGGATCGAGCCCATTGATGACCAGCTCACTGGCGGAAGCGGTATAGCCTGAGGTAATAAAGGCGATGCGGATGGGATAAGCCGTGTCAGGCAACACATCAAATACACCCCAGTTGCTTCGATCATCATTAAATTCGGGGTGTTGGTCATTGACCTGAATTTTATATGACGCCTCTCCGGGTGGCGCATAACCAGCCAGCAAGTCCATCATGGTGTCGGCCACGCTCAGCAAGCCACCGCCGTTATAGCGAAGGTCAACGATCAGGTCGGTCACACCCGCCTCCCCGAAGACGCGGGTCGCATCTGTCAGCGAGGCAAAGTCCTCCGCAGGGGTCAGCGCCGCATCGATGAACTGCCGCAGGTGTAGATACCCCACTGGAGTCAGTCCCTCGCGCTCGATCAGCAGCGGCGACGCGGAGAGTGCGGGCGGCGCAAGCTCCTCTTTTACCACTGAGATATCCAGCTCTTCGCCGTTCTGTCGGAAGCGAAACGTTCTCTCGACGCCCACTTCCCGAGCACCGTAGACCTCTTCGCTTGAAGCATTGCGAGCGCTCAGCTCATCCAGCGTTTCAAAGCCGGATCCGGTATCGACAGCCACGAGTTCCATGCCGCGTCGTACACCCGCAGCAAATGCGGGCCCACTCTCAAAGACATCGACAATAAACACACCGGTTTGATCTGAACGCCAGCCAAAGCCAATGTAGGCACCCGAGCTGATGTTTGTCTCATCCTCGGTAATGGTCGTCAGGTAAGAAAAACCCTTGTCTCGGCCATCGTCCATAAGCGGTTGCAAGCGCGCGTCGAGATAGGCCTGTGCGCTGTCAAAGCCGGACTTATCCACGCTGGCCATCTCGTCATACCAGAGGTACCAGGATTCGGTCACGCCCTCGACAAAATCAATCTGCGCCGACACCCCGCAGGCACCGTCATCGCCCCCAGTGTTGTCGTCGGCTGAGTTGTCGTTGTCGGCGATTGGCGCCGGCGGATTAGAACCGCCTCCGCCACAAGCCGACATAAAGAGGGCGATTACTATCGCGATGAGCCAATTTCTTCTGTGCATCCTTTCACCCAAAAAAATCCCGAAACACTCCAAATGTAACACCTTCGGTGCGGCTCTGGTGTGGGCAACATGAACGATTGTCATGAATTGGCGAGTATGGCACTTTCGGTGCTGTCACTCAGCAGGAGATCAGGCTATGCAATCAGGTTATGGACCTGCACTCGTGGTGGGCGTGCTGATCGGGGGCGCCATTTTATTGGGCGACGTGATCACGCCGGAGCGCAACAGCACACCGCCACGTATGGCGATGCTCCACCATGGCGACAACGAGATAGACCTGAAAACGCTGGGGGAAGACGAGGATCACAATGTCTGGGTCATTAAAACCGACGAGGCCAGCGAGCACGAGATTCATCAGGAAGTGAAGATTCAGCTGGAATCAGACGATGTGGTGGCAGAATCGCAGGAGCTGATGATCTCGGTGAGCATTGATGCAAATGACAAACCCGCCGGCGATCTCGCCGCTGCTGTGGCTGCGGTTGTCGAAACAGCGCGGGCAGAGGGACGTGAACCGACAGAGGCCGAGATTGAGGCTGCGGTCACGGCCGCTATCGGTCAGGTCGATGACATCGACATCGAGATTCAATCCGACTGATCAGCCGTCGACGCTCACCGGGCAAGGCTCGTCATGGCAGCGATGCCACCGCGCGCTGGCGTCCGGCACGCACGGCCGATTTAAAATCGCGCACCGCCAGTGCTAAGCTGATGACATCTGGAAGCCGTTAGGTGCTGCAGCGTCTCCCTACAGGCTTGACCGGCTGCCTAACCAACGGAATGGACACAAGGGTAACGCTATGGAAATGAGCACTTGGATCACGCTGGGCGTCATCGTCTTGGCAATCGTCTGGGCGATCGCCATCTACAACCAACTCGTCTCGTTGTCGAACCGTTACCAGAATGGTTTCGCACAAATAGAGGTTCAGCTGAAACGCCGCTACGACCTAATCCCAAATCTGGTAGAAACCGCCAAGGGTTACCTTAGCCACGAGCGGGAGACCCTCGAGGCGGTGATTTTGGCCAGAAACGAGGCTGCCGCCGCACTCGGCAACCTGAGTAGCGGCGATGTGACCGCTAGCGGTATCAAAAACCTATCAGGCGCTGAGAGTGCACTCGCAGGAGCGCTCGGCAAACTCAACGTCGTGATGGAGGCCTACCCTGACCTCAAGGCCAGCGCCAACATGCAACAGCTTAGTGAAGAGCTCACGTCCACCGAGAATCGCGTAGCGTTTGCTCGTCAGGGCTTTAACGATGCGGTGATGTCCTATAACACCTACCGGCAGTCCTTTCCCAATGTTGTCATTGCCAACCAATTTGGCCATGCCGAAGATGCCGAGCTGCTAGAGTTCGAGGACAGCGCCGAGATTCAGGCGGCGCCCAACGTCAGTTTCTCCTGACGAGGTGCTAAGCCGTGGATTTCTTCCGCGAGCAGGATATTGCCCGCCGTAACACCCGTCTGCTGACCATCCTGTTTATCGCAGCGGTGCTGGTGCTCATTGGCATTACCAACGTGCTTCTCGTGGGCTTAATTCTGGTGGAGTCAGGCGAAGCCGGGGCGGCGAACCTGACTACCGACCTCGTCAGCTGGCAACAATTCTTCGCTGTGGGCGGGGTCATCACCTTGGTGATCGGTGCCGTGGTATTAGTGAACTGGATCAACTTAGCTCGCGGCGGCAGCCAGATCGCCGCAGCGCTGGGGGGCCGGCTGGTGCAACCCGGCTCCGACGACCCGCTTGAGCGACGCGCCGCCAATATCGTCCAGGAAATGGCACTGGCAGCCAATATGCCGATTCCCTCTTTGTTCGTGCTCGATGCCGAGCCAGGCATCAATGCCTTTGCGGCGGGGACCAGTCCGACCAATGCCGTGGTGGCAGTGACACGTGGTGCACTGACGTCTCTCAACCGGGATCAGTTGCAAGGCGTGATCGGGCACGAGTTCAGTCATATTCTCAATGGCGATATGCGGCTCAGCATTCGCCTCGCCGCCATGCTGCGGGGCATCACTTTTATTGGTGACGTCGGCAGTATCCTGCTGCGCAGCTCATCGCGACGGCGTCGCTATAGTAGCAGCAACAAAGATGATGGCCGCGGTGCCGCGCTGGCTGTGGGCCTGGGGCTGTATCTGATTGGTTTACTGGGCGGTTTGATGGCCGGGCTGATCAAGTCCGCCATTTCTAAACAAAAAGAGTATCTGGCAGATGCTTCGGCCGTGCAGTTCACCCGCAATCCCGAGGGCATCGGTGATGCCCTGAAAATTATCGGCGGCCATGCATCGGGCACCTTCGTCGACAGTGCTCGAGCAGAAGAGATGTCGCACTTATTCTTCGGACAAGTGAAGCATCGCCTCTGGAGCGGCTTCGCCACCCACCCGCCGATTAAAGAGCGCATTGCCCGCATTGATCCGGATTGGGATGGCCAATTTTTGCCAGCACCTGCACCCGAGGAAGTAGCAGCGGAAGCCACGCCTGATGCCGATCCCGGACACCGGGCTGCACTTGCGGCCATCGCCGCAACCGCCGCCGTCGCCGGCGGCACTTACGCAGTATCTGCGAGTCCATCCAATGTGCTGGCGGCACAAGACGAAGACAGCGCATTACTGGAAGAGACCCGCGATCCATTGGGTGCAATGGCTGTAGTGCTGGCCATGGCCTGGGACCCTTTGCACGAGAGGGCGCAGTGGCAGGCTTTGGAGCCCAATTCCATTGCCGGCCTGGCACAAACAACCCGTCGATGGTGTGAACCCGTAAGACGACGCACCGGCGCTCAGCGACTGTCGCTCCTGGAGCTGTGTCTGCCCACCCTGCGCGGGCTGTCGGCGGAGCAATACCGGGTATTTCGCGAGCGCTTACTCAGCTGGATCAGCGCAGATGGCAAGACCGTGCTCGGTGAATGGTGCCTGTTTCAAATCGTTCGGCACTATCTCGACCCCGTGCTACAGGACACTCGCCCCACACGACCAAAGCACAAGACGCTCGCGGCCGTCTCTGGCGATCTGGCCACGGCGCTGGGGGCACTCGCTCATCTGACAGTGGAGGACACCGAGCGAGCGTTCACACGAGGCGCTGAGATGCTCGACCTACCCCTGGTATTGCCAGATGTTGCCGACCTAGAGATGTCGGCCTTTGGCGCGGCCATCGATAACCTCGCAGCCTGTTACCCGCTATTAAAGGTACCGATATTGAAGGCTATGGCAGCCGTCGCGGCCGACGACGGGGTCATCAGCGACAACGAGCTGACGCTGGTGAAAGCCATGGCTGCGGTGATGGACTGTCCGATGCCAGACGCCATGCTGACAGCACACGGCATCGCTGTGACCGCTGCCGACTAGCAAGCTGATCTCTCGGTTGATCCTCACCGGCCTGATGGCCTAAAGTGCGACGACTTGTTCGGAACAAGTTATTGCGACCATAACCATTAAAACCGTGTCTGCAGAGGACCCATGCCATGCCATCAGCCGAAGACCGCCTCGCTATTTCAGAAGTATTGAACCGAATGGCTTACTACTATGACGAGGGCCATCTTGATGACCTCGCCGCCTGCTTTGCCGACGACGCCGTGATGAGCATGCAGATCGCCGGCGGCGACATGGTGGGACCTTTCGAGGGCCGCGATAACATTATGGAGCTCTACCGCGGCGCCAAGTCGACCCAGACGGATGTGCGCCGCCACGACATCACCAACATCATGTTCGACGCCTCAGGGGACACGTTGGCGGTGACCTCTTACCTGACCCTGTTTGCGACCGAGAACGCCGAGACCAAGCTGTTAACCACTGGCGTCTATCGAGATCAGGTAGCGCAGGTGAACGGCGACTGGAAAATCGTGAGACGTCATATCGATCTCGACAGCGCTTAATGAGTCGCTGCCATGAACCTCGGTCGCATCCCCGCAAAAACCGCCCTGCTCGACCCCGAGCGCGAGGCGCTGATCGATATCCCCAACGATCGTCGAATGACGTTCGGCACCCTGGACGAGCGGGTTCGGCGGCTCGCAAACGGTCTGTGCGACCAACTCAAGCTCAGCAAAGGTGATCGCGTTGCCATCCTGTCGAAAAACTGCATCCAATACATGGAGGTGTTCTATGCCTGCGCTCGCTGCGGCCTGATTGCCCAGCCCCTCAATTGGCGCCTTAGCGAACCGGAGATGGCCCGAATCCTGAAAGATGGTGAGCCCCGTGTGCTGATCGGCTCAGAGGAATATGCGGCGCTGACTGACAGCTTGGCCGGCACGGCAAAGATCCCCGAAACGCTGGTTTTCACCGGAACGGTCGACTGCGACTACGAACAGTTGATCGCCGGTGCGAGCGATGCGGAACCCGCAGCCTCCGAGGACGTGTCGGGAGATGATCCGGTGTTGATTCTCTACACCGGCGGCACCACCGGTGAGTCCAAGGGTGCCCTACACTCCCACCACTCGCTCTACATGGGCATGCTGAATCAGTCTATTGCAGAGCGGATTGTGCCCACTGATGTGTACATGCTCACCGGCCAGATGTTCCATATCCCAGTCGCATTGGCCATGAACTACATGGCCCACGGCTGCCCGGTGGTATTGATCAACTTTGACGCCAAGCTGGCACTGGACGTCATTCAGCAGGAGCGGGTGTCGGCGTTTCTGGGCATCACCACAATGATCAACTGGATGATGGCAGTCGAAGGGTTTGAAGACTACGACCTCTGCAGCCTGCGCAACTTTCAGTATGGCGGCGGGCCCATGCCGCGCTCGGTGGTAGAAGCGGCGCTGAAGGCTTTCCCCTGCACCATGATTCAGGGCTACGGCCAGACAGAGGGCATGACCATGACCTTTCTGTCTCAGGAGGATCACCAACGCGCGGTGGCGGGCGATCACCCCGAAAGATTGGGGTCCTGCGGCCGTGAGGGTTTTGTCTCCGAAATCCGTGTTGTCGACCCCGAGGGCGAGCCCGTGCCAAGAGATGGTCAGACCGCGGGCGAGATCGTGGTCCGCTCCGAGGCCAACATGCTGGGGTACTGGCGCCGACCTGACCTCACTGATCAAACCATCCGCGGCGAGTGGATGTGGACCGGCGACATCGCCACCTGGGACGCAGAGGGCTATGTCTTTATCGTCGACCGCGCTAAGGACATGATCATCTCAGGGGGCGAGAACATCTACAGCACTCAGGTCGAGGCGGCAATTCACCAGCATCCCGCAGTGCTCGAATCTGCCGTATTCGGCGTGCCCGACGATACCTGGGGCGAAGCGGTCAAAGCCGTGGTCGTGCTAAAACCCGGGCAAAGCGCGACAGCCGACGAGATCATCGCCGAGGCGAGCAAGCATCTGGCCTCCTATCAAAAACCCAAGTCGGTCGACTTCGTCGATGCGCTGCCCAAGGCGCCCACCGGCAAGATCCTCAAGCGGGATCTGCGCGACCCCTACTGGCAGGATGAAACCCGTCAGGTATGAGTGGTCTGCTCTCAGAAGATGTGCTGTCGCACATTGGTCAACAGAGCGAGCCCCGGCGCGAGGTTGTGACGCGGCGAGACATTCGCAAATACGCGATCGCCACCGACAACCGACAGGCGAAATATCTCGATGGCGATGTGGCGCCGCCGCTCTTTCATCTGCACTTGTTCTGGGATGTGGTACCGCTCAATGAGCTCTCGCCGGACGGCGTCTCCATCGACTCACTGCTACCCAGGTTCCCGCTGGAAAAGGCCATGGCGGGCGGTCTCGACATCACCTATCACAAGCCGATTAAACCTGGCGACTGGCTCACTGCCACGCGCACCTTAACCGACATCTACGAGAAGGCCGGCCGCAGCGGGCCGCTGATTTTTTACGAGGTCGTTATGGAAGTGCGAGACGACAACAATGAATTGGTGGTCACCGAAAAGACCACGAGGATTCTGCGATGAGCCCTGCACCCACGGTCGGCATGGCCATCCCGGAGCGGCAGCACCACTGCGATGAAGTACAGCAAATGCTCTACAACGCCTCGCTCTGGAACGGGCACCGCATCCACTTTGATGTGCCCTACGCCACCGAAGTCGAGGGCTATCCCGGTCTGGTTGTGGCCGGACCACTGATGGGCGATTGGTTGCATCAAGTGGTCGATGAGTGGCTGGGGGACGCGGGCATGATCACCGGCATTGAATACTCCAACCGCATTGCGGCCTACGTTGGCGAGACCGTGACCGCGGGCGGCACCGTGACCGCCTATGACGAGGCAACTGGCGAGGTGACGCTCGAGGTGTTCGTGAAGAACGCGCGCGAAGACGTGCTCACGCCCGGCGTGATTACCGTCCAACTCATGCCAGGGCCCTGAGAACCATGGCTGCTTCGGGACTGGCAGGTGAGTTCGCGCTGATCGGTATGGCAGAGAGCGCGGTGGGCCTCGTACCGGATAAAAGCCCCCGCGAGCTCTGCGTGCAGGTCACCCTCGATGCCATCAAAGATGCCGGCCTCACGCTTGGCGAGGTCGACGGACTCATCACCTGCAACGCCTTCGCCGAACCCATCATGTATCACGCCGAGGCGGTAGCCGAGTACGTCGGCTGGCAGCCACGACACTGCGTCACAGTGAATACCGGCGGTGGCACGACCTTCATGGCGCTCAACATGGCGGCGGCGGCTATTCAGGCCGGCATGGCGGACACCATCGTCGTTGCCATGGCAGACAGCTTACGTAGCTTCATGACCCGCGATCAGGCGATGGTGGTGCAATCGAGCTCCGGGCACCCTCATTACGAGCAACCCTATGGGCCCACCGTACCCGCTTATTACGCGCTGATTGCCCGCGCCCACATGGACCGGTTCGGCACCACCGAGGCGCAGTTTGCCGAGGCCGCGGTGTCTTGCCGCGCCTGGGCGAGCCAGCACCCCAAAGCCCAGATGCGCGAGCCGATCTCGGTGGATGACGTCATGAACTCCCGCGCCATTGCCGACCCCCTCAAGGTTCTGGATTGCTCGCTGGTATCGGATGGCGGTGCGGCGGTGGTGATCACTCGCAAGGATCGCGCAAAAGATGGCCCGCACAAGCCCGTTACCATACTCGGCTACGGCGAAGGCCATGCCTACGAACACATCAGTCAGGCCAAAGACCTGACGACGTCTGCCGCAGTGCAATCAGGCAAGGCGGCTTACGCCCAAGCCGGGCTCGCGCCCGGCGACATCAACCTACTGCAGCTTTACGACTGCTTCACCCCCGCCCTCCTGATTCAAATTGAGGATTTGGGGTTTTGTGATAAAGGTGAAGGCGGTGCCTGGCTGGCCAGCGGCATCAGCAGGCCCGGCGGCAGCAAACCCATGAATACCCACGGGGGCATGCTGTCTTATTGTCACCCGGGCAACCCCGGCGCAATGTTTGGCCTCACCGAGGCAATCACCCAGATGCGGGGCGACGCGGGTGAACGGCAACTGCCTAATATGCGCACGGCGCTGTGCCATGCACAGGGCGGCATTATGTCGAGCCATGCGACCATCATCCTCGGTGTGGAGGACTGATCGTGGCCAAGCCTGTACCGCGCCCCACGCCGACCGAGCAGCCTTTTTACGATGCCTGTGCAGCGGGCAAACTGGTGCTGCAGCGCTGCCAGAGCTGCAGTCATGTGCTGTTTTATCCCCGAACCCACTGTGATACCTGCCAGAGTGATCAGTTGGTATGGGAAGACACCAGTGGCGCCGGCACCATTGCCAGTTACACGGTGGTACACCGGGGCGTTTCGCCCGACTTTGAGGCGCCTTATGTCATCGCCTTAGTCGACCTCGCCGAGGGCCCGCGCATGATGAGTCAGATCATTGATGCAGACCCGGAAGCCCTCGCGGTGGGGCTCTCGGTCAAAGTAGACTTTGCAGTCTGGTCAGAAGACATCACACTGCCCGTATTTCGGTTACACCCTGCGCTGGATGATGAAGCCTCCTAGAGGCGACACCTACCGGAGACGAG
>JADHQG010000067.1 GCA_016778045.1 Luminiphilus sp. | reverse complement strand
GAGGTCAGTCACTTCATCCAATACCGCTACGGGCCCGACACTCGATGGCTCCGTACCCGCTATCGCAAACCTCATGGTGAGGGATTTCAGGATATCTATCGGATTCTGCGATCAAGAGTGATCAACCCACACTTTCCTGTGTCATGACGCCACCTGCCTAGCACATCACAGATGACAAGCGGCATTTAGCCCAAGGCCCCCGCGAGAACGGTTTGAACCCCACCTCTTGCGCACGGCGGTCACAACGCTGACTCATTCATTGAGTGCCGCAACGGCGACAGGTGGCGCTTTTACGACCATAATCTGATCACGCTCTGAAACAGTTAGTTTTCTTTATCCGATGAACATGGACCCTACAGCGGCTGGCTTCTGCCCCCGAAAGCTCGCAAAGCTCAATGACCACCTGCGGGAGCGGTATCTCGCACCGCAAAAAATTGCTGGTTGCAGTATTCGAATTGTCCGCAACGGCGTGACAGCCTGTGACGCTTCGCTGGGCATGATGGACCTGGAGCGCCAAAAGGGCATGCAGGATGACACCATCTTCCGCATTTACTCCATGTCGAAACCCATTACCTCTGTCGCACTGATGATGCTCTTTGAAGAAGGCCGCTTTCAGCTCACCGATCCCGTTTACAAATTTATCCCTTCCTGGAGACAGCATCAGGTATGGGTAGAGGGAGAAGGTGAGTCCATGGTGACCCGCCCGCTCACTGCCCCGATGACGATCCAGCATTTGCTCTGCCACACGTCGGGCTTGACCTATGGCGGATTCTTGCCGGGACTGGAGCTGCCAGTCGACCCGGCTTATGCGGCAGCCGGTATCTCAAGAGCGGGAACCGACACCCTCGCCCAATTCGTGGAAAAGCTGGCTCAAGTGCCGTTGCTCTACGAGCCGGGTTCCCGCTGGAGCTACTCTCTGGCGACAGATGTCTGTGGCCATTTGATTGAAGTGATATCGGGCCAGCCGCTCGAAGACTTCCTCATAGAAAGGCTCTTTAAACCCTTGGAGATGCCGGACACTCGCTTTTCGGTCCCTGATGACAACCTGGAGCGGTTTGCCGCGTGCTATGAGCGTGCGCCCGACAAAACGCTGCGACTGCAAGACGACCCCGCAACCAGCCGGTTCAGACAGCCGCCGGTGGCGCCCTCGGGTGCCGGGGGTCTGGTCGGCACAATGAGTGATTACGCCAACTTCTGTGAGATGTTGGTCAATCGCGGCGCGTTTCGCGGCCAGCAGCTCATTGGACGGCCCATTCTTGAGCTGATGACTCGCAATCATCTTGGCGGCGCTTCTTTGGCCCAAATGGCCGTGGGTGGCTTCTCAGAGACCAGCAATGAGGGCGTGGGCTTTGGCCTGGGGTTTGCCTCGACGGTGGACGCCGCTGCGTCAGGCACTGTCGGTGAGGGCGATTTTTACTGGGGCGGCTTGGCCTCCACCTTGTTTTGGGTAGACCCCACTGAAAATCTCTACGCGATCTTCATGACCCAATTGATTCCCTCTTCAACCTTTAACTTTCGCGGTCAAATCAAAAATCTGGTTTACGGAGCGATGCGGTAAGTGAGACTGAGACAGAAAAAGTATCTCGATCGTTGAGACAGAGATCCGTTGTTAGCAAATTCCGTCGTGGACTTGTCGAAACTGCGTCAAGACACTTACCGTCTGAGGGCCATCGCCACCCGCTGTCCCGCCTCTCCCGGCGAGCCAGTCGCCACCACAATATATTGATCTCCCCCGACAGCGTAGGTCATGGGTACCCCGGTCTGGCGTTGCCCTAAATCGACCGAAGCGAGCACTTGGTCAGTCACTTTTCATGTGCCATGAACAGAGAGCCGCCCCACCGCGAGCCATACATACCCGCTCCCTCACCCGAAAACAGCAACTCCAGAGCAGAAATCACTCGACTGAGCGTCAGTGATCTCACGCCGCCAGCACTTCCAGATGGGCCAAGGCAGAGTCGGCGAGCGCCTGCAAATCGTAACCCCCCTCCAGAGTCGACACGATGCGGCCCTGTGAAAATTGATTTGCCAAGCCGGTGATCTGTTGAGTCACCCAAGCAAAATCTTCTGCGCCCAGATTGAGATTCGCCAACGGATCGTCGCGGTGAGCGTCAAACCCCGCCGAGATCAAAATTAGATCAGGTCGGTGAGCCTCCACAGCCTTCCACCAAGCGCCTGAGATCGCTCGCCTGAAATCATCGCCTGATGCACCGGCGGCTAAGGGTGTGTTAACAATATTTGGCGCCACCACGTCGTGAAGGCGATGAGGATAATGCGGATGCTGGAAACTGGAGCACACTAGAATCTCGGGGTATTTTCGACACAAATCGACCGTACCGTTACCGTGATGCACATCAAAATCTAAAATCGCTACTCGATTCACGTTGGGTAGATTCAGCGCGTTAATCGCAGCGATAGCAACGCTGTTCAGCAGGCAAAACCCCATCGGCGAGTCAAACTCGGCATGATGACCCGGGGGCCGCACCGCACAGAAAACCCGCGTCTCACCACCTGCTACCACATCGTTAACACCTTGCCACACCGAACCCGCGGCCTGCCGCGCCGCCGCCATGCTGGTTGGACCCATCCAGGTATCGGGATCGAGGGGCGTCAATCCCTCGCCGGGCTCTGAGTGCCGAAGTCGATCAAGCAGTTCCGGGTGATGGGCTTGGTGCACCAACTCGTCGCCAATCGGCGAGGCCTCCCAAACGGGATGGTCCTGCGTGAAACCAGCTTGCTCCAAATGCGTGAGAAGAAACGCCAAGCGATCGGGCCGCTCAGGGTGACCTTCGGGTGTTTGATGGCTGACGCAATCTGCATGACTGTAGAGCCGCACGTTTACTCCGTCTGAGAGATTCAGTAATAGAAGTAGCCTATACGGCCCGCGAAAGGCGGAGCAACTTTATTGAAAATAAAAAGCCCGCGCGAGGCGGGCTGTTTTGTTTATGGCGGAGAAGGAGGGATTCGAACCCTCGATACGCTATTAACGTATACTCCCTTAGCAGGGGAGCGCCTTCAGCCACTCGGCCACTTCTCCAGATTATGTTTACTTCGTTTCTTTCTAATTCTTCTCTTGCACTCCCCGGTCGCGCGTTCTGCGGTGCTCTGCACCTCGCCCTTCGGGTCGCCGTCGTACCGCGAGCGCTCTTTAGCAGTCTTTGACTGCTCGGTCAGCCACTCGGCCACTTCTCCAGATTCCAGTTCTTTCAGTCTTCGCCCTGATCCTCTGCCGCCGCCGCTTCTTCGATGCGGTTGAGAATTTCCTCGCGGTGAACCGCAACTTCTTTGGGCGCCTTCACGCCAATCCGCACCTGATTGCCTTTGACACCCAGCACCGTGATCGTGACATCGTCTCCAATCATCAGGGATTCGCCGACTCTGCGCGTCAAAATCAACATGGTTCACATCCTTGTTCTGCGGGGCCTGCCATCAAACGGCTTGACGCGGGCCGATAAGACCCAAAAGCGCCGTTATTCGCCTTCGACTGTATCAAGACCGAACGCAGAATGCAGGCTCCGTACGGCCAGTTCAAGATATTTTTCTTCGATGATCACTGAGATTTTGATCTCTGAGGTACTGATCATCTGAATGTTAACGCCGACATCCGCCAACGCCTTGAACATGGTCGCGGCCACGCCAGAATGCGATCGCATACCCACTCCAACAACAGAGACCTTGGCGATGTGGTCGTCGGTGAGCACCTCTCCGGCGCCCAGCTCCTGAACGACTGGAAGCAGAACCGCTTCAGCGGCCTCCATATCGCTCCGCGCTACTGTGAACGTGAAGTCCGTCGCGTTTTCGCCGCGGCTGTTCTGAAGAATGACATCGACCTCGATGTTGGCCTCACCGACAGGCCCCAGAATGCGGTACGCCATCCCGGGATTATCAGGCACCCCCACGACCGTCAGCTTGGCTTCGTCCCTATTGAAGGCAATTCCCGCGATAACAGGCGCTTCCATGGAGGTATCCTCTTCTGTCGTAATCAGTGTGCCTGGGCCGTCCTCGAAACTGCTGAGCACTCTCAGCGGCACCTTATATTTTCCGGCGAATTCTACCGAGCGAATTTGTAATACCTTCGACCCCATGCTCGACATCTCAAGCATTTCTTCGACCGTAATGCGGTCCAATCGCTTAGCGCCGTCTACCATTCGCGGGTCTGTGGTGTAGACACCATCGACATCCGTGTAGATCTGGCACTCTTGGGCCGAAAGCGCCGCAGCGAGCGCCACTGCGGTCGTATCAGACCCGCCTCTCCCCAACGTGGTGACATTACCCTCCAGATCGACACCCTGAAAGCCTGCAACGACTGGCACACCGCCAGCGTCGAGCTCGGTTTTCAGCGTGCCCAGCTGGATATCTTGAATGCGGGCCTTGTTATGTGCGCTATCAGTGAGGATCCCCACCTGATTGCCACTGTAGGATTTGGCGCGCACCGAACGCTCGCCCAGCGCCATGCTCAGTAAGGCAGTCGTGACCTTCTCGCCCGTGCTGAGCAACGCGTCGAGCTCGCGAGGCGTGGGATTAGCCTGAATCTCTTTGGCCAGACCCAGCAAGCGGTTGGTCTCTCCTGACATCGCCGAGACAACCACGACGACATCGTGGCCTTCGCTTTTAAAGCGAGCCACTCTGTCGGCAACAGCACCGATCCGCTCAACCGAGCCGACCGAGGTCCCGCCATATTTTTGGACGATAAGCGCCATCGTTCTCGTGGTGTCGAAACCAAAGGGCGCGTATTTAACACGATTCAGCCTCCGGTGAGAACCAGCTGTGGTCATAGTGGCAAGCTTTTCACCGTTGCTCTAGGCTATCTCCATCACAATAAAAATCGTCTTTTCTCATGACTGAAGCCGACCCGCTCTACAACGACTGGATCCACCAGCAGCTCCGCGTCCAGCCAGACAGCCTCGCCGTCTTCGACCTTACTGCCAACAGATCTTTTACTTGGTATCAATTCAACCGTCGAGTCGATTCGTTGGCGGCCCGCCTGCTTGCAGACGGGATACAACCGGGAGACCGCGTTGCCTATCTCGGCCTCAACAGTTCCGACGTAGTAGAAATTTTCTTCGCCACGGTGCGTATTGGCGGAGTCTACGTGCCGCTCAACTTTCGGCTGACTGCGCCCGAGCTCTCTTTCATCATCGGCGACTGCACCCCGTCGGCCGTCTTCTACGACCAAGCATTTCACGCCGTCGTCGCTGAAATCGACCGGGCGGTCATGCCGGAGCAGATTTTTGTTTCGGCATTGGACGGCTCGGACAGCCCCTATGAAACCTGCTTCGCGGCGGATAGCACGCCAGTCGAGCCCGCCGCCGCCAACGCGGATACGCTGTCCATGATCATGTATTCATCAGGCACCACGGGCAAACCGAAAGGCGTGATGTACACCCGCAGAATGATGCTGGCCTCTGCACTCAATTTGCTCCAGCCAAGCGAGGCCAGCCCTGAAAGCCGAGTTCTCAACGTCATGCCGTTGTTCCACATTGGCGGCATGCAGTTCATTTTGATGGCAGTCAAATTTGGCATACCGCACCTGATGATGCGCGGCTTTGACCCCGCCGCCATGCTGGCAGCCATCGATGATGCCCAATTAGGCATTACCAACATTGGTGGCGTGCCGGCGATGTGGGGCGCTATGTCTTTGATGCCCAATATTGACGAGGTCGACCTGAGTCGTATTCGCGTGGCGGCCACGGGCGCCGAGTCGGTCCCCGAACCGATGCTGAAGGAGTGGCAGGGACGGGGCATTCTTCTGCAGGAAGTGTATGGCATGACCGAAACCTCGGGGGTCATTTGCATGGCGCAAAAAGCCGATCTGCCCGAGCATATGGGCTACGCCGGGCGAGCCCTCCCCTACGGCGAGGTCAAAGTAATGAAATCGGATACCGAGGAGGCGGCGCCAGGGGAACTCGGTGAGATTTGGATGCGCGGCGCGCCCGTGACGCCGGGATATTGGAATCGACCCGACGCTACGGAAGACGCCTTTGTTGGCGATTGGCTGAAATCCGGTGATATCGGCCGCCTCGACGAGACTGGCAGACTGTCTGTCGAGGATCGCATCAAGGACATGTACATCTCCGGTGGCGAGAACGTCTATCCCGCGGAGGTCGAGTCTGTGCTCATGGCGCATCCGGACATCAAAGAAGTCGCGGTTATCGGCGTCGCCGACTCAAAATGGGGAGAGGTAGGCTGTGCGGTCATCGCCAGCATCAGCGGTAACCCGATATCACTCGATGCGTTGCACAGGCAATGCGATGGCAACTTGGCAAGGTTTAAGTGGCCGCAACAGGTCGCCCTCACTGATGCGCTGCCTCGCAACAGTACCGGCAAAGTTCAAAAATTTATCCTGCGACAAGAGCACGCTTGAACACATAAGCGTTCAGCGCCAGCTTGAGCTAACCGCTCAGGATCCGCTGATTTGAGTGGCAACCCACTCGGGTAAAGAGGCCAGCACACCCGACAAAGCCGCAACATCTGAACCTCCACCCTGAGCCATGTCGGGACGGCCGCCGCCTTTTCCACCCAGCTCGCCGGCAAAGTGCTTGATGACATCACCCGCCTTGACGCGATCCGTCGTATCGGGTGTGACGCCCGCTACCAATGCTATTTTTCCATCCTCGACAGCGGCCAACAAGATAACGCCCGTCCCGAGTTTGTTTTTACACTGATCCAGCGTCTCGCGCAGACTCGAGGCGGTTGCGCCCTCAATTTGAGCGGCCAGCACCTTGACGCCTTCCACCTCTACAGCATCCTGAGTCAGGTCGCCGCCAGCCGAAGTAGCCAGCTTTTGACGCAATCGAGCCGCCTCCTTCTCGAGGTCCCGAACCTCGCCACGCAGCGCCTCGACCTTGCTGAGGGCCGCATCAGGGGTCGCCTTTAGCGCACTGCACACTGACTGGATGGTTTGCGACATGCTTGCCACCTGTCCCAAAGCCGCTTCACCGGTCACCGCCTCAATGCGTCGTACGCCGCTGGCGACACCCGACTCTCCTGTAATCCAGAACAGCCCGATATCACCGGTTCGCTTAACATGAGTGCCGCCACACAGTTCCACCGAGAACCGATCCGCCCCCATTGTCAGCACCCTCACCTCGTCGCCATACTTTTCACCGAACAACGCCATGGCACCGGCGGCAATGGCATCGTCCATGGCCATCAGTTCGGTCGAGACCGCCTCGTTCGCACGCACCTGCTCATTCACCACGGCAGTGATCCGAGCAAGCGCTTCAGGAGACACGGGCTCACCATGGGAAAAATCGAAACGCAGACGCTGGGAGTCAACCAGCGACCCTTTTTGCAGAATGTGGTCTCCCAATTCCCGCCGCAACGCCTCATGAAGCAAATGGGTGGCAGAGTGATTGAGACGTGTCCGATCACGTAGCCCGGAGTCAATTTGCGCGTCCACTGCGTCCCCCACCTTGATCGAGCCAGATGTCACTATGACATGGTGCAGATGGTGCCCCTGCGCTTTAGTGGTATCGGTCACATCAGCAGCGGCACCACTCTTAGCGGTTAAGCGCCCACAGTCACCGACCTGGCCACCACTTTCGCCATAGAAGGGCGTGCAATCCAGAATCACGACACCGGACTGATCGGCCTCCAACGTGTCGCACTGCACACCCTCCGACAGGATCGCAACGACCTTGCCCTCGGCGTGGTCGGTCTCATACCCGACAAAATCGGTCTCGCCATCGAGGTTTAGGCTTTGGCTGTAGTCGACCTTAAAGCCGGCGTGATCTTGAGAGCGCTGACGCTGAGTGGCCATAGCCGTCTCGTACCCCTCCAGATCCAGGCTCAGCCCACGCTCCCGGGCAATATCGTTGGTAAGATCCACGGGAAATCCGTAGGTGTCGTACAATTTGAAGATCACTTCGCCGGGAATGGTCTGATCGGCAATCTGTTCCAGCGCCTCCTCAAGAATCGCCATGCCGTTGTCCAATGTTCTCGCAAACTGCTCTTCTTCACCCTGTAGCGCTGCGGTAATTGCCGACTGCTGAGCCACCAGTTGCGGATACGCCTCACCCATCTCAGCAATCAAATCGGGCACTAAAGCAGCGAAAAACGGCGCCTGTGCCCCGAGCTTGTTCCCATGGCGAATCGCACGGCGAATAATGCGTCGCAACACATACCCGCGACCCTCGTTACCCGGCAACACACCATCGGCAACCAAAAAGGCTGTGGAGCGCAAATGGTCTGCGATGACTCTGAGAGATTTGTCTTCTGTATCGCTCGCACCCAACTGCCGGGCCACCGCCGCAATCAGGGCAGTAAACAAATCAATTTCGTAATTCGAATGCACGTGTTGCAACACGGCGGCGATACGCTCTAGCCCCATCCCGGTATCAACCGATGGCGCGGGCAAGGGATGGAGCTCACCGCTCGCGTCGCGGTTGTACTGCATGAAAACCAGATTCCAAATCTCGATATAACGATCGAGGTCGTCATCCTCGCTACCGGGCGGCCCACCTGGCACCTCCGGTCCATGATCATAAAACACTTCTGAGCAGGGGCCACACGGACCGGTATCACCCATTTGCCAGAAATTGTCTTCATCGAGACGCGAGAGCCGCGCAGGATCGACACCGATTTCATCCACCCAAATTTGAGCAGCCTCGTCGTCACTGATATGCACCGTCACCCACAGACGATCGGGCGGCAACTGCACGGTTTCAGTCAAAAACTGCCAGGCAAATTGAATCGCCTCGCGTTTGAAGTAATCGCCAAAGCTGAAGTTGCCCAACATCTCAAAGAAAGTGTGGTGGCGCGCGGTATAGCCCACATTCTCGAGATCGTTGTGCTTGCCGCCAGCTCTCACACATTTCTGCGCGGTGACGGCCCGCTGATAAGGGCGTTGCTCGAGCCCCAGAAAAGCTTCTTTAAACTGATTCATGCCCGCGTTGGTGAACAGCAGTGTGGGGTCATCCGCCGGCACCAGTGAGCTGGATTCCACACGCGTGTGGCCCTGCTCCTCGAAGTAACTGAGGAATGCTTCG
>JADHQG010000066.1 GCA_016778045.1 Luminiphilus sp. | reverse complement strand
GAAACCGCCGTCACTGCCTCGTCCTGCCCAATGACGCGTCCGTGCAGCGTCTCCTCCATGTTGAGCAGCCGTTCGCGGTCTCCCTCGAGCATTTTGGCTATCGGAATACCCGTCCAGCGCGAGACCACTTCTGCCACCTCCTCCTCAGTCACCCGGGAGCGGAGCAATGTCGGTTCTGGCTGCTCACCATCAGAGGCAGAAGCCTGGCGGCGCTCCAATTCGGGTAATTGCCCGTACTGAATTTCAGACATTTTGGTCAGATCGCCAGCTCGGCGGGCCACTTCGAGATCGAGCTTGGCCTGCTCAATGTCACTTTTGATTTGCGTGACACTCTGCACCGCCGCCTTTTCTGCCAGCCAGATCTCCTCCAGACCCGCATACTCGTGTTCGATGCTATCAATCTGCTCGTCGAGCTGAGCCAGCTCTTTGCTGGCTGCAGAAGACTCTTCCTTCTTGACCGCTTCACGCTCGATTTTCAGCTGAATCAGCCGCCGCTCAAGCCGGTCCATCGATTCAGGCTTCGAATCGATTTCCATGCGGATCCGACTTGCCGCTTCGTCAATCAGATCAATAGCCTTGTCAGGCAGCTGACGATCCGTGATGTATCGCTGGCTCAGTTTGGCGGCCGCAATAATGGCGCTGTCGGTAATGTCGACACTGTGATGCACCTCATACCGCTCCTTGAGGCCACGCAAAATGGCGATGGTGTCCTCTTCGTTGGGCTCCTCGACCAGTACCTTTTGAAAGCGTCGCTCCAGCGCCGCGTCTTTTTCGACGTACTGCCGATATTCATTGAGGGTCGTGGCGCCCACGCAATGCAATTCTCCCCGAGCTAACGCAGGCTTGAGCATATTGCCCGCATCCATGGAGCCCTCAGCCTTACCGGCGCCCACCATGGTGTGCAGCTCGTCTACAAACAGAATGATGCGGCCCTCTTCCTTCGACAGTGCTTTGAGCACCGCCTTCAACCGCTCTTCAAAGTCGCCCCGAAATTTCGCGCCGGCCAGCAATGCGCCCAAATCTAGAGCCAGTATGCGCTTGTCCTTCAGGCCCTCTGGCACCTCGCCATTCACGACTCGCTGCGCCAACCCCTCAATGATGGCCGTCTTGCCCACGCCGGGCTCGCCGATCAACACAGGGTTGTTTTTAGTGCGTCGTTGCAACACCTGAATTGTGCGACGAATTTCATCGTCGCGGCCGATGACCGGGTCCAGCTGCCCGGCGGCCGCACGCTCAGTCAGGTCAACGGTGTATTTCTCCAGCGCCTGGCGCGTCTCCTCCGATTCAGCAGCGTTGACAGCCTCTCCTCCCCGCGCCGCCTCAACTGCCTTGGCGAGCGCCTCGGAGGTCACACCCGCTTCGCTGAGCAGCGTGGCGGTGGACGACGTCTCAAGCATGGCTAACAGCACTGAGTCTGTCGATAAATAGGCATCACCTGCCTGTTGAGATAATTTGTCAGCCCGGTTCAGCAGTCGCTGGGTGTCCTGACTGATGTGCACATCGTCACTGCCTGTGACGGTCGGCATTGACGCCACAGCGGCGTCTACCGCCGCCTGCAGCGGCGCCAGCGTGGCGCCCGCCGCACGAAGTAGTGCTCGGGTCGGCGAACTGGCAGGGTCCAGCATGGCCTTCAGCACATGAACGGGCTCTATGAAAGGATGATCTCGTCCCACCGCCAACGATTGTGCATCGCCCAGCGCGGCTTGCAGTGAATGGGTTAGCTTGTCCATGCGCATCGCTCTCTCCTTGTCTCCGCAGTGCGGATCAGCGTTGTCTGTCAGAAGATATGGGGGATAAATCCCCTTTTTCAAGTGCGGGAATTACGCGCTGCGCGTTCAGAAAAACTGCTACGCGGCGATGCGGTCGTGGTGAGCGCAGTTAGTTGCGCCAGATCACTGTTGCCATGCGCCCTGTGGCTGGACCGTCACGACGATGGGAAAAAAATTGCTCGGGCTCGTTGTAGGTACAGCGGTCTCCACCCAGCACCCGCGCGATGCCCGCCGCCTCGAGTCGCCGTCTGGCAAGCCCCGCCAAATCAGCCATCCAATGCCCGTCACGCTCGCAAGAGGGCTCAAAGCACTCCTGGCTGTCCGCGCCCGAGGCGGCCATCAGTGCGTCTCTCACCTCGGGGCCCACTTCATAAGCGCCCGCCCCGATGGCTGGCCCCAACCAAGCGATGATGCGGCCGCTCTCGGTCGGCATGGCTGCCACCAAAGATTCCAGAACGCCGGCAGCCAGACCGCGCCATCCGGCGTGAGCGACGCCGACACATGCGCCATCCAATGTTGCCAGCGCCACGGGTAAACAATCGGCGGTCAAGATGCCCAGCGCCACTCCGGTTTCGCAGGTCCATTGCGCATCTGCTTCAACGAGTGTGGCATAGGTGGCTTGAACCACTCTTGTGCCATGAACCTGCTTCAGCCACTGCAGCCGGGTGACGGGCAGTGACTGTTTTAGCCGTTGCTGGTTCTCCTCTACGTGCGCTGCCACATCGCCTGTGTGATCACCCAAATTCAAGCTATCGTAAGGAGGCGAGCTGACACCTCCCTGCCTCGTTGTCACTCTGATCTGGACGCCATCAATCCCCAAATCCGGCGCCAGCATCAGCGGGGTCGCACTCAAGCGGGATCTTCCTCAGCGAGACACCCAAGTAACGCGGCCAGGTCCTCGGGGATGGTTGCCGAGAACTGCAACGATTCGTTTGACTCCGGATGCAGAAATTCCAGCTCCCGCGCGTGTAGTGCCTGACGGGGGAATTCCTGTAGTGCAGACAAAAGCCGATCGCTGGAACCAGCAGGCCGCATTGCGCGACCGCCGTATACGGGATCGCCGATCAGCGGGTGTTTGCGCCAGGCGAGATGCACTCTTATCTGATGTGTTCTGCCCGACTCGAGGCTCACATCGAGATGGGTATGCGCTCCAAAACGCTCCGCGATCCGATAATGGGTTACCGCCGGCTTGCCATCGAGCACCACTGCCATTTTGATGCGCGAGGTCGGGTGCCGACCAATCGGACCGTCTATGGTGCCCCCGCCGGAAAAAGTGCCTCGGCAGACAGCACTGTAGTGGCGGCTGACCGTTCGCTCCGCCAGCTGTGCGACCAGAGATTTGTGGGCGAGGGTCGACTTGGCGGCCAACATGACACCCGAAGTATCCTTGTCGAGTCGGTGAACAATGCCGCCCCGGGGCAAACTTGCCATCTCCGGCGCATGGGCCAGGAGCCGGTTCACCAGCGTGCCACTGTGATGGCCAGCCGCGGGGTGCACCACCAGCCCCGCGGGCTTGTTAAGTACGATGACATGATCGTCCTCATAAAGCAGATCCAGCGGCAGCGCCTCGGGTGCCCACTCCACGCGATCGTCGTATTCTGGGGTCAGGGTGATGTGGTCTGCGACTGCCACCTTATCCCGCGGCTTGGCAGCACTCTGGTTGCGCTGCAGTCGACCCAACTTGATCCAGTCAGCTAATCGACTGCGAGAAAATGCGGGAAAAAGCGATGCGGCGGCGGCGTCCAATCGGGCTCCGTGGAGTGCTTCAGGCACCCGCGCGGTCATCGTCTCATCACCCGCCAAATCTTCGTCTTCCAAGTGCTGTGACTCCTGCACTGATGCGTTTACACTATCGGCCCGAAATGTATCACGGCGGACGTTTAGACTTGGTATTCAGACAATGCTTCACCCGCGCTTTGCTACTGTCGCTGCTGGTCTTAACCGCTGGCTGCTCGTGGTTTGGGGGCGATGACGATGAACTCGTTGCTGACTCAGGCGAGCAGCAACTGTATCGCGAAGCCCAGCGACACCTGAAAAACGAAAACTTTAGTCTGGCGGTGCGCAGCCTGCAAATGCTCGAGAGCCGCTACCCGTTTGGCCGTTATGCTGAACAAGCCCAACTTGAGCTGATCTACGCGCACTACGGCGCCTACGAATTTGCCGCCGCCACTGAGTCGGCGGATCGGTTTATCCGGTTACACCCCCGCCACCCCAACGTTGACTATGCGTTTTACATGAAAGGTCTGGCGGCCTATGACATCGAGCCCGGCTTCTTTTCCCGCTTCATCCCTTCCGATGACACGAAAAGAGACGTTAGCCATATCCAGATCGCGTTCGGCGAATTCGCGCAGCTGCTTGCCCGATACCCCGACAGTGCCTACGCGCCCGATGCCCGCCAGCGGATGGTGCATATGCGCAACATGCTGGCCCGTCACGAGATCCACGTCGCCAACTACTATTTCCGTCGCGGGGCCTATATGGCGGCGCTGAATCGCGGCAAATATGTTGTTGAGCATATGCAGCAAACACCCAGCGTTGCCGACGGCCTCGCCATCATGGCGCAGGCCTATTTGCTGCTCGACCTGAATGATTTAGCAGAAGACTCTATTGATGTGCTCTGCGAGAACTACCCCGATCATCCGAATCTCGCGTCGGGGTGCAGCTTTGACAGCGTCTACACCATAGACGGCCTGCAACGCTCTTGGATTAACCGCGCATCGCTGGGGTTATTTGATCCACCCGAGCCGCCGCAGTTTAACTACCGGCCAAAATCCTGACCTCAGCCGTCGGCTGATCGCCATGCCCAAGTAATGGGATAACGCCGATCACGCCCAAATCCGCGCCGAGAAATCCGTACCCCAACCGGCGCTTGTCGTCGCTTGTATTCGTTCAGGTCCACTAGCCTGATCACGCGCTGCACGTCCTCACGGCTGAACCCCGCGGCAATCATTTCCTCTCTTGAGGCATCCTGTTCAACATAGAGCTCCACGATTTGATCCAGCACTTCGTAAGCCGGCAGGCTGTCCTCGTCCTTTTGATCTGGCGCCAGCTCGGCCGAGGGCGGTCTAGTGATAACCCTTTCAGGGATGCAGTCACCCAAGGTGTTGCGGTAGCGCGCCAGCGCATAAACCAACATCTTTGGGCAGTCCTTCAAGACATCAAAGCCCCCCGCCATATCGCCGTAAAGGGTGGAGTAGCCCACGGCGAGCTCGCTTTTGTTACCCGTAGTGAGTACCAGCAGGTTCTTCTTGTTGGAGATCGACATGAGTAACACGCCGCGGCAGCGAGCCTGCAAATTTTCCTCGGTGATATTGGGCGGAAGGCCTGCAAATTCAGCAGCGAGCGCTCCCATGAAAGATTCGTACAAAGGCTCGATTGAGATATTGCTGAACCGCACGCCCAAGGCGGCCGCTTCCGACTCGGCGTCTTCAATACTCATCGAAGCGGTGTAACGAAAAGGCATCATCACTGCTTCGACCCGATCAGCGCCCAGCGCATCTGCCGCCACCGCTAATGTCACCGCCGAATCAATGCCACCTGATAATCCCAGAACCACGCCCGGAAAACCGTTTTTATCGACGTAGTCGCGCAGTCCGGTCACCAATGCCTGCCAGACTGACTCCAAGTCGTCCCTCGGAGGGACATTGTCACCGAGCAGGACGCCTCCTCCCGCGGAGGCATCCAGTGTCACAATGGGAAACGCCTCAGAAAAAGTCGCGGCGCGAACGCTAAGCTGGCCAAAGCAATCGACAGCAAAGGAGCCTCCGTCGAAGACTAATTCGTCTTGACCACCAACCTGATTGACGTACAGCACAGGCATTTGATGCAGGTTCGCGCATTCTGTTACACGCGCGAGTCGCTCCGCTTCTTTGCCGCGATGAAAAGGCGAGGCGTTCAAGTTAATCAGGACCTGAGCGCCCGCCGTCTTGGCCTGAGCGGCAGGCTCCGGGTGCCAAATATCCTCACAGATTGTGATGCCCACTTGCCAATCACCCAAGGTGACCACACAAGGGCTATCGCCGGCCGTGAAATAGCGCTTCTCATCAAATACTTGATAGTTCGGCAGGCACTGCTTGTCATATTCGGCGATCAGCTGGCCGTTCTGGATGACCCCCGCTGTGTTGAAAAGTGCTCCATCGCGAGCACTTGGGTACCCGACAACGGCAACCTGCCCGGCTGGTAACTGCTCACACAGCGAGGTCAGCGCAGACTGCGTGCGCTCGACAAGATCATTGCGCAGCAATAGATCCTCAGGCGGGTAACCCGTCAGGGTGAGCTCCGGGAACACCACCACGTCGACGCCGGTTTCATGCTGTGCCGCGCACACCTCGAGCACCCGTCGGGTGTTGCCCGCGATGTCACCTACCAAAGTGTTGATCTGCGCCATACAGAATTTCATTGGGTGCTCACCACGCTGTTGTGCCTGCCTACTGAAAACTGGGAGGCGAAGGTTACCGTATTTGCGACCCAGCGGGCGGACGACTTCGCAGGACAGCACGCCTCCGTAGCCGCTCAGTCGCACTGAAACCGGCTCCGATGATCATGTGGCTGATATAGTGCGGGCATGGCAATTTCAACCGACACGATGGGCGATTCAACCGGCAACCCGTCTTCGCCTTCACGACGAGCGGGGGCAGATGTGGGGAAATTGCTCGCCGCCTACAACGCGTATCGCGCTGTGGTTGCCCTGTCACTGCTGGCGCTAGGGCTGATTGAGCTCTCCGGCATCGCGACAACCCCGGGCTACAACACCAACCTGCTCTGGTTGTCCGGGTTATGGTCTCTGACCATCTTGATGCTATTTAGTCAGAATCAACGGTTGGCGTCATGGCCGGAACTCGGGCCTCTGGCGGTCATGCTCTTTGACCTCGTCATGATTGCGTTCCTGGTGGGTTTTGGCGACGAACTGGGTGCAGGCCTCCCGCTGCTGTATCTGCCGACGGTCGCCGCCAGCGCGGTGCTCATCCCGAATCGTGTGACGGCGACAGCAGTCGCAGCGCTGGCCGCGCTCGCGGTGCTATCGGATAGCACTTACCAGCTTCAGCAAAATGTCATTGATGCCGGTGATATGCTCTTGGCAGGACTGCTTGGCCTACTGATCTTTCTCATGTCTCTGCTACTGCAACTCATGGTGGCAAGAATGGCTAATATCGAGCGGCTAGCAGATACCGCGACCACCCAGGTCGCAACGCTGGAAGAGCTCAACCAACAGGTCATTGCACACATGACGACTGGCGTCTGTCGGATTTCGCCGGACAATCAGCTCACTGCTATTAATCAAGCGGCCGCACGACTCCTCGAGCTGCCCGATCCCAGCACCCCGATGCCGCTTGAGGCCATAGGTGAGACGCTAGCCCGTTACGTGGCTCAGTGGCGCGCGGGTCACCACATCGACGCAACACCCTTTAAGCGCCATGCTCAGGGTAAGTTGCTCATGCCCAAACTGGTGCGCATCGGGCACGACTTCGACCCCGAAACCCTGTTGTTTGTAGAGGACTACACGCAGGTAACAGAGGTAGCGCAGACACTAAAACTCAATGCGCTGGGGAAATTAACGGCCAGTATTGCTCATGAAATTCGCAACCCTCTGACGGCCATCAGCCATGCCTCACAACTGATGGAGGACACCGCCGACAGTAGCGCCTCTGAGCAACAGGCACTGCGCGAGATCATTGCCAACAATACGCAGCGGGTGAACGAAATCATCGAAAATATTCTGCTGTTGTCGCGCAGAGGAGACGCCAAACAGGAACCTCTAGATCTTCTCGCGTGGCTTCGCCTGTTCATCCCAGAGTACGAGCAAGGACAGACCCATGGCGCTTGTGTGACGTTGCGGGCGCCAGAGTCGGTCGGTACGATCTCGTTTGACTCCGGTCATCTGCGTCGCATACTGACCAACTTGCTCGATAACGGGGTCAGGCATGGAGGAGAGCGAACAGGGCAGTTCGCGGTGACGCTAGAATTGACCAAAAACAGGGCAAGCAACAGGGCACACATGGACGTGATTGATGCAGGGTCGGGCGTCCCCGACACTATGCGTGACAGACTTTTTGAACCTTTTTTTACCACCTCACCGCAGGGCAGCGGGCTGGGCTTGTATCTCTGCCGTGAACTGTGTGCGAGCAACAATGCCACGCTGAGCTACGACCGAACCGAGGATGAAGGCACGCGTTTTCGGGTTGCGATTCCGTTGCAAGGACGCGCGCCATGAGCCGGCCATGCGTGTTGTTGGTCGATGACGAGCCTGACCTGCTCACGCTGCTGGAAATGACGCTGGCTCGCATGGAGCTCGACACCTTATCGGCCGGGACGCTAACGGAGGCTCGAGAACTTCTAGCCAAGCACACCCCGGACCTCTGCCTGACCGACATGAAGCTCCCTGATGGCAACGGACTGGAGCTTATCGCCGAGATCCAGCAGCGCTCTCCCGATTTGCCGGTTGCCATGATGACCGCTCACGGCAGTGTGGAGAGCGCCATCGAAGCCCTCAAGTTGGGCGCCTTCGATTTTGTCAGCAAGCCCGTGGCGCTGGATCGCCTGCGCGAGCTGATACACCAGGCACTCAAGCTCGGCACTGTCAAGGATGCAATCAGCGATGACACGCTGATTGGTGAAACACCCGTTATGGCGACCCTGAAACGGGACATTCAGCGGGTCGCGCGCAGTCAGGCCCCGGTGCATATTCACGGCGAATCTGGCGTCGGCAAAGAAGTTGTCGCAAGACTGATTCATGACTTGGGGCCGCGCCACAACGGCCCTTTTCTCGCGATCAACTGTGGCGCTATTCCTGCAGATCTGGTCGAAAGCGAGCTGTTCGGGCATCGCAAAGGGTCTTTCACCGGCGCTATTGCTGACAAGGCGGGCTTATTTCAAGCTGCAGCTGGCGGCACCTTGCTACTGGACGAGATTGCAGATCTACCACTGCCTGTTCAGGTGAAGTTGCTGCGCGCCATCCAAGAGAAAGCTGTCCGCCCTATCGGGTCCGAGAAAGAGATTCCCATCGATGTGCGCCTCATCAGTGCGACTCACAAAAACCTGCTCCATGAAGTGCAGAGCGGCCATTTTCGGGACGATCTGTATTACCGGGTGAATGTCATTGACCTTGCTGTGCCGCCGCTTCGCAATCGCCGCGCTGACGTGCCTCTGATCGCGGCCCATATCCTGAAAAAGATGGCAGGCAATGATCACCCTCTCAAACTGACCCACAGCGCCCACGCGTGCC
>JADHQG010000012.1 GCA_016778045.1 Luminiphilus sp. | reverse complement strand
CACTCCGGGCATCACGGTGGCCCCTTTCCCAAGCCTGGACGGCGAGGTCGAGCAGTGCCAGGTGTTTTTCGAAAACGTCCGTGTGCCCGTTGCCAACCTGCTGGGCGAGGAGAATCAAGGCTGGACGGTGGCCAAGTATTTGCTGGAATTTGAGCGCGGCGGGCAGCACTTCACTATCGAGCTGAAAAAACAGCTGGGCAAGTTACGCCGTACCATAGCGAATCCAAATAGCCGCGCAGCAGACGATCCGACTTACGTCTACCGGGTGGCAGAGACCGAAATCGATGTCATGGCATTGGAGCAGACCGAACTGCGCATCAAAGGCAGCCTGTCTGCGGGGGACAACCCCGGCGCTTTATCTTCTCTGGTCAAGGTCTCGGGCACGGAACTGGGCCAGCGCTGCGCCGAACTCTTGATAGAAGCCGCAGGCCAGAGCGCCATGCCCTGGCAGAGTGAGGTGCTTGCGCCAGACTACACCGGCGATACGGCCGCACCTGCCGAATGCGTGACCACCATGGCGGAATACATCAACAGTCGCGCCACCACAATTTACGGCGGCACCGCCGAAATTCAACGCGGCATCATCGCCAAACACGTTCTGGGGCTCTGAACCGTGTCAGCACAGATGACAGAAGATCAGACGCTCCTGAAGGACGCCGCAGAGCGCTATCTGCGAGACAGCTATGACTTCAACCAGCGACGTGAGCGGATTGCCGAGGGTATCTATAGCGATCCAAATCAGTGGCAGGCTTTTGCGGAAATGGGCTGGCTGGCGCTGCCCGTCGCGGAGGAGTTTGGGGGGCTAGGAATGGGCACCCGGGAGATGGCCATACTGGCCGAACTGTGTGGTCAGTTTCTTGTTACAGAACCTCTGATCGACGCACTGGCTGCAACGCACGCCATTATCGGCGTCAGCCGGCGGCAAGAAAGCCTTTTACCGCGAGTGGCCGAGGGGCAATTGATACCGGTTGCGGCCATTGACGAGGCTGAGACTGCCTCGCGACTCACACCCACTACCACACTGACCCACACCGACGGCAGTTGGCATCTCTCAGGCGCGAAGCACTGGATCAGCGCCGGCGCCTCTGCCACTCATTTGACGGTACTCGCGCAGAGCGAAGACGGTCTGGCCTGGGTGCTTGTCCCAACGACAGCCGATGGCGTTGAGTGTGACAGCTTCCCCACTCATGATGGACGTGGCGGCATGAACTGCCGATTCGATCTCGTGCTCGACGCTGACCACATCCTGCTGCAAGGGCAGCCTGCCACCGACGCGCTGGAGGCCTACCGGGCGCTGGCGATGACACTGAGCAGTGCCGAGACGCTAGGCGCAACCCAGGCCGCACTCGACACCACCGTGGACTACACCAAGCAACGTGTGCAGTTTGGACAGCCTTTGGCTTCATTTCAGGCGCTACAGCACCGCATGTCCAATATGCTGATCCAGACCGAACTCACACGGTCACTGATTTATGCCGCCTGCAATGCCTCTGATAGCGGTCATGACGACGCTGCTCGCTTCGCCCGGGCCGCAAAAGTCAAAGCAGCCACGGTCGGCAGAAAAGTCTCCCAAGAAGCAATTCAGCTGCACGGCGGCATCGCGACGACAGATGAGTATATCGTCGGCCACTTTTTCAAGCGCATCACTGCACTGGAAAGTTGGGTCTGCTCAAAAGGAGAAGCGCTGAAGGAATTCATGGCACTCTCGCCGTCCTAGCCCTCGCTGTAAGATAGCGACACGCCACGCATCAGTACCGAATGACATCAAACCAAGGAGAAAAATAATGGATCTACAACTTAAAGATAAAGTGGCTCTGATAACGGGTTCAACCAAGGGCATAGGACGTGCCATCGCCGAAACGCTGGCAGATGAGGGATGTCATATTGGCGTTTGCGCCCGTAATGAGGGTGAAGTCGAAGAGACCGTAGCCGCTTTAACAGCCAAAGGCGTCAAAGCCTACGGCAGTGTCGTAGACGTGACCGATGCCGCGTCTCTGGAGTCTTGGGTAAACCAATGCGCCGACACGCTGGGCGGCATTGATATTTTTGTACCCAACGTCTCTGCCGGCGGTGCGGACAGCTCCGAGGCTGGATGGCGGGCCAACTTTGAGGCAGACATGCTGGCAACCTGGCGGGGCGTCGAACTGACCACACCGCACCTGTCTAAGTCAGGCTCGGGCGCTATTGTGATTATCTCCACCACTGCAGCGGTAGAGGCCTTCGCGGGACCCAGCCCATATGGCGCGATCAAGGCAGGACTGCTGAACTACTCCAGCAACTTGTCACAAGCGCTGGCCGCTTCAGGCATTCGAGTCAATGCCGTCAGCCCCGGACCCATCTTCTTCGAGGGTGGCGCGTGGGAGCAAATCAAGACTCACATGACCGACTTTTACGACGCGACGGTCGCCAGCATTCCGATGGGCAGGATGGGCAACAATTACGAAATTGCTGACACGGTGGCCTTCCTGGCCAGCCCGCGGTCCGCATTTACAACGGGCGCGAATGTTGTGGTCGACGGCGGCTTCACGAAGCGAGTCCAATTCTAAACGGCTAGCGACGCACTGAGCTCCTTCAACCCCGGCTTCGGCCGGGGTTTTTGTTTCTGACTACTACTCCGTCTCAGTGATGAGTGTATCGAGCGACTTCAGGGTAGTCACAAGGGCGTCAATAGGCAGCGCGCGCCTACCCAAGACCTCCTCTGCCATCGGCGCGATGGCACATTGTGCGGGCAAGGCCGAACTGTCCTCCAGAACATCGTAGATCGTGGGCAGGAAGATGAACTGTAGCCACTCTTCGATTTCCAAAGTATCCAATGCAAAAGGCTGCTCAGAGACAAGCGCCTCAGCGGCGGGAGGCGTATCAGACCATAAGTCCAGTTGCCGTAGCTCAGCTTCAAGATCAATCAGCTGAGCGGCGATGGCATTGCGTGCTCCGGTCAGTTCCATATCAATTCCGTCGACAACTTCCTTCCCCTGTCTGCGATGCGGATCGGCTGACACTCTCAGGCACTACCCGCTGACATCCTTGCGCTGGCTCAACCCAGCTCCAACGTAAAGGCGGGTAGCGTCTCCAATATAGCTCGTCCATATCGGCGGCTGAGCAATCGGGTATCCAGCAAGGTGATGCGACCCTCATCCTCCTCAGTGCGCAATAAACGGCCACTCGCCTGAACCAGCTTCTGTGCCGCATCCGGCACACTGATCTCCATAAACGGATCGCGACCCTGCGCCTCCAACAGCTCAGAGTGAGCGGCAGCAATTGGGTCATCGGGCACTGCAAAGGGCAACTTGGCTATCAATACGTGCCGGCAGTACTCGCCGGGCAAATCGATACCCTCGAAAAAGCTCGCCAGCCCAAAAATCGCCGAGGGCTCTCCGCGATCGATGTGAGCTCGGTGCTCCGTAATCAGCGCATTTTTACTCATTCGATCCTGAACCAAAAGGTGATGCTCGAGCGCCCCGTCTATCCCCTCGATCACTGACTCCATCTGTCTCCGGGAGGTGAACAGGATCAGTACACCCAAGTCATCGCGGATCAAGTCAGGCAGTTTCTCAATCAGCTCTCGGGTATGAGCTTCCTGATTTCCGGGATCCGACGACATCGCCGGCACACAAAACGTCGCGCGAGAGGTGTCGAATGGACTGGCTACCTGCTTCCATCGGGCAGTCACCGGCACACCAGATCGTTCCCGAAACCGCTCGAAGGTGCCGAGTGCTGATAAGGTCGCGGAGGTAATCACCGCGCCGGCTGCACGCTGCCACAGCGCATCGTGGAGCAGGTCCCCCGGTAAGATTGGGCTGGCCTGACATTCCACAGACTGTTCGTTACCGCGATGCAGGCACCAACGCGCCCACCCATCCCCAGGATCGTTCTCTCCCGGCGCATCCGCAAAAGCGCGCCAAACTGCCAGTTGCTGTTCAGCACGGGCTACCAAACCCTGAGCATTGGCGAGATCCAGATCCGGATCTGTCGCGGCCTCTACTGAACCATTTGCCGTCGAAACGGCAGATGAGCCACTGTTCTCCAGGGTGGCTTCCAAGCGCGTCGCATCGCGGTACAACTGATCCCATTGTGCGACCAGACCTGTGGCTTGCTCAGAGAGGTTTTGGGGTATCCGCCCGTGGGGAAAACGATGCTCTACTCGCTCGAATTCAGGCTCGGGTAGCAGATGCCAGAGCACTTCCGTTACGTCCTCGACGCGCTGCGTCAGATCTGCCAACAGCGACAGCACAGCCGGTACCAGTCGCTCATCCACACCGCGATTCACCCAACCCGGCCCGGCCGCCGCGAGCCAACGCTCGCTGTCACGCAAACCCTGCAGTGTTCCGCCCGAGTGAAAGCGCAGTGCAAAATGATTGAGGCATTTGGCGGGAAGCTGATGGCCTTCATCAAAAACGTACAGGCTGTCTTCGGGCGCGGGTAGAATGACACCCCCGCCCAGTCTTAAATCGGACAGCACCAGGTCATGGTTCGTGACAATGACGTCCGCCTCTTCGAGACCTTCACGAGCGCGAAAAAAAGCGCACTGGCCTACATGGGGACAACGTCGACCCGTGCACTGACTTTGGTCAGTCGTGATCAGGCGTCGCACGCCCGGTGACAACTGCTCAGGCCAAGCATCCAAGTCGCCATCCCATGCTCCGTCAGCCAAAGCCTGAATCATGTCTTCCAAGATGGGGGCCGCCACCACGTCGTCCGCAGCCGAAAACTCATCCGGGTAGAGCGGGATCAAGGGATCGGCCCCCTGCTCTGACAGCTGATGGTCCAGTTTGAGCAAACAAATATAGCGACCGCGGCCTTTCGCCAGCACAGCGTTGAATGCCAAACCGCTGTTCGCCGATACGTCTGGTAGATCCCGCAGGAGTAACTGCTCCTGCAGCGCCACAGTCGCCGACGCCACTACCAATTTTTTTCCTCTCGCTCGCGCAACCGGGAGTGCAGCAACCAGATAGGCGATGGTTTTTCCCGTGCCCGTGCCTGCCTCCACTACCGCGATGGGTGTCTCCGCCTCGGCATCGGCGAGGGCGTTCGCCACCTCGGCAATCATTTGCCGCTGCCCCCAACGTGGGACCAAGTTCAGTGAATCAGTAAGCTGTTGGTAGGCGGTCCGGATCTCGTCCTGTAACGCCGCGTCAATCATGTCATGCACCGCGACCCGCAGCGTCGAGTTCTAAACGGCGATCTACGGGGTTGGCATACATGGCTAGGAACCAATTGCGATGCTCGGCCGGCACACACTCGTAACGAGCGCGGAAAGCGGCCTCTTCGATCGAACCCTGATCAAACGAAACTGTCTCTGGCGCCGATTGTCCGTGAAGCCACTCCCACGCCCACCGATTGGTCTGATACAAACGGTAATGCGCGGCCATCTGTCGATCGAGCTCGGCAACCACAGCCTCAACCTCGAGTCCGGGTGACAAGGGGTCACCGAATCGCAGATGCACGCAGCCTTTTTCTCCGGTAATGCCTCTGGCAATCGAGGCGACATCTTCAAACTCTGACTTCACATAGGCACCACCCGCGGCCAGTTCCGCGGCCTTTAATGCGTCACACGGATCAAGCTCGTAAGCGATTGTCAGCGGCACAATACGCAATCCTGACAGGACCTGATCGGGTGGCTCGCCCCGTTCCCGTGACAGTGTCAGCATTTTGACAACAGCAGGTTCGGTCAGATCGCGACCGTCCTTCGCTCGCCCCTCTCTGTGCGCAATCCAGATCGGGTCCCGATCCTGGCTGATCGAATCCCTTATAAACTGTGACAAAATCTTGGTCGCAGCCAGCAAAGCGCGGGGGCCGCTGACATTCCTCTTCACGATAAAGCTCTTGTTCAGCCGCATTAGATCGGCGACCCAGGGTTTCGAAAGCAGGTTATCGCCGATCGCAATCGCGAGTGTTCTCGCGCCTGCGCGATGAAGCGCGTAATTGGCGTAAGCGGGATCCATGACGATGTCACGGTGATTACTGAGGTAGAGCCTTGCATGCTTCAGGTCCAGTTGCTCGATACCGCTGACCGAAAACTGAGAGGTCTTTTTGATCATCTTCGATAGGTTAGGCGCTATCAGGTTTTGCAGATCCTCAACCGTCTGCAGTCGTCGCGCCGCTAAAAAAAGCCACAACTTGCCCAGCTGTCTCGATAGGGCGGGCCACGCATTGGTGAGCCATGGCAATCGCCACAGCGCAATGATGTCGGCCAGTTCGGCATCGCGCACCAGTCGGGCTAGTACCGTCGGTGCATCGCTATTGGAATAGGGCCGTATTTCTGCGAAAGGATCACCGGATTCCGGCGATTGAGAATCTGTCATGTTGCTCCCGCACTCGGTCACGCCTGCATTGTGCCGTTGCTATAGGGTTTCTGGTACCCTGCCCACCGCCGCGCAACCTACCTTTCAGAGACCGCAAATGGAAGCTTCAAGTTCATTTTTAATTACCCTCGGCGCAGCCTCTTTGCTGATTAGCTGGATCTTGCTGCTGATTACCGCATGGCGCGAGGAGTATGCCTGGGGCATGTTTGCTTTGTTATTGCCGCCCGTTGGCTATGGATACGCGTTATTTCGCCTCGACAAAGCGGGGGCCTCTCTGGGTTGCGCCTTGTTGGGCTGGATTTTGATCTGGCTGGGTTATTAATGGGGCACAACCCCCGAAACAGGTAAAACCCCCGAAAAGCCTCGGTAACTGCCGGGTCGTGGTTGACATGAATCAACGTATCCCGGATGATTCGCGACCTTTTTCTGATCTCAAATTGTATGGAGTACAGCTTTGGCTAACTCACCTCAAGCACGAAAGCGCGCGCGCCAGAACGACAAGCGTCGAGCGCACAATGCGAGTCTGCGCTCTTTGGTTCGCACCAAAATCAAGCAGGTCATTGCGGCGGCTGAGACTGGCAACGCTGACAGCGCCCGAGCGGCCTATGATTCGGCGGTGCCGGTCATCGATCGTATGGCGAACCGCGGCATCATCAAGAAGAACAAGGCCGCGCGACATAAAAGCCGCCTCAACGCGCGCGTCAAGGCGCTCGCCAGCTAAAGATCTTCACCCAGGCTGGCACCGTCCAGGTATTGTGCCAGTCCTGCTTCGATCTCTCGTTTGATCGCCCCTTTAAGAGGGCGCATCAGTAGCCCCAGCCTCACCTCCCCCTCGATGCTGTTGGGACCTATCGTCACCTCACCGAAAAATCCCTTGCCTTCAAAGCTCAGCGTGCAGTCGGAGCGACTAACCTCTGCCCCCAAGGTGTCACGCAAGTGTAAGCAAAGCTGCTCTAGGGCACTGAGACGGCTGGGCTTATCGAGCTGATGAGGCCGGTCAAGACGAATAGCAGACATTCAAGAATCCAATTGGGGTGGCGAGGCAATCCCGCTATCCTACACGCCCGCAACTTCTGATATCGCCACACCATGAGCCCACTCACTGACAGCAGTCAACGCTTCCTGTTTGACGAAGCGGATGTGCGCGGGGAGGCGGTTCACATCACAGGCGCGCTGGGCGATATGCTGGCCAATCAGACCTACAGTCACGCACTCAAATCCCTGCTCGGTGAGTTTGCCGCGGCCGCGGTGCTGATCAGCAACAATCTCAAGTACGAGGGACGCATCATCTTACAAGCGCGCAGTGATCGGGACGTATCGCTCGTGATGGTCGAGTGCTCCAGCGATCGCCACATTCGCGGCATTGCACAGGGCGACCTGGCAGCCGAAACGGCTGACCCCATCACACTGTTGACCGGTGGACAATTGGTCCTCACCGTCGAGCGAGAGGCAGGGCAGCGCTATCAGGGCATTATCGCCCTGGAGCAGGCCTCGCTAGCGGAGTCGCTGGAGCGCTATTTTGCTCAGAGCGAGCAGCTGGGAACCCGTTTTTGGTTGGCATCTGATGGCACACAGAGTGCCGGTCTGATGTTGCAGCAGTTGCCCGAGCAAATGGCAGAGGGTGAGGCGCGCAAAGAGCAGTGGAATACACTTTGCCTGTTGACCGAGACAGTGCGCTCTCAAGAACTGTTGGGACTAACCTCTGAAGAGCTGTTATTCAAGCTCTATAGAGACGAAACCGTAACGGTATACCCACCGGCCTCCATTTTGTTTAAATGTCGGTGTAGTCGTGAACGAAGCGCCGACGCGATCGCCCTGCTCCCCGAGTCAGAGCGAGAGGAGATACTCGCCGAACAAGGCGACATCACGACGACATGTGAGTTGTGTGGCACGACTTACCGGTTTGGCCGGGAAGTGTTAACACCGCAAAGTGCAGCGAGAACGTTGCATTAATTAAAGAAGATGCCAGAGACGCATCGCAATGAGAAAAAATGCTTGTTAGCAAGCAATACAGTACTCAGCACGGAAACCAACATGAGCGAACCTGCCCTTTCGACCCCGGATATTTTTACCGGCTTATCTTCTTCAGAACTTATTGATATGGCGCTATCACGCGGCGAGGGAGTGTTGTCAGACACCGGGGCGTTGCGGGTAGAGACGGGGGCGCGAACCGGGCGCTCCCCTGCGGATCGGTTTGTGGTCAGAGAGCCATCGAGTGAAGACGCAATCGACTGGGGCGGCGTGAATCGGCCTTTTGATGCCGAGCGGTTCGACGCGCTGTGGGAGCGTGTGAAGTCCCACGCCAGCCAATCGGAAACCTGGGTGCAACACCTGCATGTGGGCGAGCACAGCGACCATTACCTTCCCGTGAAGGTGACCACCGCGACGGCATGGCAGTCGCTGTTTGGCCGCAATATGTTTATCCGGCCGGAAAACTACAACCCCGCCAATAAGCCGGAATGGAAAATTCTGAATGTGGCGGATTTTGTCTGCGACCCTGAGCGGGATGGCACGCACTCGGACGCCACTGTCATCATTCACTTTGGGCAGCGTAAAGTGCTGATTGCCGGCATGCGCTACGCGGGAGAGATGAAAAAAGCCATGTTCTCGGTGCAGAACTTCCTGCTGCCAGAGAAAGACGTGATGCCGATGCACTGCTCTGCCAACATTGGTGAGGATGGTGACACGACGCTTTTCTTCGGCTTGTCCGGGACCGGCAAAACGACCCTATCGGCAGATCCCGAGCGCTATCTTATCGGTGACGATGAGCACGGTTGGTCAAAGGGCTCTGTCTTCAATATCGAAGGCGGTTGCTACGCTAAAACCATAGATTTGAGTCGCAAGAACGAGCCCGTTATTTGGGATGCCATCCGCAATGGCGCGATCATCGAGAATGTGGTGCTGGACGACAACGGTCACGCCGATTACAGCGACACCCGGCTCACTGAGAACGGCCGGTGTTGCTACCCACTGGAGCACGTTGAGAAGCGCTCTGCCAGTAACGCCGGTGGGGAACCCAAATGCGTGATTTTCCTCACCTGCGACGTATTCGGTGTACTGCCCCCGATCTCGATCCTGTCAAAGGAAGCCGCAGCATTTCATTTTCTATCTGGCTACACGGCGCGCGTCGGATCAACCGAGGTGGGCGCCGCTGCGGGCATCAACCCGACTTTCTCCACCTGCTTTGGCGCACCGTTTATGCCGCGGCCGGCAAGTGACTATGCCGAATTGCTTATGAAGCGTATCGAAGATTTCGACAGCCAGGTTTACTTAATTAACACTGGCTGGACCGGAGGATCAGGCGCGCCCGGGGGCACAGGTTCACGATTCCCGATCCCCGTCACGCGTGCGGTGGTTAAAGCGGCTCAGGAAGGTGCTCTGGTGGGTGTTGAGACTCGGCACATTGAAAGCCTGAATCTTGATTGCCCCGTCACAATACCAGGCGTCGACGCACAGTACGCTGACCCTAAAGCAGGCTGGGGCGATGACGAGGCGTATGAGACACAGGCGAGGGAACTAGCGCACCTGTTTCTCGAGAACATCGCCAACTTTGACGTCAGCGATGCGATCCTCGCCGCGGGCCCCCGCCGAACTTGATCCGCTTCAATCGGAACAGCGCTGGGGCACTAGGGCGAGCTGGTAGAAGTAGGTAGCTCTGTAGGGTCATCGGATCCGCCGAACCACCTCAGGCGCAGTGACCGGGCGTCCTCCGCAATTAAATACAGGGCGGGGACGAGGATCAGGGTGACACCGGTTGCAAAGAGCACTCCAAAAGCCAGCGACGTCACCATGGGGATCAGGAACTGAGCCTGAACGCTGGTCTCGGACATGATGGGCAGCAGGCCCACAAAGGTGGTCAAAGAAGTCAAGATAATAGGACGGAACCGATCCTCACCGGCCTGCAATAAGGCGCTCAGCACGTCCTCACCCTGTTCACGCAGCCGGTTAATTCGGTCTATCAGCACCAGATTATCGTTGACCACGACGCCCGCACAGGCCGTGACACCCATGATTGAAAACATGCTCACCTGCCAGCCCAGAATCATGTGGCCGAAGATGGCACCCATCAAACCAAACGGCACGGCAGTCAAAATCAACACTGGCTGCCAATAGGATCTGAATGCCACCGCCATCAACGCATAGATCACCATCATGGCCAGCGTCATGAGCCGAACAGTGGCCTCCCGAAACTCGATCTCTTCCTGCAACTCGCCATCTAAATTGACGAATAAGTCCGGATACTGCTGCTGCCATTTCGGCAGATAGTCGCGGAAGATCGACTGCACAATCGCCCTCGGCGCTGGCCCATTTGCCTCAACATCAGCCTCTACTTCCAGCGTGCGGAGCCGGTCCAGGCGCTCCAATTTCTGATAACCGGACTCCACTCGATAGGCTGCGACCGCCTCGAACGGCACCTCACCACCGCCCGGCGTACGAATGTACATGTCATTCAGGTTGGCAATCGCCAGCCGCTCTGACTCCGGATACCGCACCATGACCTTCACATCCTCGCGGCCGCGCGGGATTCGCTGGGCCTCGGCGCCGTAAAAGGCTTGTCGTACTTGGCGCGCCACGTCGGTGAGCGTAATGCCCAGCGTTTCGGCCGCCGGCTTCAGCTCAAGTACCAGCTCGTCTCGCGGGCTATCGAAACTGTCCGACACGTCGAACACCCCTGGGTAAGAGAGCAACGCTTCGCGAACATCCGCCGCCAGGGCTTCCAGCTCTTCAACTTTTCTGGAAGCCAGCACCAGTCTGATGGGCTTACCGGGATCGCGAATGGTGTAGTCCATGCGGATCTCTTTGGCCTCACTCAGCGCGCCGGAATCAGCGCGTAGCTCCAAAGCGAAGGCCTCGGTATCCACTCCCTCAGAAACCGTTGCGACCACCACCTCCACGGCGTTTTCGTCTGCCCGTCCAAGAATGCTGCCAATTGCCGGACTGTCCTGGTACTCAGGCCGCTCGTTCCAGTCTGACTTCAGTGCCTCGGCGGCATCTAGCACCCTCTGCATCACCAGCTCTGACTGCGAGAACGACCCGCCCTCCGGCATCGTGATTTTTGCTTCGACAAAGTCAGAATTAATGCGGGGGAAAAACGCCGAGCGTAACCATCCGCCACCATAGAGCGACAAGCTCAGGCTCAGCATCACCAGGAAGAATCCGGCGACTAAAAGGTGGTGCTGTAGTGCCCATTGCAGGAACGGGCGATAACGCTCTCGCGCAAATGTCACCAGCCAGTCAGCGCAGCGGTGCCGCCACTGTTCAAGGCGCTTCAGTAGCGGCTGCGTTGCAGGCTTTTCGGGGCCCAATCTTGAGAGATGCGCGGGCAAAATCCAGAGGCATTCCACCAACGAAAACATGAGCACCAGCAGGACAACTACGGGTATCCCCTTGGCGGCATGCGCCCACTCACCGGGCAAGAACATCATTGGCGCAAAAAACACCATGGTGCTAATCACAGCAAAGAGAACCGGCTTGAAGACCTCCCTCACACCCCACAAAGCGGCGTCTTCTCCCTCCACTCCCTTAGACTGGGAGGTATGAATGGACTCGCCGACAATAATCGCATCGTCCACCACAATGCCCAGCACTAAGAGAAAGGCGAACAGCGAAATCATGTTGAGTCCGACACCGGTGTATGGCAGCAAGAAGAATCCGCCGAGAAACGCCACTGCAATACCAATCGATACCCAGACAGCCACTGCGGGCCTTAGGAACAACACCAACACCAAAAACACCAGCAGCAAGCCACCGATACCATTTTTCAACAGCGTTTCGACCCGTCCCTTAAACGGCACGGCCGCGTCTCGCCAAAACGACAGCGTCGCGCCCTCGGGAAGATTTTGAGTTTGCTCCGCCACCCACTCATTGATGACGAGGGAGGACTGCACGACGTCGGGGTTAGTGGTGACGTAGGCATACAACCCATGACCTGGCATTCCATCAAAGCTACTGACCGTGTCGACGTCTTCAAAGCCATCTTCAACGGTAGCGACCTCGCCAAGATAAATCTGTGTCCCGTCCCGCGCCGTTAACAACACGATGCGCTCAAAATCCTCTCGGTAGTACGCCTGACCTCGCGTTTGCACGCGAATGTCACCGTCGCTGCCCTTAATCGCGCCAGCAGGCAGATTAAGAGACGCGGACTGAATCGCCCTAACCACGTCATCGAAGGCAAGATTGTGTCGCCGCAGGTCAATCTCGGAGACGTTGATAGATACCTCGTACCGGCGCGGTGAAACCAGATCAACCACAGAAATCCAAGGCTGGCGTGCCAAGTCATCCCGTAATGTCTCTCCCAGCTCCTTAAGCTCCCACTCGTCGAGGTCGCCCGCCAACTGCACAATACCGAGCAAGTGGCGATAGATCAGCTCGGTGACCACTGGGCGCTCGGCATCCGTGGGAAAGGTAGTGATGGCGTCCACGCGCGTCTTGATCTCGTTGGTCAAACGCTGCGTGGGGTAGCCAGTCAGGGCCTCGACGACAACCCGCCCCATGCCTTCCGAGGCCGTCGAGCGTATCTCCTTGATGCCGTCGAGGTCGTGGATCGCCTCCTCGATGCGAACGCAGATCTGCTCTTCGACCTCTCGAGGACTCGCTCCCGGGAAAGGCATCGAGATACTGACCCGGTCGATAACCGGGGTGGGGAAAAACTGCTTATCGAGCCCGGGAATGTTGTAAAGGCCGCCAATCACCAACACCACCATCAAAAGATTGGCAGCGACAGGATTGGAGATAAACCAGCCCAACAAGCCGGGCTTGTCAGCCATCACTGGATCTCACGCTAGCAACCTCAATCGCTGCGCCCGCGGCCAGCAAGCTGCTCTGCTCAGCAACGACGTTAGAGCCCGCTTCAATACCTCGCACCCAAACGAGGTCCTGTTCACGGCGGAGCAACTCGACGGGGAAACGCTCCAGCCGACTGTTTTCGTTGACCAGTAACACCGTGTTGTCGCCCCGCAAGGCAGTCGCCGGCAATTCAACCGACTGCTGAATAGGCTTACCACTAATGCTCGCCTCGACAAACAGGCCCGGCGTCAACGGCGGTCTCTGAGAGCCCGTATGACTAAAGGGGTTAGCTACTTCGGCGATCGCGAACGTCACGCGACTGTCACGGTCGATGCTGGCTTCAACCCGAGCGATCTGGCCCTGCCACTGCCAGCGCTTGCCGCCAAAACGGGTACTCAACGTCACGTCTGGATACGTTTCAACCGCCGTCTCAAACAAAGGTAATTCCAGAAGCGCCAACTGCGAATCACTAATCGGTAGGTGCACCTCAACACGGTCAGTGGCGTAGATCTGTGCCAGCACCGTACCGGGAGCAACAAACTGGCCCAAATCAACCGACTTCTTTTCGAGCCGACCATCGAAGGGGGCACGCACTGTAGTGCGCTGCAATGCAAGCTCAGCCGCCGCAACATCTGCCTGAGCCGCCGCTAATGACGCCTCGGCCGCACGCAGCTGAGGTTTGCGCAGAAACAAATCATTCGCCTCGGTCGTCCCCAGGTCCCGCCATTCTCGCTGCGCCTGAAGGTTGCGACCCCGCTCTTCGGCGACACGCTGTGCAGCGGCTGCCTCCTGCGCACGGGCTCTGGCAATAGCGAATTCATAGTCAGCTTTTTCGAGCTCCAGCAGAATATCCCCTGCTGAAAAGAAGCGACCATCCAAAAACCGGTCGCTAACCGACTCGACCTTGCCGCTGACCTGTGCCACCAATCCGACCCGCCGAACCGGTTCGACAGTACCTTGAGTTCGCACCGATATGCTGTGATCAGAGGGTGCTGCAACGATGACATCGACTAGTGGGCGCCGGGGCTCGGGAAATTGAGTGGGTTGCGTTGCAGGCTTACCCACGAGGACTAAAAAGCAGACCACCAACCCCACAGCAGTGAAGAGCGCCGAACCCATAAGCCGGCGGCGGGTGAGCCGATTGGTTTTGCTGTCGTCAGTCATTTAACGAACCGTTTTCTGCGTCGTCTCTGAAGTGGGGCCGACAGTGGCGTTTTTCAAGCGCTTTTCGCGCCCTACACCCTGTCAACTTCCGCCGATTATCCGTGCTGCACCGCTGGGACATTTGGCAATCGCGCTCGTTCCTCCGACCGCAATGCGGCCGCGGAGTGTAGCGGTTTACGTCCTCGAGGGGTAATCAGGCCAATCTGCAAAGCCACCGAACGGCGCTTGCAAAGACTTTGTTCACTTTTTCTGCGCGGCATCCACAATGCGCATGATGGCTGCTGCGATGACGTCGGGCACCTCCTCCTGCAGAAAATGTCCGGCCTCGGTCTCGGTCACCGGTGCGGCTGGGAACATGCTCTGCATGACGGGCAGGCCTCTAGCCAGAATGGGGTCGTTCATTCCCCAAACCAGCTCTGCCGGAATATCTAATCCCTCAACGTAGTGCTCAATATCCCGCAGCGCAGGCGAGCTGGCATGTTCAGGTCCGTCTGCGACCATTCGCATGAGCGCTAGCGTCGCCTTGCCATTGCCGCTGTCTTCGAGGGGACGACGATAAAGATCCATTACTTCCGGCGGCATTGTCGTCGGATCACCCTGCACACCGGCCAAACGCTTGAAGAAAAACGAGGACATTGCCTCCACTACAAACTCCCCGACCAGCGGCGTTTTAACCAGCGCGTGCGCACGACTGAGGTCCATAGCTGCCCGAGGCGCTCTGAATCCGGTATTCATCACGACGGCGCCTTTTAGTATCCCCGGTGACAGGGACAGGGCGCCCATACCCACGGGCCCGCCCCAATCCTGACCCACATATACGGCTTCGGTCAGGTCGAGGGTCGTTAGCGCGCGATTCATCCAGCGCATGTGGTTATCGAGGGTGTGTTCGCTTGCAGGGATCTTAGTGGAGTAACCAAGACCTACCATGGTCGGCATGATGACCCTGACGCGATCCAAAGGTAGCGATGCAGCGACCTTGCGATAAAGCAGGCCTGTAGTCGGATTGCCGTGCTGAAGATAGACCGGGTACCCCTGACCGACTTCCAGCACATGAATTTTTATCCCTGGCTCGACTTCTATGAAATAACTCTTGTAAGCATCACTGATGACAGCGCTCGCATAATCAGGCATTGCGAACGCCTCAAAATCGCCCACCTCGAGAGCAACGACGCCTTCGCCATCAGGCGTAATGCGTTCGCCATCACCCACCAATACAAAAAAAGCTGCCAGCAAGAGTGTGGCAATGAGGGCTACTAACGTTGAGATGATTTTTACGGCTGGCACACCCCCCCCTCCCGCCAAGTAATTGGCACTGCTTATGTCATATTATGGCGCGTTGTGGAAAATTGCCACTGCCACCTCGTTTATTAGAGGGCGGATTCTAAATTTGGGCGCCACACTTTGCCCCGTTGTCCGATATTTCAACGAGGAGAAACATCATGGCAGAAGCCCAAACCAAAGCAGCACCGAAGGCTGCCACCAAGAAGGCCGCGGTGAAGAAAGCACCCGCTAAAGCTAGGAAGGCGCCGGCAAAGAAGAAGCCGGCGGCCAAAACCAAGGCAAAAGCGACCACTAAAGCCAAGACGAGAGCGCGCCCCAAGGCGATCGATACGGGTCGCAATGCCCTGCTCGCGGGTCTCGGTGTCTACGGCAAAGCGTACGATCAGGTACTGGAGCAGTTCTCCAGCTTGCAAGAGCAGGTCGACGAGGCGCAGAGCCGCCTGACCGAGCGCCGCAAGCAGGCCGAGGATCTGTATAAGTCGCTGATCAAGCGCGGAACGGCGGTTGAGAAAGAAGCACTGAAAGCGCTGGCTGACTTGGAAATCGATTCGCTGGCTGACCGGTCAAAGCTGGAAGCACAGATGAAGAAGGCGAAGTCGCGCTTCGACGATCTGAAGTCCAAGTTCGGTAAGGCTGCTTAAACCCACCTTTTGAAGTCCGTTTTTTTTCGGGGGAGCGCTGCTCCCCTTTTTTGTGGCTGCTCTTTTTGCAGCCACTCTTCATCGCCACTCTATATGTTATGGCCGCTCTGTGTGGCCACTCTTTAGAGCCATTCTTTAAGGCTTTGAACCCTAAAGCGGGCGTAAGGAAGCCTACTAACAAGCACGACGGTTGTCAGAAAAGAGTGCACTTGACGCCACCCCGCAAGATTATTCAAAACGCTCTCCAGAACGCCAAGAACGCTTCACGCCAGCGCGGTACACTCGGAGAGATGAAAACATCCGAACGCATTCTGGTTACCGCCACCCAGCTGTTCAATGAGCGGGGTGAGCGCAACGTGACCGCCAGTGACATCGCCCTTGAGCTCGATATCAGTCCGGGCAACTTGTATTACCACTTCAAAGGTAAAGACGCGATTCTCGGCGCCCTGTTTCAGGATTGCTATCGAGAACTGGCTGGCATTCTCGCGACACCGATATTGGAATCGTCCTTTCTTGACGACGAGGATCTGCTTGAACGCAGCTGGCTATTTTTAACGGTGTTACTAGAAGCCATGTACGAGAAGCGATTTCTGTACTTCAATCAAAGCGATTTGATGCAGCGATACCCAGACGTTGATCGCGGCATGCGCAGGCTGATGTCATTAAAGCGACAGGCGGCAGGTCAGCTCGCCACCGCCCTGCTCGCCCCGGTCGACATCAGCGCACACCCTCAGCGCCTGCATCATGTATCAGACAGCATGGCGCTGACACTCATGTACTGGCTGAACTTTGAGCAACTATCAGCCAGCACCCTCTCACGCCAGCAGACGCTTCACCGCGCCGTGTTACAAGTCTTGTCGCACTGCGCACCTTATCTTGGCGATAAAGAGGCCGATTTTTATCGTGAGTGTGAGCTTATCGACGCGCGACTGCTCGATAGCCACTCTCAATGAACCGTATTGGGCATGAACTGCATTGGGAAAAATAGTTTGGGCATGAGGTATATTGGCCCCAGAACCCGCCCGCTGACGTTTTAAGTGGGTATTCGTAAACCATATTGGGAGTATTAAGATGACTATCGCGGTAGGAGATTGCATCCCGAGCTGCACATTGTCGGTGATGGGAGACGAAGGCCCAGCGCCCGTCTCGACCTCAGATCTATTCAACGGAAAGAAAGTTTTGCTGTTCGCCGTACCCGGCGCATTTACCCCCGGCTGTTCAATGACTCACCTGCCCGGCTATGTGGTCAATGCGGACACCATCAAAGGCAAGGGCGTCGACAGCATTGTCTGTATGTCGGTGAACGACGCGTTTGTAATGGGCGCCTGGGGCAAGGCACAGAATGCAGATGAAATCGTCATGCTCGCTGACGGCAACGGCGAACTGACCGCAGCACTCGGTCTTGAGCTCGACGGCTCAGGTTTCGGCCTGGGCACCCGTAGCCAGCGCTTTGCGATGATTGTCGAAGACGGCAAGGTGACCCATCTCAATATCGAAGAAGGGCCTGGCGTCGACGTCAGCTCTGCTGAGACCATGATGGCGTTGCTCTAACACTGATCACACTGTGCGCCCCGCCACAGCTGGGCGCACAGTCTTCTTTACCGCCAGTTGCCTTTCGTCCGCCCCACCCCTGCAGTCTGCGCTAGGTCAATAGCAGCCAGGCGCTGGTGGCAATGACTGCCGCGCCAATCAGATTCAGGACAAACCCCTCGCGCACCATCCGCTGTATCGGCAACTCGCCGCTGCCGAAAGCCACTGCATTAGGCGCCGTCGCCACAGGTAGCATAAAGGCACAACTCGCGCTTAACGCGGCAGGCACCATCAACCATAGCGGGTCGATCTGAGCGGCCAAAGCGACCGCCACCAGGACGGGCATAAGCAAAGCCGTGGTGGCAGTGTTAGAGGTGGCCTCGGTAAGAAACGTCACAGCCAACGCCAACAACAGCATCATCGCGAACACAGGTAATGCCGTCACCAGTGTCAGCGCATCACCCACTTGAGTACTCAGCCCCGACGCAATAAATGCGCGCGCTAAACAAATGCCACCACCGAACAACAGCAAAACACCCCAAGGAATTTGGCTGGCTTGCTGCCAGTCGATTAGAGCATCTCCCTCGTTATCCCGAACCACGAACAGGGCGATCACCGCCAACAACGCCACAGAAGCATCATTTGCCGAGGGCAGATCCAGCCACGACTGCCAGCCTCCGAAGGGTTCTGCTCGGGTAATCCAGGCCAGTGCCGTCAGTCCGAAGATCACTAGCACGCGACGCTCTGCGCTACGCCACGGCCCCACCTCAGGCAGGGTCACGTCCAACTGGCGGGGCACTGCGCGGGTCACCCACCACCAAGCCAATGGCAGCAGTATGCTCACGACCGGTATACCCCATGACATCCATTGGCCGAAGCTGATGATCTGCCCGGTATTCTCCTCAAGCACCTGCACCAGAATCAGATTGGGCGGTGTGCCAATGGGCGTGCCCAGGCCGCCAATACTGCAAGACCAGGCGAGCCCTAGCAGCAAAGGCGGTGCGAGCACGGCGCGGTCCGAGCAGGAGGCCAGCACAGCCAACGCGACCGGCATTAACATCAGCACCGACGCGGTATTGGAAATCCACATGCTCAATAAAGCCCCAGCGAGCATGAAGCCGAGCACCAATTGCTTGGGCCGATGACCGCCCACCAGATTGACCACAGTCAGCGCAATACGATGATGTGCGCCAGAACTCTCCATGCCTCTGGAGAGTAAAAACCCACCCAGCAACAGAATGATCAGCGGTGAGCCTACCGACGCGCCCACCTGCTCCGAGGTCAAAACACCGGTCACCGGAAACACTGCGATCGGCAAAAGCGAGGTCACCGGAATGGGAATTGGCTCAAAAATCCACCAGATCATGCATAACCATGCGACGACCGAGGTCACAATAATCGGTTGAGCCTGCTGCGTCGCTTCAAGCACCAAGGCCAGACAAAGGCCCGAGAGCAGCCCGGGCCAGATCGTCTTCCTCGGATCGAGGTAGGTCATCACTGTCATCTGCTGTATGCTCTCCAACCCTCGCCCTTGTGTAAACTCCCCGCATGGCAGCCACATTCCCAACGCAGCTGATCGATGGCTTCGATCGCAGAATTTCCTATCTGCGGCTCTCTGTGACTGATCGATGCGACTTCCGCTGCCAGTACTGCATGGCGGAAAGCATGACATTTTTGCCTCGGGGGCAGGTTCTCACTATCGAGGAACTGCTGAGAACCGCACGCCTGTTCACCGAACTGGGGGTGAAGAAAATTCGTGTGACGGGCGGAGAACCTCTGATTCGTCGCGGTGTTGAGGAACTGTTTGCAGGCCTTGGCAAACTGCCCGGCCTCGACACTCTGGCACTTACCACCAACGGCAGCCATCTCGCAGAGCAGGCGGCTGGTCTGCGCGATGCAGGGGTCCGCTCGGTCAATATCAGTCTGGACAGCCTCAATCCAACACGCTTTGAGGCCATCACCCGAATCGGCAAACTCAACACGGTGCTCGAGGGCATTGATGCCGCCATTGCAAGCGGTTTTGAGCGAATACGCCTCAATGCGGTAATACTAGATGGCTTGAACCGCGACGAGGTGGTTGCGCTGACGCACTTCGCGCTGAGCAAGAAAATCCACATTGCCTTCATCGAAGAAATGCCTCTGGGTCAGGTCAACCTGGGGGGTAAACAGCTGGAATACGTATCATCCGACACCATCAAGTCCGAGCTTGCGACCTACTTTGAACTTCAGCCGCTGGTCAGTCGAGACAGCTCGGGGCCATCCCGAGACTACCTGATCGCAGGGTCGCAAACCCAGCTCGGCTTCATCTCACCTCACAGCCACAACTTCTGCGCTGAGTGCAATCGCCTCCGCGTCAGCGCCGAGGGGCGTCTGCTCATGTGTTTGGGCAACGAGGAATCTATTGATCTGCGCGACCTGCTGCGCTCGGGGCGCAGTGACGACGAGATCAAAAGCACTATTATTGAAAGTCTAGCGATCAAGCCAGAGCGCCATGTTTTTGATCGCCCCGACGAACCGCAGATTGTGCGTTTCATGAACGCCACAGGCGGCTGACTGACCCAACCCGAGAGATCTCTGTGTCTGACACCCATTACCCTGCCCTAAGCGACGTTGATGCCATTCAACGCGCGTTCGAATCTGCCGGCTACATTTGCACGACTCGCATTGCTACCGTCGTGCGCTTAGCTGCAGCACTCGAAAAACCCGTCTTGATCGAGGGCCCACCGGGCGTCGGCAAAACAGAATTGGCCAAAACCTGCGCCATGGTGGTCGATCGGCCCTTGGTCCGCCTGCAATGTTACGAAGGGCTTGATGAGAGTAAGGCACTGTACGAGTGGAAGTACGGCAAGCAATTGCTCTACACCCAATTGCTGAAGGAGCAGTTGGGAGAGGTCTTGGACGGAGCGAAAGGCCTGTCCGAATCCATGCAGCGCTTGCATCAGTTTGGCGATGTTTTTTACTCAGAGGATTTCTTGGAATCACGGCCGCTGCTCAAGGCCATGGAGGCAGATAACGGCGGAGTACTCCTGATCGACGAGATCGACAAAGCCGACTTCGAATTCGAATCCCTGCTATTGGAGGTGCTGTCAGATTTTCAGGTGTCGATTCCGGAACTGGGGACCATTCAGGCGCGCTCCAAGCCGCTGGTATTCCTCACCAGTAATGACACGCGAGACTTGTCTGATGCGCTGAAAAGACGCTGCCTGCATTTGCATATTCCGTTTCCTTCAGTCGAGCTGGAAGCGCGTATCGTGGCAAGCCGGGTCCCCGATTTAGCGCAGTCCATGACAGACCAGCTGGTGCGCTTTGTGCACGCCATCCGGTCGCTCGATCTGAAGAAAGCCCCCGCCATTTCGGAGACCGTTGACTGGGCCAAGAGCCTTGTGCTGTTGCACGCCAGAGACCTGGACAGCGCGTTGGTTCAGGATACGCTCAACGTGTTGCTGAAGTACGAGGAGGACATTCAGACCGCAGAAGGACAGCTGCCGAAGCTGATGGCGGCGGTCGCAGGCTAACGGCCGTGGCGACAGAGCGCGTGGACAGCACCCTCTCCTCGACCAGCAGCGACCAGCTGCTGGCGTTCATACAGTATCTGCGCGGCAAAAAAATTCCAGTCTCCCCCGCGGACACGCTCGATGCTATCGGGGTCGCCGAGTTAGTGGGCTATGACGACAAGGTGCTCCTGAGAGACGGTCTGGCATCCGCACTGGCGAAATCTCGACACGAGCTCACCCTGTTCGAAGCGGCATTCGAGGACTACTTTCAGCTCCCCACTGAGCGATTTGGACCATCAGGCAGTAACCCTTCAGAACAACCCAATACCCCGTCAGCGCCAGACGCCGCGCCACCACCGGATGGCATTGTCAACCAGACGCAAGAAGACGACCCGCTAGAGGGACTTCGTGGTAATGCGCTGTTTGACGCACTGGAGTCTCGAGACGAGAGCGCATTATCGGTAGCGATTGAGACGGCGGCGGCAGAGGCCAAGGTCGAAGAGATCTCCTTGTTCACTCAGCGCGGGCAATACGTTCGCAAAATACTCGATGCGCTGGGAGATGAAGCGTTGCGGGAAGCGGCCATCGAATTTGAGCAGAGTGAACCAGCAGCCTTTGAGGCGGTGCAAGCACTGCGGGAACAATTGCGAGAGCGGGTCAGGGATCGAGTGGAGCGGGCCTACCTGATTCATGCCAGTGCCGCGACCGAGGACCTGCTCGATGAGTCTTTGTCCAAGCTCAAGCTGGGAAATGTCGATCACAGCCAGATGGCGCGCCTGAAGCGCCTCATGGATCGTATGGCGCGCAAGCTGGCTGCGCGTCATGGGAGACGGAGACGCAAGTATCGTCGCGGCAAGCTGCATGTCGGTGAGACCGTGCGTCGCGCCATCTCCACCGACGGCATCCCTTTCCATCCCCGCTGGCGCAAAATCGAGCGAAAGCGTCCTCAGATCATGGCGATCTGCGACGTCAGTGGTTCAGTAGCCGCCTATGCCAAGTTCCTGTTGATGTTTCTGTATGCACTTCAGGACGTACTACCCAGAACGCGGAGTTTCGCGTTCTCGGCTGCACTTGGGGAGGTCAGCGACTTATTTGCCAGCCTTCCGGTAGAAGAAGCCATTGAGCGGGTCAACCTGAAGTATGGTGGTGCCACCGACTATGGGCGGGCGCTGCAAGATTTTTCTGAGCTCGCGCTGGCCGAGATCAACCGTGCGACAACCGTGATCATCTTGGGGGATGCCCGGAACAATCAGGCAGACCTCAGAGTGGACCTGTTGGCAGAGATCAAGGCGCGCTCGAAGCAAGTTATCTGGCTCAACCCAGAATCGACCCGGCTGTGGGGCACCGGCGATTCCGAAATGTTACTGGTGAAAAGACACTGTCACTTGGTTAGAGAGTGTAATAATCTCAAGCAGTTGGAGCGAATAATCGACAAGTTACTGTCGGATAAGCGCTGAAGTTCATATCCGTCAGCAACCACCGGTTGCGATAAGCCTGCGGTAGGCACTGTCGGCTGTCAGGGTGCGACAAGGGATATGTGGAGGAGTCGAGCCATGGAAGAGGACCGCTTACCGCTGACCCGGTCGCTGGAAACCGAGGTGCGCACCGGCTTCGCGGCGCCTCCAATCAATGAGGGCTTGTCCGGAGCCGCCTTGGTGGACGCGCTCTCTCAAATCACCGTCAGCGAGGGCCAATCCCTTGTGCAGGCGCTAACCGATCAAGGCCACGATGCGATCGCGTCAGACTCTACAGCTGTTCTGAACTGGATCGACGCCGTTTTTGCCGTTTGGCAATCCGATTACCCACTTGACGGCGAGTTTGAGCACACCGTGCAGGCCGCCCGGCCGCTGGCCGCGGCGTTTGCCTGTCAGGAGAACCGGTTTTTTACCCCGGGTGCGCATGCGCTGCATCGACTTCTCGATAGCCTGCATGAAGGCTTTGCAGGATGGTCTGCTGATTTGGGCAAGGCTGCGCTGCCTGCGCTGGACGCGGTCAATCAGGTCATGCAGCGATGTCTCCAGGATTTTCCCAGTGAGCCCGCTGTCGATCACACCCTGCAATTGCTGGAGCAGAAGATCCAGGGTCACGCAGGACAATTGCAACGCCTGGATGCTGGATTGATCGAGCGCGAAGCGACGGCCGTGGCCAGCACGCTGGCGGGACAGACCGTCGCCCAGTATTTGGGTAAGCAATTGGGTGACGCGACATTCCCCACCAAACTGTCCCAGTTTATGAGTGCTGACTGGTTCGAAGCGGGTGTCAATCTCGTCAAAAATGTGGGGATGCAGAGTGACGGTTGGCAGCAGTTCGACGCGGCAACGCATGAGCTGATCGCGGCATTCGCAGAGGGCGCCTCCCAGGGAAGCCGCCTTCCCAAACCATCTAACGATCACACCGCTGAATCAGCGACTTTGCTACCTAGTGCAGTCCGGGACATTCTGAAACAGGTTGGCATGTCCGGCGATCGCGCTGAGAGCGCTGCCGCTACCCTTGAGTATCTATTACTGAGACAGGCGTCCAATCCAAGCCATGGCGCTCGGGAAGCTGTGACGCTCGACGGCCGACCCGCAGTGGAATGGGCGAGCAATGCTTCCACATCGCTGGCCAACCAAGACATCGAAACCGGCCAGTGGTTCCAGATCATGCAGCCCGAAGGAATGCGGCGACTGCGGCTTGCCGGGACGATGGGTGACGGCCGTTATCTTGTGTTCATGGATTTTACGGGTGCCAGAGCACTGCGACTCGGTATCGAAGATTTTGCCAACCTGCTCCGCTCAAAAGAAGCCGCGCAACTCGATACCCGACAAACCTTCTCCCGCGCTATGGTGCAAGCCGCCGAGACGCAGACAGCGCGGGTAGCAGAGCAGGAGAACAAGCAGGCAGAGGCGCAAAAGCTTCAGGCACAAGCGGCGTCCCTAGAAGCTGCCGAGCGGGCGCAAGCGCGAGATGCTGCGAGCCAGCAGTTGCGGGAAGCAGAGCAGCGAGTATTCGGGCAGGGAACAGCAACACAGATCGCCGAGCATGGTGGCGAAGCCGATCGCGCCGTCAGTGCAGAGCAACCATTCGACAGAAAAACCGTTCTGCAACTGCAAATCCCGATCGGCACCTGGTTAGGTTTTCACGATCGTGAGCCGCCCATCATGGCACGCGTTGCCGTGAGAGACTTGGAAAGAGACAGCTATATCTTCACCAACCGCGATGGCATCAAACTACGCGAGCTGACCGTGCCGCAATTGGTGACCCTAATTGAGCGGGATATGGTCGATATTCTGGAGCACAAAACCAGCTTTAAAGAAACGCTCAGCGCCAGCAACGGCCAGAATAGCCTCGGTCAATCCCAGCAACTCCCCGCCTAGACCTCTGAATCCTCTAGGCTAAACGCGGGCTTATCGCCCTCACCCGCTTGCTCACCCGCTAACTTCAAGCGCAATCGCAGATTGTTCTCTGAATCAGCATTGCGAAGCGCCTCCTCTTCAGAGATCTCTCCAGCCTGACATAGATCAAAGAGCGCCATATCGAAGGTTTTCATGCCGCGATCCTTGGACTTCTCCATGATCTCCTTCAAACCGCCGATGTCACCGCGCAAGATCAATTCCTTGATAGTGGGTGAACCGAGCATGACTTCAACCGCCGCACTGCGCCCGCCTGCAGTATTGGGTATCAAGCGCTGCGATACGAAAGCCTGAAGGTTCAGCGACAAGTCCATCAACAACTGCTGCCGTTTCTCCTCCGGGAAGAAGTTGATAATCCGGTCCAGCGCCTGGTTGGCGTTGTTTGCATGGAGCGTCGAAATACACAAATGCCCGGTTTCGGCAAAAGAAATCGCGTGTTCCATCGTTTCCCTGTCACGAATTTCACCAATCAATATGACATCTGGCGCCTGACGCAGGGTGTTTTTGAGTGCGTTGTGCCAATTGCGGGTATCCACACCCACCTCGCGCTGATTAACGATCGATTTTTTGTGGCGATGTACAAACTCAACCGGATCTTCGATCGTCACAATGTGGCCACTGGAATGGACGTTTCGGTAATCAATCATGGCCGCCAGCGAGGTCGATTTACCGGACCCCGTGGCACCCACGAACAGGATCAAGCCGCGCTTGCGCATGATCAGCTCTGTGAGAATTGCAGGCAGTCCCAGGTCCTGCCACTGGGGTATCTCCATGACGATGAAGCGCGCCACGATACTGACTTCGTTGCGCTGGCGGAAAATATTGACGCGAAAGCGCCCGACTCCGGGCAATGATAAAGCCAGGTTCATCTCAAGATCCCGCGAGAAATCCTCTCGCTGGGTCTCATCCATCAACTCATTGGCAATCTCCGCGATTTCGCCGGGTGCGAGGGCATCAGATGAAATCGTTTTTAATTCACCCTCGAACTTGGCGCAGGGCGGTGCACCCGTAGCCAGATACAGATCCGACCCTTTGCGCTCTGCCAGCACTTTTAACCACTGGTGTATCCGCATGGCTGACACATCTCCTTGTGTTCATGTTCCGATCGCGAGCAATGCAAGCGGAATCTTGGTTTTCCCCTCTGTACGGTGCGGTCCTCGCGCCGTACACTCCGCCCAAATTTACCCCCGTTGCAGGGGTATGCCCAGCACCTTTGCCGTCAATTCCTCACACAGGAGCCACCGTGGCGACGCATGCTTCAATCTTTCGAGCACTTCTCGAAACGCAGCCAGAATGGCTGAGTCAGGTTCGCCGTGGCGTCGAGAAAGAGGGTCTCAGAGTCACTGCAGGCGATGCGACACTCGCTCAGACCGCACATCCAAAGGGGCTGGGGTCGGCGCTGACACACCCGGCCATTACCACTGACTATTCTGAGGCGCTACTGGAGTTCATCACACCGGCTTACCAGTCAATCACTGAGACAGAGCAGGCTCTGGCCGATCTGCATCGCTTTACTGCGCGTCATCTCGACAAGGAAATTGTGTGGAACGCCAGCATGCCCTGCATTGTTCATGGCGATGCCGGGATCCCCATCGCCGAATTCGGTTCCTCCAATGTCGGACAAATGAAGCGGATTTATCGCAACGGACTGAGCGTGCGCTACGGGCGAAGAATGCAGGCCATTGCAGGCATTCACTACAACTTTTCCCTGCCCGAAACGTTCTGGGCGGCCGCCAACAAACTGGGCGATACCGGTATGGATGCGCAGACCTTTCAGACCGAGGGCTATCTCGCGCTGATCAGAAACTTTTTCTCGCGCGTGTGGTTCCTGATTTACCTGCTTGGCGCTTCCCCAGCCGTATGTGCCAGTTTTATTCAGGGAAACAAGGATCACCCTCTTCAACCCATGGGTAGCGATCATCACAGTTTTTTCCTGCCCCACGCGACAACGCTCCGCATGGGCGACCTGGGTTACACCAGTAATGCGCAAGCAGGCATGGACGTTTGCTATAACGATCTGCAGCAATATATTTCAGTATTAAGCGATGCCATTCTCACGCCGCACCCCCCCTACACCCAGTTCGACATAATGGAGAACGGCGAGCAGGCGCAGTTGAACACCTCGCTATTGCAAATCGAGAATGAATACTACAGCCCGATCAGGCCCAAGCGGGTAACGCGCAGTGGTGAGGCGCCGGTTGTGGCGCTGGCGCGCCAGGGCATCGAATACGTTGAAGTGCGTTGCGTTGACATTAATCCATTTACGCCGCTGGGCATCGACGCGGACACCATGCGGACGATCGATCTGTTCCTGCTGACCTGTCTGTTAGATGAAAGCCCGCTGTGCGACGCCACAGGACAACGGCAGCACAAAATCAATTTGCAGCGTATGGTGAATCGAGGGCGTGAGCCGGGTCTGACATTGTTGTCACGAGATGGTGCCGAGACGCCCATGACCGAGCTCGCAGAGCCGATACTTGAGCGCATGGAGGAGATTGCCGGCTGGTATGACGAGCACACAACAAGGGAAGACTATCGTCGGATCGTGTCGCAGGCCCGCCGGCAGTTCGCAGACCCCGATTTAACGCTGTCAGCCCGAGTGCTCAGCGAGATCGAGACATCGCAACAGAGTTTCTGGCAGCTCGCACTCCGCTACTCCCGTCAGTGGCACGAGCAGCATCTCGCAGAGCCCATGTCGGATACGACCTGGGCCGCCATGACACAGGACGTAGCGACCTCACTACAGCGGCAAACAGAAATTGAAGCGCAGCAAAGCCCACCCTTCGAAGCTTACCTCGCGCAGTTTTATCAACAGTACGAGAGCGTAGGCAGAGGCGATGCTGCCTGACCGAACTTACTGGGCTACCTGCTGTTTGCCACCGCCCTCTAAAAGTTCCCGTAAAAACGCGCAGACAACACTAGAGCGCAAAAAAAAGCGCCGCTAGCGGCGCTTTGCTGCTGAGCGCGCGGTTCGCTGAACCGCAGCCCCTGCGCGAGATTACTCTGCGTCGGCCTCAGCTTTTACCACTGCAATCAGCTCGACATCGAACAACAGGGTGGCGTTGGGGCCAATCATCTGGCCTGCACCACCTTCCCCGTAACCGAGTTCGGGCGGGATGATAAACTTGAACTTGGCACCCGGCTTCATTAACTGGAGACCCTCGGTCCAACCCGCAATCACTTGAGTCAGCCCAAAGGTCACGGTCTGTCCTCGCTCAAAACTGCTGTCAAAGACGGTGTCATCGATCAAGCGACCCTCGTAATGAACTTCAACTGAATCCTCGGCCACCGGGTTTTCGCCCTCACCGGGTTCAACCACAATGTATTGCAGACCTGATTCGGTTATCTGCACTTCTTCACGGGCACTCATCTCTTCCATATACGCTCGACCAGCCTCCAGATTAGTTTGCGCCAATGCTACGCGCTCGGCTTCGGCCTCTGCCTGCCGCCGCTCCTGAAACGCCGACATTTCAGTGTTGATCTCATCGTCAGTCAGCTGCGCCTCAGCGCCTGTCATCGCATCCTCAAGACCTGCTGAATAGGCCGCGATGTCGACGGTCATACCATCAGCAGACATACGCTGCCCCATGCGCAGCCCAATACCGTAGCTGAGCCGCGCATCCGTCGTTTCCAAAACAACTTCTTGCTTTTGCTCTTCGGTCGGCGCACCACAACCCGCCAACGTACTGGCCAGCGCCACTGCTGCCATGCCGCAAGTGACCTTTATCGGGGTACTCATCATTTACGTTCTCCCACTTTCCCATTTCAGTGAAGCCGCGATGTTACGTTGCCTGAAGAAGCAGTGCCACCAGTTGTAAGCGTTCAGGGGCATATTCACCGTTACGAAAGAGCGACAACTTCAGCAGGTTCTCATTCATGATCGCCTCTCCCCCGTCAGAGTCCGAGCTGTGCGCGATGCGCTCGTGCAAATCCAGTTTCTCCGGGATGCTTGTCCACATCAGCTCGGCCAAATGACGCTCTGCTTGAACTTCAATTTGCAGTAAGTGAGCGCGCTGGCTCTGGAGCTCAGGAGCCGATTTCCATCGTTCGCGGGTCGCACGTAGCGGCACCACGACCTCATCGATCCATGACCGCGTCGCATCCGACATGTGGTTAGCCGCAGCAGTCGTCAAGCGAACACCTCGATTTGCAAGCCAGCAGGCAAAGAGCGCTTCAAGAATCACCAGGTCGCCGACTCTCTGAAGTTCAAGCAAATGTTGCTTAAGTGGATCATGGGCGTAAGCGCTGAGCGACCAATCCCAAAATGCGTTAACGGTCATAGGTCACCCTGATTATCCGCCCTCCTAGCCAAAGCCAATTTCTGTCGCCGGCCCAGTTTCCGAACCACAACCTCACGTCGCTGGGCGCTGGAGCGGCAATCGCAAGCCTCTGACCAAATGAGCCTGACAGGTCGTCTTGCACGGGTGTAGCGGGCGCCGCCGGACACCGTGCCATTATGCTGATCGACTCGCCTGGCGAGATCCGTGGTGACGCCGGTATATAGCGTGCGATCGGCACACTCCACCAGATAGACCCACCAGCGTTGAACGCTGCGCGTCATTTGCGGTCACCCGGAGCGCCTTTATGGCGAGCGACGCTTGATGGTCGACAGGCAGTAGGATATTTTTCCATTGGCAAATGATACTTTCCCAATCACAGCAACTTCTAACCAAGCATTGGAGCCCCTATGAGCGCTGATATCCAGCATGTAACTGACGATAACTTCGACGCGGAGGTGCTCTCCAGTGACGTGCCAGTCCTCGTTGATTTCTGGGCTGAGTGGTGCGGTCCGTGCAAGATGATTGCGCCGATCCTCGAAGAGATTGCCACAGAATACGCAGGGAAAGTCAAAATCTGTAAGGTCGATGTGGATGCTAATCCCGACATGCCCGGTAAATTCAATATCAGGGGCATACCGACCTTGATTATGTTTAAGGGTGGCAACGCGGTGGACACCAAAGTCGGCGCCTTGTCCAAAAGCCAGCTCGCTGAGTTCATCGACACCGTTGTTTGACGCTACCGGGCAAGCCAAAAGTCGATAAATTTTTGCTGGACGCGCCCATTCACCGGTGCTAACTTTCAGTCATCCAAGGCCCACTAGGCCTTTGGATGACCCAGCAGTCCCCCCTTTTTCACTCTTTTCATCCCAAGGTTGCGCTTGGGGGAAACCTGTAAAACGATGGGATCGCCCGGGTATCGACCCTGCCTGACGCAAAAGCAAAAAAAGCAAAAGCACCGTCGGGACAGACTCTCTCCTTTTATTAACGAATGACATCAAGCGGGAAATGACGCGTGGAAGATCAAACCAACGCCAATACTGAAGAGTTGGAGCCCACCAGCGGTGAAGCCGCCATGGCCAATGAAGAAGCAGATACCGAAGCCAACAAAAAGAACGGGCGAACCCTGAAACTGAAAGCTTCTGAGCCAGAAGCTTCTGCTGAGGCCCCGGCTGAAGTGCTCCCCGAGTCAGAGTCGGGCGGTGAAGAAGCGCCTCAGGGCCGCCCGCGACGGGGACGACAGCGACGTCCTCGCCGAGATCCCAATACTCCCAGCGAAAACCCGATGAGCCTGACCGACCTGAAGAACAAGTCGACTCAGGAACTCATCGATATGGCCCGCGAAATGGGCATCGAGAACATGGCCCGTTCACGCAAGCAGGACATTATTTTTGCTCTGCTGAAGCGGCACGCAAAAAGTGGCGAGGACATCTGGGGGGACGGCGTACTGGAGATTCTGCAGGACGGCTTCGGATTCCTGAGATCGGCAGACAGTTCCTTCTTGGCTGGCCCAGACGACATCTATGTGAGCCCCAGCCAGATTCGACGCTTTAACCTGCGCACCGGCGACACCGTTACGGGCATGATTCGACCGCCCAAGGATTCCGAGCGTTATTTCGCGCTGCTAAAGGTAAAGGACGTTAACTTTGAGTCCCCGGAGAGCGCCAAAAGTAAAATTCTCTTTGAGAATCTCACACCACTCTTTCCCAATGAGCGCCTCACGCTCGAAAAAGGCAACGGATCAACTGAGGACCTGACGGGACGATTGATCGACCTGGTGGCTCCAATTGGAAAGGGACAGCGTGGACTGCTGGTCGCACCGCCCAAGGCCGGTAAGACGATCATGATGCAGAACATTGCACAGGCGATCATCTCCAATAACCCAGAATGCTATGTGATCGTACTGCTCATCGACGAGCGGCCAGAAGAGGTCACCGAGATGCAGCGCTCGGTGGGGGCGCGCGGCGCTGAAGTCGTCGCCTCAACTTTTGATGAACCGCCCTCGCGGCACGTTCAGGTCGCCGACATGGTGATCGAAAAGGCCAAGCGGCTGGTCGAGCACAAACGCGATGTGGTCATCCTGCTCGACTCGATCACGCGTCTGGCTCGTGCTTACAATACGGTCATACCCAGCTCCGGCAAAGTACTGACCGGTGGTGTGGACGCTCACGCTTTAGAGCGGCCCAAGCGATTCTTCGGCGCGGCCAGAAATATCGAGGAAGGCGGCAGCCTTTCCATTATCGCCACAGCGCTGATTGATACCGGCTCAAAGATGGATGAAGTCATCTACGAGGAGTTCAAGGGCACGGGCAACCTGGAACTGCACCTCGATCGCAAGATTGCAGAAAAGCGAGTCTACCCCGCTATCAATATCCGACGCTCCGGCACCCGTCGAGAAGAACTGCTAACCGGTGATGAAGAACTACAGCGCATGTGGATTCTGCGCAAGCTGCTCCACGGCATGGAAGACCTGCCTGCCATCGAGTTCCAGCTCGACAAGCTGAAGGACACCAAGTCAAACGAAGAATTCTTCAAGTCAATGAAGCGGAAGTAATTCTCCGCCATGCCCAGCTTTGTCGACCTTCGGGAGTTCATTAGCGAGCTCGAGAAACGCGGCGATCTGGTTCGCATTACGGCTGAGGTCGACCCCAATCTGGAGATGACCGAAATCGCCGACCGCACTTTACGCGGCGGCGGGCCGGCACTGTTATTCGAAAACCCCAAAGGCTCTGATATTCCCGTGCTCGCCAACCTGTTTGGCGCAGAGCGGCGTGTCGCGCTGGGTATGGGCGAAGACAGCGTCGAGGCGCTGCGCGACGTCGGTGAACTGCTGGCCTATCTGCGCCAACCCGATCCCCCGAAAGGCTTTCGGGATCTTGTCGACAAGGCGCCGCTGCTGAAGAAAATTCTCACCATGGGGCCCAATGTCGTCAAAAAAGCGCCCTGCCAACAGAAGGTGCTCCGTGGGGAAGATGTCGACCTCGCACGACTGCCGATCCAAACCTGCTGGCCCGGCGACATCGGGCCGCTGGTAACCTGGCCCTTGGTGATTACCCGCGGCCCGGAAAAAGAGCGCATGAATCTCGGCATCTACCGCATGCAGCTGCTCGGGCCAAATAAATTGATCATGCGCTGGCTGTCCCATCGCGGTGGCGCGCTGGATTTTCGCGACTGGCAGCTCAAACGCCCGGGTGAGCCCTATCCGGTGGCCATCGCACTCGGAGCGGACCCGGCCACCACCCTCGGCGCGGTCACGCCGGTCCCCGACTCGCTGTCCGAGTATGCCTTTGCGGGGCTACTGCGCGGTAAGAAAACCGATCTGGCCCAGTGTGTGACCGATATCTGCCGCAACAACGACCTCATGGTGCCTGCGCACAGCGAGATCATCCTCGAAGGTTACATCGACCCCGACGAGATGGCGGATGAGGGACCCTACGGGGATCACACCGGGTATTACAACGAGGTCGAGCGCTTCCCGGTGTTCACGGTCGACACCATGACCACGCGGGACAACCCGATTTATCACAGCACCTATACCGGCAGACCACCTGATGAACCGGCCATTCTCGGGTTGGCGCTCAACGAAGTGTTTGTGCCGCTACTGAAGAAACAATTTCCGGAAATCAGCGACTTTTATTTGCCGCCTGAAGGCTGCTCCTACCGCATGGCAGTCGTCACGATGCGTAAAGAGTATCCGGGTCACGCAAAGCGCGTGATGTTCGGCGTGTGGTCATTTTTGCGCCAATTCATGTACACCAAGTTCATCATCGTGACCGATGACGACGTCGACGCACGCTCATGGGAAGATGTGATCTGGGCCATGACGACCCGCATGGATCCCGCCAGAGACTGCACCATCGTCGAAAACACTCCGATCGATTACCTCGACTTCGCCTCCCCCGTGGCGGGGCTCGGGTCAAAGATTGGTATGGATGCCACCCATAAGTGGGAGGGTGAAACCCACCGCGAGTGGGGTCGCACGATCGAAATGGATTCGTCTACCCGTGAGCGCGTTGACGCGCTGTGGGACTCGTTGGGAATCGTATTGCCGGGCAGATAAACGCCCGGGCGTCATGATGCGCTTGAGTCGCTTCCTTGGCGGATCTGTGCCAGTGCTCCCGCCTCAAGCTCTGCGGCACGATGCTCCTCGCCTTGCCCGCGTAACCACGTCGACCACGATAGCGCTGTGTGGGAGCTTGGGTTGAGCTCGTAAGCTCTCTCCCACAAAATGGCGGTTGCTTGCGTGTCGCCCTCTGACTCGGCGATGCGTGCAAGAGTCGCGTGGCACTGGCCGTCGCTGTCCTCGTCTCTCCACTTCTGAAGCGGCTTTTTCATTTTCAAACGCTGGCGCTCCGGTAAAGCACCGACCGCACTCAGACTAACGGGTTCACAATAGCGCTCGAATCGCTCGGGGAGGAGCTTCGCTAATGATTCCCAGTCCGCTTCGGCCATTAGCCTTTGAACGAGCGTCTGCCAATGCGGTTGCTGGTCAGATTTGAGGGCTTCGGGGACCTGTTTCCACGCAGCAACACGCGTCTTCGCCACGTCACACTGCCCTGATACAACGTGCAGCCAGGCTTCGCGCTCCCAGCCGGTAAGCTGACCCTCAGGAATCATCTGATCGCGCCGCAGCTCAGGTAAACACTCGATCAAACGTGGCCAATCGCCCTGCAAATAAGCCAGCTTGGCGCGAAGTGCGCCCACTCGCGGCGCCGCACGTTCAGCGCCCGACAACGTATCCAGCGCCTGCTCTGCCTGCTCAATGGCCCCGTGGGTCACGTGGCACTCCGCCCTGACCATTGCAATCATCGAGCTGGGCGCGGATGCACTTGCCTCTGCCTCATCCAACAACGCAAGCGCGCGCTCATATTGACCCCGATGCAGGGCCGCCAAGGCCGCATAGAGAGGGTGGAGCAGCGTGTGTTCTGCAGCTGAGGCTTTTCGAAGCGTCTTTTCAGCAGTCTCCCAGCGGCCCTCGAAAAAGGCGGTGAAGCCTTTATCTGCTCTGCGCTGTGCACCGCGGGCCGAACGGAGTCCCAGCCAGCGACGGAGTTCACCGGGGAGCCGCAGTGTAGACCTTAAGATCCGCCATAGCGTAACAACCGCGATGGATGCTGCGACCAGCCCCGCCAGCGCGAACCATACCGACGTCTCGACTTGCCAGTCGCCCCAGGTCAGCAAGATGTAACCGGGATCTCTGGCGATCGCACTGACCAATAGCGCACCGCCGATCAGGCCAACCACCAGATAAAGGCTGAAACGCGCCATGATCAGGGTGTGTCTCCTTGATCAACATCCAGACGATCCATTTGACCTTCAAGCGCACTTCTTGTGTCGGTCAAGTCAGGGAGCTCAGGCGCCACCTGTTCGCCCTGCAACGCCTTCAGGGACTCCAGAATGCTTGCAACCCGCTCGGCATCCTGTTCAGCAAATAGTGCCACAAACCGTTCAGCGCGCTGCAGGGATTGCTCAAATAAGGCCTGGTTGGCCGACAACATAGCAATTTGCGCTTGCTCCACCAGCATGCGGATATTTTGCCGAGCCAGTGCCGCCCACTCGGGCGTCATCAGTTGCGCAATCTCATCACTGCGGCGCCGAATAATCAGATGGCCAGACAATTTTCTTAGCGCAGCAGACCAGCCCGCCGCCACGTCACCCCACCAACCGCCCTGAATTTGAGTTGGCGCCTCATTAACAGTTGCGTGCGATTCGAACTCGAGCTGGAGTTGATCCACCTGATCAATCAAACCCGACAAGCGAGCGTACAGACCTACCTGATCGACTACCGGCACCGCCGCCAGCGCCGCGCGGTCTCGCGCGATAGCCAGCCGGACACCCTCGAATTTGGGTTCGCCGGTGTCACGCAGCAGCATGTCTGCCTGCTCCAACAATGCCTGCGCGGCGTCGACATCGCGAGCGACCAGTAGCCTTTGCCCCGCCAGGCGAACCAGAAACACCGCTTCCTGCCCCAGCCACGCGCGTCGATCAACCGCCAACAATCGGTCCATTTGCGACTCGACCCGACCGACCCGACTGGTCAGCTGCCGTGCTGACTCGGCGCGCTCGGCGGTCTGACGGGCACCCAGCGCAGATAAATCCCGTTGCCAGGTGCTTTCCAGTGAGGACAGGCGCTCTTGGATGCGCTGATCCGCAGCCTGACTGGCGATGGCTACGACGTCGGGCCCAGGCTCGGCGGCCTTGGCAACCTCGCGTTCCAGTACTTCAAACCGCTGCCACTGTTGCTGAAACCATGGCCAACCAAACCAGTAGGCGCCGGCCGCGCCCCCGGCTACCAGCAAAAGCAACAGTGCCGATAACCAGAGGCCCCAGCGACTTTTTGCTTGGGGTTGGGTCGACGCTGGCGCCGCGGGCAATTCCTTTTGCGAGACGGGTTCTGTCATCCTGTCAATCCTGCGCGAAAAACCTGCCTAAGTGCGTCCGCAAAGCCGTGATCACTGGCATCCTGAGCACAAATCACTCTTTGCCAACCTAAGTTGCTGGCCATAGCAGCCACCCGCTCGGAGGGGACGATTACCGTCGATTGGAACAGATCCCCAGAATGCTCACCAGCCAACAATTCCGACAATCGCGTCAGAACCTCCCCACTGCTGGCCTGAAATACCCTAGGCGTGTTGCTATCTGCCAAGGGCGTCAGATCAACATCCGGCCAGCAGCGCCGATAACAGGACCACTCGGTCACCTGAGCCCCTCGCTGCCGCAGCTCGTTAGCGAGAAGTTCTCGCCCACCCTCTCCTTTAACAATGACGACCTCTCGGACCTGACTGGCATCAAGCTCTGCCATGGCCAATACACCCTCTGAATCCGGTCGATCGGGCATCACCGCATCGATGCCTTGCTCTGCCAGACATTGACGAGTTTTGGCGCCCACTGCGATGGTCACAATACCGGGGACCTCCGTCAGTCGCGGGAGCAGTGCCGATAAGCCAAAGCGAACCGCATTGGCGCTGATGAATACACAGACAGCGTGCTGATCAAGCGTGGGCGGTGCTGCCAGCTCGCCATCGGACAGCGCCGATATCGCCATGACAGGCAGGATCACGGTGTGGATTCCATCGGCCTTCAACGCGACAGCGAGACGCTCGCTGTCAGATTGCGGCCGCGTCAGGACAACCGTTGTCATCCCCTTGCCGCGCGAATGAGGCCTTCTGCGCCCTGAGACAGCAGCATTTCTGCCACGCCCGCGCCCAGCTGTTCAGCATCGCTACCGCGCGCCTCCGCTTCCAATAGCTGGGTGCCGTCGGCGGCGCCCACTCTGGCGCGCAGCCATAAGCTCTCTCCTTCCCATTCCGCGAAGGCGGCAATCGGCACATCGCAACCCCCATCGAGGCGACGCACGACAGCTCGTTCAGCGACAACGCATGTCGCAGTGGCATCGTGATGCAATGGTGCCAGCAGCTCGCGGATACGGTCATCCGTCTCGCGAAACTCGATGCCCACCGCACCCTGGCCAGCAGCGGGTAAAGAGAGCGCGGGGGCAATGGCAGCGCCAATCCGATCTTCAAAACCCAGCCGAATCAAACCGGCGCAGGCCAAAATGATGGCATCAAACTCGCCGCTATCCAGTTTCGCCAGACGAGTGTTGACGTTACCGCGCAGAAACCCGATTTCCAGATCGGGTCGATGACGACCCAGCTGACAGCTGCGTCGCAGACTTGAGGTGCCAAGTCGCGCTCCCTCAGCAAGGTCGCTGAAATCCTGACAGCCCACCAACGCGTCGCGAGGATCCTCTCGTTCGCAAATCACCCCCAGCGTCAGGCCGTCCGGCATCAACATGGGAACATCTTTCATGGAATGCACGGCGATATCCGCGCGACCGTCGAGCAGTGCCGTCTCCAACTCTTTGACGAACAGGCCCTTGCCACCCACCTTGAACAGCGGCTTGTCCAGCAACTGATCGCCGCGTGAAGTCATGCCCAGCAGACTCACTTGAATCCCTTCATGGGCAGCCTCTAAACGCGACTTAACGTGCTCGGCCTGCCACAGTGCGAGCGGGCTCTCTCGTGTAGCAATCACGATCGTTTCAGACACAATAATCCCCCTATTTTTGGCCTCAGTTTAGCATGGGGCGACATTTCACCGCTCTCAGACAGCGCAACCGCGCAGGGTCCACGGTAGAATCCGAAGCACAGTATCGGGACGATGGCGGGTCATGAGCGATCGAGATAAACAGAACAGTCAAGAGTTGTGGGGCGGCCGCTTCAGCGAGCCGACCGATGCTTTTGTGCAACGTTTCACCGCGTCGCAAGCATTCGACCGGCGGCTCGCTGTTTATGACATTGCTGGCTCTCGTGCTCATGCCGATATGCTGGCATCTACTGGCGTACTCACCGCAGATGAAAATGCCGCGATCCAGCAAGGTCTGCAGGACGTCCTTGCCGAGATTGAAGCCGATCGCTTTATCTGGTCCATAGCACTCGAAGATGTGCATATGAACATCGAGGCGCGCTTGACCGAGCTCATTGGCGACGTCGGCAAGAAATTGCACACGGGCCGATCAAGGAATGACCAGGTCGCCACCGATCTCCGACTGTATCTTCGAGCGGAACTTGATCACTGCAGAGCGGAATTGACCCGGCTTCAGCTAGGCATTGTCACGCTGGCTGCGCAACACGCCGAGACCGTGATGCCAGGGTTCACTCATCTGCAAGTCGCGCAGCCCGTCACGCTGGGACATCACCTAATGGCCTGGTA
>JADHQG010000011.1 GCA_016778045.1 Luminiphilus sp. | reverse complement strand
ACGCTACCGCCGAGCCGCCCCATACCTCTGCACACACACGCGTCAGCGCCGCCGTCAGCGTCGTCTTACCGTGGTCTACGTGTCCAATCGTGCCCACATTAACGTGGGGCTTCGAACGCTCAAATGCCTCTTTTGCCATGGCGACACACTCTCCTGAGTTCTCGTATCACTGGCGCCCTAGGTGCGCCTTACTCTCTACCTATCTGCCTACCGGTGTTTCGCCCTCGGGCGTCACACCGAATTGGAGCTCATAACCGGATTTGAACCGGTGACCTCTTCCTTACCAAGGAAGTGCTCTACCGACTGAGCTATATGAGCAAAACTGCTGCCCTTGTTGGAGCGGGTAGCGGGGATCGAACCCGCATCATCAGCTTGGAAGGCTGAGGTTCTACCATTGAACTATACCCGCGGCTAAGCTTCTCCCACCCCGGGACCCACACCATACGACGGGAATCACAGCCCCCGCCGGCCTTAACCTTGGTGGAGGGGGGTGGATTCGAACCACCGAAGCTCGCGCGTCAGATTTACAGTCTGATCCCTTTGGCCACTCGGGAACCCCTCCGGAAGGGCGCACATTCTCTAGATCTCGACACCCTGTGTCAACAGCCCCATAGAGGGAATTATCCGCCCCAGAGAAGGGAAACAGCGTCTTGTGGAGTGAACGCTCAATCGCCTCGGCCGGCACCGAGCCAGCGGTCCGCATGGGGGCTTGTTTAGGCCGCTTGTAAGGGGGAAAGGATCAACTGCCGCCACCGGCCCCAGTTGCGATCAAGGCCGCCGCCTTTAAATGCTGGTTGAACTATTGAAGCGCCAAACAGGCGTGAGGAGCACGCGCTTCGCGAAAGTCATCAAAATCGGTAGGTCAGCCCGGCAATCACGTCGCTTCGCGAACCACCGTAGCCAACCTCAAACAATACGCCCCAGCGCTGATTGATTTGCCAATTGGCGCCGACAACCCCGTTCCAGACATCACTGTTTTCTTCGATCAGGCGATAACTCAGAGTCGTCTGCTCGCCAGGGACGAGCCCCGTATCGAAGGTGATCTCGCCTGCCACCTCAACTTCGGCTTTTAGATAGGTAGCACCTACGAAAAAGGATAAATCACCGTAGGGGCCCAACTCCGCATTGATACCGACGCGTGGACTGATGTTCAGAGCATCGACGTCCGTGTCCAAAATGTTGACATCGCTAACGGCGTAGACGATGGGCAGCACGACGAAAAACTGCTGCCAGCCCATCGCCAAGGTGGTACCCACCGACCAGTTGCTCCCTTCATAGTTGGGCTTGGCTGTGCCCTCAAGCTCCCTATCACATACAGCAGGCACCGCAATGGGTCTGTCGCACTGCTCGGGCAATAATTCACTGCCCAGCACGGAAAGCGGGATGGTTGCGCGACCATCAACGCGCCCCACGGTGGCAAAGATATTCATAAACGGGAATAGCCACGCATCAAACTTCACCTGTAGTGCCGAGTTGCGCACCGAAGGATTTCGGAACTCGACCGCATCGATGGGGCGGTCTGCCTCTCCCTGCAAGCCCAAGTTCAAATCTCTCAAGGTGAGATCCTGCTCAAAAGTGGCAGGAATCACGCTGATGCCAAAGGGCAATGGCAATTCAAATCCCAAGTCCGTCACCGCCTGACCGAAAAACGGTAAAGGGTGGTTCCAAATAACCGGTGCTCCCTCCTCATCGATATTGGGCTCACCCAATTCTCTGTCTTCGAGGTGAGGCAAAATCACGAACATATCGTCCTCATCCTCACCCAGGCCACTCACTGTGTTTTCCGTCGATAAGACGCAGTCCGTCGCCGAGTCTGTGCCCTGCGGGCAGTCCGACTCGCTGGCTCCGGCCGCAGTGACTGACAGCGACAGGACACAGAATGTGACGCTGATAATCAGAGTTTTGATGAAGTCCACATGCCTCCCCTCTTTCGCCTTGCCAGGCGCTTTTTGACTTTATGCGCCGCGATGTGCCGCGATGTGCCGCGATGTGCCGCAAATGATTCGCAAAAACTCGGACACAGCAATGTTATCAAACTATTGTCTGAAAATGAGAACCTGAGAGGGCAACGACCCGTACGACGGTGTTGCTGTGCCGGCATGACACAAGAATGGAGCTGGCGAGAGGAATCGAACCCCCGACCGGCTGATTACAAATCAGCTGCTCTACCTACTGAGCTACGCCAGCCGAACCCTGGACCGAGAGCGATCGCTCGCGATGCCTGAAGCGAGCGCATCATCCCCTCAGGAAACGCTATCGTCAAGCTTGTGCCGCAACCAGAGCCTGAGCCCCTCTAATACCAAGTCGGGCCGCGACTCAGCATTCAATCCCAGCTCTAACAGTGCGCCGGCAGAGCCTCCTGTCAGCAACGGGGCGTGATCAGGATGCCCAGCCAGCACTGAGTGCACGCCACCCAGAGCGGCATGCCAGATACCCGCACTGACACAGGCTACCGAGTCAGCGCCCGGCTGCATCGTGGGTGGCGCCAACGCCGGCACTTGAATTCGTCCGGTCTCGGTAGTGAGCGCGCGGCGCATGAGGTCAACGCCGGGCAAAATATAGCCTCCTCCATGCTGACCACTAGCAGACACTAAATCGATCGTGATCGCAGTGCCGGCATCGATGACACAGACCGGCCCTCTGTCGCAGGCGCGAGCAGCGAGCATCGCCAACCAGCGGTCCACGCCGAGTTGCTGTGGCTTGGGGTAGGCGTTAATTAAATCACCGCATCGGGCATCGGCCATCGCAAGCCACACCGGCGCGGCATGCAGGGCTTCAAGCACGCTACGCAATGACGCATCAAATTCGTCAGTCGCCACACTCGATACGGCGACTCTCTGCCACGTCACGTCGCGCAATTCCTCCTGCAGTACTTTTAGATCGGCCGCAATACCACCCGGCTCAAGCAGGCCATGCTCATCAGCGAGCCGCCATTTGATCGCCGTGTTACCGACATCGAGCAATAGCCAAGGCGCCAACGTCCTCATCTCAGCGCTCCCATCTCAAGCACACTCGCCTCCCCACCCGAGACTTCTTGCCGGCCCGACTCGGTCTCGATCAACAACGCCCCTGAGTCGCTAACGCCAGCAGCAATGCCGGCTACCGGGGGTGAGCCGTCGATCACAATGGACCGCCCTTTTAAATAATCCCGCTGTCGCCAGAGATTGAGCCAAGGGACACAACCCTGCTGGTCTATCTGTACCAGGCCCTCTGCAAGTTGGTTCAAGACGGCCGAGGCCAGCTCATTGCGATCGATATTCTGGCCCGACGCGGTCGCGAGATCGGTCCATGGACGATCAATTGGCGCCCCGTCATCCGCCGACATCGACACATTCAAGCCGATGCCGATGACCGCGCTCTGCGCGTTGTCGCGGGCGCCCAACATTTCAATCAGGACCCCACCCACTTTCTGATCACCCGCGTAGAGGTCATTCGGCCATTTGAGTTGCAGGTCAGCCCCGCAAACCTCCATAGCGGCTTCGGCGACCATGGCACCCACAGCGAGGCTGAGGCCGGACAGCGCCTCCACTGGCCCGCTAAAGTGCCAGCCGGACGAGCAATACAAGTTGGCACCCGCCGGGCTGTGCCAAATCCGACCTCGCCTGCCACGACCCCGCGTCTGCTCCTCAGCCATTACCGCCACGCCGTGACCTTCGCCCTTTGCGTCATAATCACGGACGATGTCGTTTGTGGAGGTGACAACGGGCTTCACCACCAGCTGCCAGATGGCGATGGATTGGGCCGTCAACCGCGCTGAAATGGCAGTCGGATTCAGAGACAGTGTGTTCACGCGTCGCATCATACCCCGTGACGAACCGCCGTTATCATTCTCACCAACGGCCTTTTTTTGCGCTGGCTTCACTGTCATCATGCTCCCACTTTATTGCCATGGGCTGAGGTAAGAACCGCCAGATGCCGAATCCCCTCTCACCCACTATTGAGCGTCTTCGCTTGCTCGCAATGATGTTGGCCCTGCTGACCGGTATCGTGCTGATCTCACAACTGTGGCTGCAGTCCCTTGATCGTAATGTGCTGATGGCGGCCGGCCGGGGCGTCATCTTTATCCTGCTAGCGCTTGGGCTGATGGGCAACGGTCGCTTGAGCCTTGTGCTGACCGCGTTGCTCTGCATTGTGACGGCCGCTAATGGGCTTCAGGTCAACAACGTCCCACAATTTTCTGACGGGCTGGAACTGCTGATGTTGGTGTTGTGCGTGGGTCTTCTGCTGGCGCCAGAATCCACCGCACGCCCAGAGAGCGTGTCGCGTTGACGTTATTTTTTGACACGCTAATTACGCCTGTAGGCACGTTAAGCCTTGAGGCCGATGAAACGGGCCTCACGGCCATCCGCTTTCCCAGACGAGCCCAACACACGCCCAAGTCCTCGATCACCCATGCTCTACTCACCGAGGCAAAGCGCGAATTGCAGGCCTACTTTGAGGGTCGCCTAACGGCTTTTTCAGTCCCGCTTAACTGGCGTGGCACGTCGTTTCAAGACACTGTTTGGCGAGCCCTGATGGACATCCCCTATGGCGAAACCGTGAGCTACGGCGATATTGCCAAGGCCATTGGTCGGCCGAAGTCAGCTCGCCCAGTCGGCGGCGCGGTTGGCCGCAATCCACTCCCCATCATAGTGCCCTGCCATCGCGTTATTGGCAGCGACCGATCGCTAACCGGCTTTACCGGTGGAATTGAAATCAAGGTGGCGCTACTCGAGCAGGAGGGCCTTCACCTTCAATAGCACCCTCATAACCCCGCAATAGACCCGCAATAGCCCCGCAATAACCCCGCTTTGGTCCCCGCCCGCACCGTTGGCGAGTCTTAACAGAACCCGTCAGGCGTTGAGGTCGGGAATGATGTCGTCTTTCAGACGCTCGATCGACTCTTTGAGCCGCAGTTTTTCTTTTTTGAGGCGTTGCACCAACAGCTGGTTCTGCCAAGGCCGAGCCTGCAGCTCGATAATCTTCTGGTCCAAGGTGCGGTGCTGGGTTTGCATCAACGCCAAGCGCTCGAGGGGCGTGAGATCCTCATTAGCCGCCGATTGATCTGGTCCGACCCGCTCAGTCATTCGCTACCCTGCCCCTGCCACCGTCCAATCTAACTGCGGTTTGACGACAGTGACAAGCTCCGTGACGACAAAAAGGGACGCAATCTCTCACTCTTGGGTACTCGGAAAACCTGCTCGGCACCCGTCCCTCAATCGCGGAGCTATGCGTCGAGTCCACTGGCATCAAAGATCCGGGTCGGGCATCAACTCCAGGTAGTTCACGTTGGCGTCAGCGGCCGCGACAAACTTCGGCGCCTTCAGGCTATCCCACTGGTTGTAACGGACCGGCGCCCCCTCCAATGTCGTAACACGCCCACCCGCTGCCCGCACGAGCGCATCGCCAGCTGCCAGATCCCATTCATAGCAAGGCGAAGTACGCGGATACACATCCGCTACGCCTGATGCCACGTCACAGAATTTCAGTGCACTGCCTGCGTCCAGACGCTCGGCACCCTTCGCGAGCTCAGACAGTCGACCCAGCATCACTTGTACCCGCTCCTCTCGGTGACGTGCGCTTGCAGACATCACCAGCGGGCGCGCCGTATCGAGTGAGCGCGTGACCAAAGCCTCTGCGTCACCGCCAGCAAACAACGGGTAGCGTTGTGCGCCCCAGTCGGGCACCCCGAAATCGACGTACCCTCGATTGGGCGCCGCAATCAACCCCAGGACCGCTTCGGCCTCGACGATCAAGGCAATATTGACCGTGAACTCGCCAGTGCCCTCGAGAAATTCTCGCGTGCCGTCCAACGGATCAATCATCCAGCAGAGTGGCCAATCCCGGCGACCAATTAGCTGCTCCAAGGTGGACTCTTCGGACAGAATGGGGATCGTCGGGGTCAACCCATTCAACCCCTCGCAAATCAAACGATGCGAAGCATGATCGGCTTCGGTCACGGGGCTCGCATCAGACTTTTGACTGACTGCTACTTCCCCCGCAACCGCATACAAGTCGAGAATGCACTGCGACGCGTCCGCCGCCAAGGCTCGCAGTGACTCGATTAATTCGGGAAGCGCCAGTTTCGTCTCGCGCAACATCGCATCGAGACCGGAGTTCCCGCTATAGTGATCATCGCTCATCTCGACAGGGTAGCACCCGATGGCAATGACTGTAGCCTCCTGCCTTTCGGTAGAGGGCATCGACTGGACACAGTTGGACACCATTCTGCTGGACATGGATGGCACGCTGCTTGATCTGGAGTTCGACAACCACTTTTGGGGAACCGTTGTTCCGGGAGAATGGGGTCGCCAGAGAGGACTCGATGTGGCCGCTAGCCAAGCGGCGTTGGCACCCGTATTTGCCGGTGAGCGCGGCCGCCTCAATTGGTATTGCCTCGATTTTTGGTCACGTAGGCTGGATCTGGATATCCCAACGATCAAAGAAGGCTACACCGAAGGCATTCGCTGGCGCCCACAATCGGAGATATTTCTGCAGCACCTGAAAGCGAGTCATCTCGACGTGGTGCTCATCACCAATGCCCACCCGGTGACACTGGAGATGAAGGCACAGCAACTGCCTCTGGCACAGTGGTTTGATTGCATGATCAGCTCTCATGATTTTGGCACGCCAAAGGAGACGCCGGCGTTTTGGACATCGCTGATGAACGAGCGACCGTTTGACCCACAGCGCACGCTTTTCATTGATGATTCGGAGTACGTGCTAGACGCCGCGCAGGTCTATGGCGTCGCACATCTGTTGACCTTGCGTCAGCCGGATTCAACATTACCCGTCAGGGAAGAAACACGTTATCCAGCGATACATCACTTCGAAGAGATCCTCGAGGGCTTGCCAAGCATTGACTGACAGTGACCAAAGCGGCAGTAAAGTCCGCATCGACAAATGGTTATGGGCCGCCCGTTTCTTCAAAACCCGGACGCTCGCCAAGACCGCGATCGAGGGCGGAAAGGTGCAACTCGAGGGCCAGCGCGTCAAAGTCTCCCGAGAAATTTCCCCCGGGGACACACTGCGCATCCGTCAAGGGTGGGATGAAAGAGAGATAGTGGTGAAAGGCACCAGTGAGCAACGACGATCGGCCCCGATTGCGCAAACCCTATATGAAGAAACCGAAGAGAGCACGTTGCGTCGAGCCCGCGCCGCCGAGGCTCGCAAAGCTGCCGGTTCATTGGCGCGACCCAGTCAAAAGCCGGGCAAGCACGAACGGAAAGCGCTCGAGCGCCTGAGAAAACAATTTGATCCCTCCTGACGACGCGGAGATTTAGGGCGTCGCTTAAACCGGCACTTGGGGTATGATCTTCGGCATGATCGAGGAACTGCCGACAACCCGCCCTGAAACGCCGCTGCTGGATACTGTCTCTTCCGATTTGGGGGCATTGAACGGGCTCGACACTCAGGACTTGGTTCGACTCGCCGACGAGTTACGTCATGACCTGCTGTATTCGGTCGCAGGCACCGGTGGCCACTTCGGTGCGGGGCTGGGCGTGGTGGAGCTGACAGTGGCACTTCACCACGTGTTCAACACCCCTCACGATCGCATTGTCTGGGACGTCGGGCACCAAACCTATCCGCACAAGATTCTGACTGGCCGGCGCGATCGCATGAACAGCATGCGACAGCTCGAGGGCCTGTCCGGGTTTCCAAAGCGCTCCGAGAGCCCCTATGACACCTTCGGTGTTGGCCACTCCTCTACCAGCATTTCCGCTGCGATGGGTATGGCACTGGCCGCGCAGAATCAGGGCATTGATCGCAAGGTCATCGCCGTAATTGGCGACGGTGCCATCACCGGCGGTATGGCCTTTGAGGCATTGGCGCATGCCGGTCATGAGCGCCCCAATATGCTGGTGATCCTGAACGATAACCAGATGTCGATCGGCCACAATACGGGAGGTCTGGCGACCTACTTTGCCAAGATCTGGGCCAGTAAGACCTACACCGCGTTGCGCGAGGGCTCCAAGAAAATTCTCGAGCATGTGCGAGGCGCCTGGGATCTCGCCAAGAAGACCGAGGAACACATGAAGGGCATGGTCGCGCCGGGCACCATGTTTGAGGAGCTGGGTTGGCACTATATCGGCCCGCTGGACGGACACGACCTGCCGCAGCTGGTCAACACCTTGAATGTCATGGCAGAACTCAAGGGCCCTCAGTTTCTGCACATTCGCACCGTCAAAGGCAAAGGCTTCGCACCGGCCGAACGAGACCCCATTGGCTATCACGCCATCAACAAACTTGAGCCCGCGAAGCCGGCCAAGGCTGCCGTGCCTGCCAAGCCTAAGGCGCCCAAATATCAAGACGTGTTCGGTCAGTGGATTTGTGATTTAGCCGCACAGGATCGTCGCGTGGTGGGGATTACTCCCGCGATGTGTGAAGGTTCCGGCATGGTGGCCTATGCGCAGCAGTATCCCGATCGCTTTTACGACGTCGCGATTGCCGAGCAGCACTCCGTGACGCTGGCCGCAGGCATGGCATGCGACGGCCTGAAACCTGTTCTGGCGATTTACTCAACCTTTCTGCAGCGTGGCTACGACCAGCTGATCCATGACGTCGCCCTCCAGGGGCTGGACGTCACGCTGGCGATCGATCGCGCCGGATTGGTGGGGCAGGACGGCCCAACGCATCATGGCACCTTCGATCTCTCTTACTTGCGCTGCATCCCTAATATGGTGATTGCTGCGCCGAGCGATGAAAACCAATGCCGTCAGATGTTACAGAGCGCCTGGCTTCATGATGGTCCCGCTGCAGTGCGCTACCCCCGGGGCGAGGGCTGTGGAGTGGCCATTGACCCGGCCCTCTCCACCCTGGAGATTGGAAAAGCGCAGGTCATTCGAGAAGGTAGCGGGGTCGCCATACTGAATTTTGGTGTGTTGCTGGATCAGGCCATGCTAGCGGGCGAGGCGCTAGGCGCGACCGTGGTCGACATGCGTTGGGTAAAGCCTCTTGACGTCGACCTACTCCGCTCGTTGGCAAGCCAGCACGAGTGCTTCATAACGCTCGAGGAAAATGCCATCGCCGGTGGCGCCGGCAGTGGTGTGGCGGAGTGGCTCGCTGAGTCCAAGATTGACCGCGCTGTGAGGCATGTAGGGATTCCGGATGCGTTCATCGCTCACGCGGGGCAAGGTGAATGTCGTCAACTTGCCGGCTTGACGTCCGACAGTATCATTGCCGCCGCAGAAGGTTTTGCCATGGATCAGATCTCGGCGCCTTTGTCTGCGAGTCCACTCGCTGCCGGTCAAAATCAGCAGGCGCTTTAGCCTCACCTCTTGCGGAGCAGATCGCGTGGCCAAAGCAACCTCCAAGCAGGATACCCCCAGCATCACCCAACAAATGACTGAGCTCAGTGAATTGGTGGAGCAACTCGAAGATCCAGAAATTGAATTGGAAGCCGCGTTGGTGCTCTACGAGCGAGGCGTCAAGCTCGGCAGTCACATCCAGAAGACGCTTGAAGCGGCGGAACAACGCGTTGCTCAGGTCGCGGCGGATGGCACGCTGACCGAGGAGGATGATGCGGCGGACGAGGCGTGATGCGCCAATGACCGCGTTCGCCTGGCTCAACTGCCCCGACCCGAAACTCGCCGAGGCCCTTACCTACCTCGCACAACAACCGGGTAAACAATTGCGTAGCCAATTGACCGTGACCTGCGCGGAGCTGGTGGCGGGCGAACCGGTCGCCGCCGCGACGAGCGTGGGAGAAGCCATTGAGTTACTGCACACCTACTCACTGGTTCACGATGACCTACCCGCGATGGATGACGACGACCTGCGGAGAGGTCAGCCGACCTTGCATTGCGCGTTTGATGAAGCCACCGCTATTCTCGCCGGGGATGGGCTGCAGGCCGCCGCTTTTCAGCGGCTCGCGGAGATTGACTCGTTAACCGCCGACCAGCGACTTGAACTTGTGCGACTGGTCAGCATTGCAGTGGGCTTCAATGGCATGGTTGGCGGCCAGGCACTCGACTTGGCGGCCGAGCAGCAGCGTGTCTCGGTGGAGGCGCTTCGCGATATCCATCGGCTGAAAACCGGAGCCTTGATCGCAGCTGCTGCCGAAGCGGGCGCGATCTGCGCCGACGCATCGCGTGAACAACGCGCCGCGCTAGCGACTTTTGCCCGCTCGATCGGGCTGGCCTTTCAGGTGACCGATGACGTCTTGGATGTCACAGGCGACAGCAGCTCATTGGGTAAGACTGCGGGTAAAGACGAGCAAGCACAAAAGTCGACCTACGTGAGTACGCTGGGTCTGGAAGGCGCCCGCGCCGAAGCGGACACTTTGCTGAATGACGCGCTGACGGCGCTCTCTATGTTTGGTGAGCGTGCTGAGCCTTTACGACAGCTGGCGAATGCGATGGTGCATCGCAACACCTAGGGCGTCAGTCTCGACGAATCAGAGGAATGACAGCCCGATCAGAAGCGCTGTCAGCGAAAACCCCGCCATCACCCCCGCGGCGACATCGTCGAGCACCACCCCCCAGCCACCGCTCACGGACCGTTCGAGCTGATTGACTGGCCATGGCTTGGCGATATCAAACAGTCGAAATAGCAGCAGCGCGCCCATCACTAGTACCCAGCCCGACTGGGGGCCAGTCAGCAGGGTCATGGGAATCAATATCGCCACCCAGAGGCCCACAACCTCGTCGATCACAATCGCTGGATGATCGATCACCCCCCAGGCCCGGCCTGCATTGCCCGCGGACCAAATCGCCAACCCCACTGAGGCCAACCAAAGTGTCCAATGAAGCGTTAGCGGGGCACCTAGCGTGAGCGCGAGGGCAAGAGCGGCCGCCACGCTACCTGCGGTACCGGGCGCGACCGGTGCCAACCCCGAGCCGAAACCGCTGGCAATGAGGGTTGCCAGACTGTCGATCCGCGCGACGGGCGGGTCAGTGGGTAAAGTGATCATATCCGAGCTGCTCTGGCATCACGTCACAGCTTATCCCGCTTCCGGCGACAACACGACCAATCTCGGTACATCCCGCCGGCAAGGCTGCCAAAGGCGACAGGCAGAATAACAGCTCATAGTCATCGCCTCCCGCCAAAGCCCAACGCAAGGCTTGCTCGGTGTCATCGAGCGATCGTAAGGCATCCGAGAGTGGGATCTGCGCACTGTCTATTTCGATGCCGATATCGCTTGCCGTCGCGAGGTGGCCAGCATCTGCCAGCAGTCCGTCTGAAATATCGATGGCCGCAGAGGCAATGCCTCTGAGTGCTTGCCCCAGTGTTAATCGGGCCGTGGGTCGTGCAAAACGGTCCCGCAGGGCCTGTTCCGCATCGGGGCACCTCATCGAGACCTCGCCTTTCAAGATCGAAAGCCCCGCCGCTGCATCACCCAGGGTGCCACTCACGCACAGTCGATCGCCGGGCTTCGCGCCCCCCCGCGTCAAGAACTGTGACTCTGGCGTGGACCCCAACACCGTGACAGTCAGCGACAAAGCACCCCGGGTGGTATCACCACCTGCTAACGGTAATCCGGTCTCGCGGCAAGCGGCTTTCAAGCCCGCTGTAAACTGTTGCAGCCAGTCCTTTTCGACCGCAGGTAGGGTCAGAGACAGTAGCAGTGCCATGGGTTGCGCGCCCATTGCCGCGAGATCACTGGCGGCGGCCATCACGCTTCGATAAGCCATATCGGCGGCTGGCAAATCAGATGGAAAGTGCACATCGACCAGCGCGGTATCGGTCGATACGTGCAACACGTGCCCTGCAGGGACCCTGAGCGTGGCGGCGTCGTCGCCAACCCCTCGCTCAACGAATGGGCCCTCGCCCAGCCCCACGAAGTATTGCTGAATCAGCGAGAACTCACCGTTCGCCATTAACTGTCTTGCGCACGCTCCACGGTGCGCAGCTCTCGAGATATCTTGTCGAGTACACCGTTAATGTAGCGATGAGAATCCGTCGCACCAAATTTTTTAGCCAGCGCCACTGCTTCACTGATCACCACTTTATACGGTACGTCGATGCGGTCCCTCAGCTCAAAGGTTCCCAAGCGCAGCAGGTTTCGCTCGATGGGGTCAAGGTCATCAAGCCCCCGGTCGAGCGCCGGCTCGAATACCAACTCCAGCGCCTCGACATCGGCGATCACGCCGCATAACAAGGCGTTAAAGTATTCACCGTCGGTATGTTGAAAGTCGTTGTCGACTCTGAATTCTGCCTCAATGTCGGAAGGGCTGGCACCCGACAGGGTCCACTGATACAACGCTTGCAAGCCATAGTGTCTGGCTTTGCGTCGCTGAGCGGCCAAAGGATTGTGCTCAGACATCAGTCTCTCAGATCCCGCAGCAGGTTGACCATTTCCACCGCACTCATGGCCGCCTCGGCACCCTTGTTTTCATCGTTGTCGGCTGAGCGCTCCTGAGCCTGCGCCAGCGTGTCCACCGTGAGCACACCGAAGGCAACGGGCTTGCCGCTCCGCAGCGCCACCTCACCGATACCGCGAGTGCACTCCCCCGCCACGTATTCGAAATGGGGTGTTCCACCGCGGATAACCGCACCCAAAGCGATCACCGCATCACAGTCAACTCGTTCTGTTGCAGCCTGACAGGCCAGCGGGATCTCAAAAGCGCCTGGGACCCTCTCGACCCGCACGTTTTCGGAGGGGATGCCAGTATCAGCAAGTGCCCGCAGTGCGCCTTTAAGCAGCCCGCTAACGATGTCGTCATTCCAACGGGTCAAGACAATGACGTATCCACCATCATTGGCTGGTACCTGCGCCGGAGAATTGTCGATTCCCTTACCTGACATGCTGCTCACCCTTCAATGAGATTCAGAGGTATCGGGCGGTGCAACAAAATCGATCACCTCCAAGCCGAACCCCGCCAGGGCATTGTACTTGAGGGGAGCACCCATCAAGCGAATCTGCCCAACACCGAGGTCACGCAATATCTGGGCGCCCATGCCGATCTGGTTGTAGGCATCTGGGCTGGCCATCGAATCGGGTTCCGGTTCACCCAAAAGTCGGTCGATACCGTGTAGCAGATCTTCGGCTGTCTCAGGCTTGCTCAACAGCACCAATACCCCTGCCTCCGCCTCAGAGATCGCACTCAGGCTCTCATCGAAAGACCATGACGCGTGACCATCAAGCGTAGTGCCCACTAAATCACGAAACACCGCTGTGACATGCACGCGCACCAGTGTTGGCGAGTCCGCTTTGATCTCTCCCTTTTTGAGCGCCAAATGAACCCGACCCTGTGTCGCATCTTGATAGGCGGTGACCTCGAAGCTCCCGTGGCGACTATCCAGCACCCCTTTGCGCACTGCCTGAATGGTTTTCTGATTCGCCAACCGATAGGTCACCAAATCCGATACCTGACCGACCACCAGCTGATGCCGCTCGGCAAAAGCGATGAGATAGTCCGCACCGGCAACCGCGCCCTCAGCATCCAGCACTTCAGTGAAAACGGCCGCGGGGAGCAAACCCGCGAGTGTAGTGAGGTCAATCGCTGCCTCTGCTGGCGCCGTGCGAGTCAGCACGCCCCCCGTAGCGGCAGCGATGGGAAAAATATGACCTGGCTGGACCAGATCTGCGGGCTGGCTGGCGGTATCGACCGCCACCTGAACCGTCCGCGCCCGATCCGCCGCAGAGATGCCGGTATCAATCTCCGTCGCGGCCTCTATTGACAGGGTAAAAGGTGACAGCGAATCATCGCCCTCCACCATCAGCGGCAGCTCGAGCTCAGCACAGCGTTGCGGCGTGAGCGCCAGACACACCAGCCCCCGTGCCTGACGGGCCATAAAGGCAATATGGTCAGCCGCGCAATGTTCAGCCGCCGCCACAACAAAACCGGTCATGCCGCCTGCGCTGTTTTCATTCAGCATTAAACAGCTGTTCCCGTGGCGGAGTTCGCTGAGGACCTTATCGATGTTGGCGCTATCGCTCACGGCGATTCACCCGCTCTCTGAATTGTCGAACTGCATAAGCCGTTCGAGGTAGCGAGCGATCACATCGACCTCGAGATTGACGGGGCTACCTGCAACGTACTCGCTAAATACGGTCTCCTCCCATGTCTGGGGGATGATGGTGAGCTCAAACGCAGATCCGTCAACCTGATTCACCGTCAGACTGGTGCCATCCACACAGATGCTACCTTTCATGGCGATATAACGTGCGAGATTGTCGGGCGCGGCCACTTTGACCCGCCAGAATCGTGCATCCTCCATGATTTGCTCGATATACCCCACACCGTCGACGTGGCCGCTCACCAAATGGCCACCAAGTGGGGTGCTCAGGGTAAGAGACGTCTCGAGATTGACCGCATCGCCCACCCCCTTGCTGCCTAACGAGGTCAGCGAGAGCGTCTCGGGAGACACGTCTGCCCAGAATCCGTCACCGGGCAATTCGGTCACGGTCAGACACACGCCGCTGGTCGCAATACTGTCGCCCAGGGCCACATCGGCCAGCGGTAGCTTGCCGGTCTCGATACGCAACCGGATGTCCTGCTCGCCAGCGTCAATCTCTGCGATACGGCCAACGGCCTGAATAATTCCTGTGAACACGATGGCTCCTGATGAGACGCGATAACCAGTGGCTGTTACACAGCCCTGCGGCTTGTCGGGGTCGCAATAATACGCAGATCCGGCCCAAGGCGGGTCACTTCTTTGAAGTGAAGTGATATCGCGTCTGACAACTGATCCAACATCAGACCCGTCATGCCGCGTGCGCCGTCGCCCAATAACGTCGGCGCCTGATAAATGATGAGCCGATCTACCCAGCCCGCTTGTACCAGAGCGCCTGACAGGGTTGGACCGGCCTCAACCAAAATCTCGTTGTAGCGCTCTTCGCCCAGCAACGAGATCCAAGCTGCAAAATCCACTCGCCCTGCCTCATCTGCAGGCAGCCGGCATACGCGCACCCTGTCACTCAGGCTCGAGGGTTGAGTGGTGACGACGGTCGTCGTGGCGCCCTGCAAGACTCGGGCGTCTGACGGTATACGCGCTTGGGAGTCCAGCACCATCCGCGCCGGGGGGTAAGCCAAGGCACGCGCTTTGGCCTCAGTGTCCAGCGGCAACGCCTCGCCACGCAGGGTCAGTCGGCAGTCGTCGGCCAAGACGGTGCCAATGCCGGTGACAATCAGATCCGATTCTGCACGGAGTCGCTGCACATCCTGCCGGGCCAGTTCACCCGTTATCCACTGGCTCTCTCCTGAGGCCATGGCGGTGCGACCATCTAGCGAAGCGGCAATTTTCAAAGTAATGCGACCGTGGCCACGACGCATTCGCAGGAGAAAACCAGCAAGATCCTCCGCGACCTGCTCGGCTCCAATGCCCACATCGACCTGAATACCCGCCTCTCTCAGCGCGGCGATCCCTCGGCCCGAAACCTCCGGGTTGGGATCCTCTACCGCGATGACGGCCCGACTGATGCCCGCCTCAATCAGTGCCGAGACGCAGGGTCCGGTTCGACCCTCATGGCTACATGGCTCCAATGTGACATAGGCCGTGGCACTGTTCGCCCGCTCGATAGCGCGTAATGCCATGATCTCGGCGTGCGCGTCGCCATCCGGCTGGGTATATCCCGACCCCAAGATTTGACCATCGCGCACCAAGACACAGCCCACGGGCGGATTAGGTGCCGACCAGTAGCGAGCCTGACGGCCCGCCTCGATCGCACAATCCATAAAGGCGCGATCCTGCGCATCGCTCACGTTGATTCGCCCTGAGTCGGCTCAGCCTCAAGTGACTCAATGGCATCCCGGAATTCAGCGAGGTCCTGAAAACTGCGATACACCGATGCGAAACGCACATATGCCACGTGATCGAGCGCCTTGAGGGATTCCATCACTCGCTCGCCCACCTGCAGCGACTTGATTTCTCGCTCTCCCGTGGCGCGTAAACGATGTTTCAGCTGATCGATCTCGGCCTCGATGCTCTCCACCGACACCGGGCGCTTCTCTAAAGCACGCAGTAACCCGGCGCGGAGCTTCTCTTCATCGAAGGGTTCTCGACTGCCGTCCTGTTTGATGATGCGTGGCAACACCAACTCGGCAGCTTCATAAGTGGTGAACCGCTCAGTGCAACTCAGACACTCTCGACGCCTGCGAACCTGCGCACCCTCTGCCACCAAGCGAGAGTCAATGACCTTGGTTTCGTCGGTACTGCAAAAGGGGCAGTGCATAGCGCGGACGGCGTCAGCTGGACACCGGCTGACTCAACTGGCGTAAACTGGCATCTTGGCGCAGAGCGCCTTGACCTGATCACGCACTATCGGGATGACCGTATCCGAGTCACCTGCCTCCAAAGAGGCCAGCACGTCACAGATCCAACCGGTCAGCAGCGCGGTCTCATCGATGCCAAAACCCCGCGTGGTGATAGCCGGCGTGCCAAGCCGCAAACCCGAGGTCACAAAAGGTGAGCGCGGATCGTTGGGTACAGCATTCTTGTTGACGGTGATATACGCCTCACCCAAGGCTGCATCCGCATCTTTACCGGTGTATTCCTTACCGATTAAATCAAGCAGCATCAAATGATTATCGGTACCGCCTGAGACAATCTTGTGTCCCCGCTCGACGAAGGTCTGCGCCATGGTCTGGGCGTTACGGATCACCTGCTTTTGATAATCAACAAATTCCGGTGCCATCGCCTCCTTAAAAGCAACAGCCTTGGCGGCAATCACGTGCATCAACGGGCCACCCTGTGCGCCCGGGAAAATGGCGGAGTTGAACTGTTTTTCGAGCGCCTCATTGGCACGCGCCAGAATCAGCCCGGAACGCGGGCCCCGGAGTGTCTTGTGGGTTGTCGTTGTGACGACATCGGCGTGGGGGATCGGGCTGGGATAAACACCCGCAGCCACCAAACCCGCAACGTGGGCCATATCCACCAACAGATAAGCCCCTACTTCATCGGCGATCTCGCGGAATATGGCCCAATCGAGGATCCTGCTATAAGCCGAAAACCCGCCGATAATGAGCTTAGGCTTATGAGTTACCGCCAAATCGCGGACCGCATCGTAATCGATCAAGCCGGTCTCGTTATCAATGCCATACTGCACCGCGTTGTAGATTTTGCCCGAGAAATTCACCGAAGCGCCGTGGGTCAGATGCCCACCATCGGCAAGACTCATTCCCAGAACCGTATCGCCGGGCTTCAGGAGCGCCTGAAACACCGCAATATTGGCGCTGGACCCCGAGTGTGGCTGGACGTTGGCGAAATCTGCGCCGAACAATGCCTTAGCGCGCTCAATGGCCAGTGTCTCAGCCTGATCAACAAATTCGCAGCCACCGTAATAACGTTTACCGGGGTAACCCTCGGCATACTTGTTGGTGAGCACGGAGCCTTGGGCTTCCAGCACCCGAGGACTGCAATAGTTCTCCGAAGCGATCAACTCGATGTGCTCTTCCTGTCGAACGGTCTCGGCACTCATGGCGGACCACAGTTCGGTGTCAAAGGCTTCAATGGTCTGGTTATCGCTATCCAGATACTGCGACAAATGGGTAGCAGCTTGATTCATGTCGGGTTCCTGCTGAGGGAGACGGCAAAGCCATCGCCTTAGTGATTCAATGAGGAGAGAATATTAGCTGAACACGGCTCCCGCGTCAGGGTTTTGTCATTGTGACACTACAAACCGTAACGGCTTTACGTTTACGATGTGGCGCTTGGATTAAGGGGAAACACAGTGCGGATCTCGATTTTCGGCAGCGGCTATGTCGGTTTGGTTCAGGCGGCGGTGTTTTCCGAGGTGGGCCATCAAGTCACCTGCATGGATGTCGATACGGCTCGCATCGAGAAGATAGCCGCGGGAAACGTTCCGTTTTATGAGCCGGGACTAAATGAGCTGGTTCAGGCAGGACTCGCCCAACAGACGCTTCGCTTTTGCGACGATACCCGCGACGCCGTTGAGAGTAGCGACTATCTTTTTATCTGCGTGGGCACGCCGTCGGCAGCCGACGGCAGCGCAGATCTGCAGTATGTCGTGTCGGTAGCGGAGGGTATCGCTGCTTATATGACCAAGCGAAAAGTCGTGGTCAACAAGTCAACGGTGCCGGTTGGCACCGCAGACCGGGTCGCTCAAGTGATCTCCGAGGGGCTGACCGCGCGCGGTGCAGACATACCGTTTGAGGTCTGCTCCAACCCGGAGTTTCTTAAAGAGGGCTCTGCGGTGGCCGACGCGCTGCGGCCTGACCGTATCATTGTGGGGGCACGCTCAGAAGACACAGTCAGAGAGTTTCGGCGCATGTACGAGGCGTTCAATCGCAACCACGACAAAATGATGTTCATGGATCCGCGCAGTGCCGAACTCACCAAGTATGCCGCCAATGCCATGCTGGCCACCAAAATCAGCTTTATCAATGAAATCGCCAATATCGCAGAGGCCGTTGGGGCAGATGTAGAGCTGGTGCGCAAGGGCATGGGGTCAGATCCGCGTATTGGCTACCAGTTCATCTACCCGGGCGCCGGTTATGGGGGCTCCTGCTTCCCAAAGGACGTGCAAGCACTCGACTACCTCGCCAAGCAAAGTGGCACCGATGCACAGATACTGCCCGCGGTACATGTCACCAATGAGAGGCAGAAGCGCAAGCTCCCAGATCATGTGATGCACCGCTTTGGCTCGGACCTGACTGGGCGGACCATTGGGGTCTGGGGCCTCTCTTTCAAGCCCAACACTGACGACATGCGCGAGGCGCCCAGCCGGGTGCTGGTTGAGGCAATCTGGGCGGCCGGTGGCCGGGTTAAAGCCTTTGATCCGCAGGCGATGACCGCCTGTGAGCAGCTCTATGGGCAGCGCGAGGATATGACGTACTGCGACAGCAAAGAAGACGCCATCGACGACGCTGACTGCCTGGTCATCTGTACCGAGTGGAAGGCCTTTTGGGCTCCGGACTTCGAGGACATCAAATGCCGGTTGGCATCACCTGTCATCATCGATGGCCGTAATCTCTACAATCCGGCGTTGATGGAGGAGTTGGATATCGAGTACTACGGTATCGGACGAGGGCGATCGGTGGGAAATGGGACTTGAACTCGCCACTGCGAGTCGGCTGGCGCGAATGGTTAACCTTGCCAGACCTAAGCCTGTCGTGGATCAAGGTCAAGGTCGATACCGGTGCCAAAACCAGTGCACTCCACGCTGGAGACATTCATTTCTTTGAAAAAAATGGGGTCGACTGGGTGAGATTTCGTGTCTGCGCTGTCGCCGGATCAGCTGACATCGGCAGCCTCTGCGAGGCCAGAATTATAGACTTCCGGGAGGTCACCGATTCGGGCGGCAAAACAGAGCGGCGCGCGGTAGTAAGGAGCACCGTGCACATTGGCGAGTACCGCGCGCCAATCGATATCACGCTCACCGATCGCAGTACTTTGCAGTTTCCAATGTTACTCGGCCGCACCGCCCTCCCGAGAGATGCCTCGGTGTTGCCTCGGCGCTCCTTTTTGCAAGGTGGCGATCGTTATCGCCCCCCAGAAACACCATGAAAATCGGCATTCTGTCGCGTAATCCCAAACTCTACAGCACCTCCAGACTCCTTGAGGAGGCATTGGCTTCCGGTCATGAATGCCGAGTCATCGATACGCTGAAGTGCTACATGGATATCAGCTCCGCCAAGCCTTCAGTGTGGTATCGAGGGCAGGAGCTAGAGCATTTGGATGCCATCATTCCTCGTATCGGTGCGTCCGTCACCAACTACGGTACTGCGGTCATTCGACAATTCGAGATGATGGATACCTACTCGCTGGTAGGTTCTATTCCCCTGGGGCGGTCGCGGTCGAAGCTACGTGCGCTGCAACTGCTCTCTCGAAAGGGGCTCGGCATGCCGGCGACCGGCTTTGCCCACGATGTTTCCAATACCCGACAGCTCATTCAGCTTGTGGGCGGCGCCCCTGTTGTGGTCAAGCTGCTCGAAGGCACACAAGGGCGCGGTGTCGTGCTGGCGGAGACTGCGAAAGCAGCCGAGTCAGTGATCGAGGCGTTCAAGGAATTGGGCGCGGACTTTCTGGTACAGGAATTTATCAAAGAAGCAGGTGGGTCTGATGTCAGATGCTTTGTCATCGGCAGCAAGGTCGTGGCGGCGATGGAGCGGACGTCAGCGGCAGGCGAATTCCGCTCCAACCTGCATCGCGGGGGCAGTGCCCGGCTCACTAATCTCACTAAACTGGAGCGCAGGACCGCTATCAAGGCCGCTCAAACCATGGGGCTTAACGTTGCAGGCGTCGATATTCTCAGGTCCGATCGTGGACCACTAGTCATGGAAGTGAATTCATCGCCCGGCCTCAAAGGTATCGAGGAAGCAACCGGAGTCAACGTAGCGGGCAAGGTCATCGAATTCATCGAATCTCACGTGCACACCGGCAAATCGAAGCGTCGAGTGAAGGGGTAGCAGGATGTCTGTACCCCACGGCAACGCTGTGAAAGCAGCCATGCAATTTAAGATCGGCGATGCTGTCATCGCTCCCGGAGAGTCGCGCACAGTAGAAATACCCGTGGCGCCTACCTACGCGCACGATGATCTAGCCATGTCGGCGCATGTGATTCATGGGCCACATGCTGGCCCGGCACTGTTTGTGTGCGCCGCCATCCACGGCGATGAAATCAACGGCATCGAAATCATCCGCCGGGTAATTAAACGCGTCGATGCAAAGAAGTTGCGGGGCACCCTGGTCGCGATTCCGATCGTCAATGTATATGGCGTAATCTCTCACTCGCGATATTTACCTGACGGCAGAGATTTAAACCGCAGCTTTCCCGGCTCGGCTAGCGGATCTCTAACCGGGCGTGTTGCTCATACCTTTATGCAGGAAATCGTGTCGAACTGTACTCACGGCATCGACCTGCATACGGGCGGCAGGCACCGCAGCAACTTCCCGCAGATCCGTGCGGAACTGAGCGACCCGGCAGTGCGGGCCATGACCGAGGCGTTTGGCGCCCCACTGGTCATTGACTCTGCGGTCAGAGATGGGTCGTTACGCCACTGCGCGACCGAGTTGGGCGTGCCGGTTATCCTCTACGAGAGCTGCGAGGCGCTGCGCTTTGATGAGGTCTATATTCGCGCCGGCGTAAAAGGCGTCGTAAACGTAATGCGTCATCTGGGGATGATGCGCAAAAGCCGCTCCAATGCACGCACAAAGACCATTTTCAGCCGCCGTACCCAGTGGCTGAGGGCGCCTGCAAGTGGCATCCATCGGATACTGGTGCCTCTCGGGGCACAAGTCAGCGAAGGACAGGTGATCGGCTTGATCGCCGATCCTCTCGGCATAGACGAAACGGAGGTTATCGCGCCCGCTGCCGGCGTCATTATTGGTCGATCCAACTTGCCGCTGGTTTACGCAGGTGACGCGCTCTTCCATATCGCCGGCATTCTTGACGAAGACACCTTTGAAGCTGAGTCCTTTCACGAAGAGCTGATGCCCTCTGACTACCAGGAAGAGCAGGACCCCAGTAACGCACCAATTGCGATTTGAAGGTCTCAAAGCCAGGGCAATCAGAAAGTAAAAAAAAGCAGGCCGACCTGATCGGTCATCCAGATAGACATCTATTGTGTTTCGGTTTTTGCTTGGGATAGTGGCACTCAGCAGCAGGGTTCACCTCATGGGAACATTGCGGTCGCTTTTGAGTGGCTCGGTGCTCCAGGGGCAACAACTCACCGTATGAGTTCACAGTAGCGAATGGTCAGACAACGTGAGGAAATGTTGAGCGTGCCCAAAAAGTTTATGACCTTTAAGCACTGGAAGACAGGCGAGACCAAAACCATCGAGTTTCGGGAGGCCGACGTACCGGCCAATCCGGACAGCGAACGCCTTGTGGTTTGGAATGAGACCGAACAGAAGCTCGAGGACGTGATCAAGTCGACTATCGTCGAAATTCGAGAAGAGTAACTTCCGAGTGGTTACTCAAAGGACCGTCACAGCTCTGCGCTCCCCCAGATTCAATACGAAATCCCTAAAGAGACAATCAAAGCCTTTCTAGAGCAGGCATTACAACGCGGGCTTCACAACTATCGTCGGCCTCTCTCACGTTACCCAGCACAACTGTCAGCATTTCAGTAAACTCATCCCCCTCAGTTAACACGTTCTTTCAGCACCCCGTGGGAACCGCCAACCCAGGCTCGATCCCTCGCTTAATTCTCGGAGTCTTGCAGTGGCGCAATACGTTTACACCATGAACCGCGTCGGGAAGATCGTCCCGCCGAAAAAAGAAATTCTGAAAGATATCTCGCTGTCTTTTTTCCCAGGCGCCAAGATTGGTGTGCTCGGATTGAACGGCGCGGGTAAGTCTACTCTGCTCAAAATCATGGCGGGCATCGATACCGAAATTCTAGGTGAGGCGCGCCCCCAGCCCGGCATCAAGATTGGTTACCTGCCTCAGGAGCCGCAGCTCAATAGCGACAAAGATGTGCGGGGTAATGTTGAAGAAGGGGTTCAGGAAGCCATCGACGCCCTCGCTGGGCTTGAAAAAATCTACGCAGACTACGCGGAGCCTGATGCCGATTTCGACGCACTGGCGAGGGAACAGGCGCGGCTCGAGGACATCATTCAAGCCAAGGATGCGCATAACCTCGACACGCGACTCGACATTGCCGCCAACGCCCTGCGATTGCCGCCGTGGGACGTCCATGTAGACACCCTCTCTGGGGGTGAGCGCCGCCGGGTCGCTTTGGCGCGGCTGCTCCTCTCTGAGCCCGACATGCTGTTACTCGATGAGCCCACCAACCACTTGGACGCCGAATCGGTGGCCTGGCTTGAGCACTTTTTGGAGGACTTCCCCGGTACTGTGGTGGCCATTACCCACGACCGCTACTTTCTCGACAATGCGGCGGGCTGGATTCTTGAGCTGGATCGCGGCCGGGGCATCCCGTACGAAGGCAACTACTCCAACTGGTTGGAGGCCAAAGAAAAGCGCATCGAGCAGGAGCAACGCCAGGAGGCCTCGCATCAGAAAGCCATCAAGGCTGAGCTCGAGTGGGTTCGCTCCAACCCGAAGGGCAGGCAGGCCAAGAACAAAGCGCGACTGCAGCGATTCGAAGAGCTCAACTCGCAAGAGTTTCAGAGCCGCAACGAAACCAACGAGATCTATATCCCCCCGGGCGCCCGGCTGGGCGACAAGGTCGTCGAAGTCAGCGGCCTCCGAAAAACCTTTGGCGATAGGCTGCTTTTTGACGACGTCAGCTTTGTTGTACCCAAGGGGAGTATCGTCGGCATCATCGGTGCCAACGGTATGGGCAAATCGACCTTGTTCCGAATTTTAATGGGCCTCGAAACACCGGATGGTGGCGAGGTCACTGTAGGTGACACCGTCGAGCTGGGCTACGTAGACCAATCCCGCGACGACCTCGACGGCAGCAAAACCGTTTGGGAGGAAGTCTCCGACGGGCTCGACATCATCCGTATCGGAAACTACGAAGTGCCCTCTCGATCCTATGTGGGGCGTTTTAATTTCAAAGGCTCTGATCAGCAGAAGTTCGTGAAGGATTTATCGTGAGGTGAGCGCAACCGGCTACATCTTGCGAAGCTGCTCAAACAAGGTGCTAATGTGCTGTTGCTGGATGAGCCCACCAATGACTTGGACGTGGAAACGCTGCGTGCGCTGGAGGAAGCGCTACTGGCATTCCCGGGATCAGCGTTGGTCATCTCTCACGACAGGTGGTTTCTGGATCGTATCGCGACCCACATTCTGGCCTATGAAAACGACGGCGGCGTCGTCTTTCACGAGGGCAACTACTCAGAGTATGAAGAAGACTACCGGCAGCGTGTCGGTGCAGACGCTGCCGTGCCGAGCCGCGTTAAGCATCGCAAACTTAAGTAAGGCTCACTGACAGGCCTCGAGGGCTTCGGAGAGCCTTGAAACAGCGATGACCTTCAGGCCTGCGATGGCTTTTTTCGGCGCGTTGGCCTTGGGCACAATGGCCACTTTGAAGCCGTGCTTCGCCGCTTCGGCCAGCCGCTCCTGACCGCTGGCCACCGGCCGAATTTCTCCGGACAACCCCACTTCGCCGAATACCACCCAATCACGGGGTAGCGACCGGTCGCGGAGGCTTGAAACCACTGCCAACAGCAGCGCCAAATCGGCAGAGGTCTCCATGACCCGGACACCCCCCACGACGTTGGCAAAAACATCCTGATCGCCCACCTGAACGCCACCGTGCCGATGCAGCACGGCCAGCAACATCGCGAGCCGATTTTGTTCAAACCCTACGGTCACGCGCCGGGGGTTGCCGAGCGAACTGTCGTCAACGAGCGCCTGTATCTCGACCAACAACGGTCGCGTTCCCTCCCAAACGACCACAACGGTGGTCCCCGGTGCAGTGTGCTCGGAGCGGTCCAAGAAAATGGCAGAGGGATTACTGACCTCGCGCATGCCCGCATCGGTCATGGCGAAAATACCCAGCTCGTTGACCGCACCAAACCGGTTCTTCTGCCCGCGCAGGGTTCGGTAGCGGGAATCATGGTCACCCTCGATCAAAATCGAACAATCGATCATGTGCTCAAGCACCTTCGGACCCGCCAGGCTGCCGTCTTTGGTGACGTGGCCGACCAGAATCAATACCGTCCCCGTTTGCTTTGCGTAGCGCGTCAGCTGCGCCGCACAGTCGCGCACCTGCGAAACGCTGCCGGGCGCCGACGTGAGGGTTTCGCTGTGCAGTACCTGAATCGAATCCACTACCAGCACTTTGGGTTTCAGCGACTCAGCCGTCGCTAGAATATTATCGACGTCGGTCTCGGCCATGATCTGCAGTTGATCAGTTGGCAGACTCAGGCGACTGGCACGCAGCGCAATCTGCTCAGGCGACTCCTCGCCCGTAACATAGAGCGCGGTATGGTATGAGGCAAGGCGACACAAAGTCTGTAATAGCAGCGTGCTCTTGCCTGCACCGGGATGACCGCCAATCAATATGCTGGAACCTGGCACAAAACCACCACCCAGTACCCGATCGAACTCCTCGAAACCCGAACTGAAGCGCGGCATATCCACCACCGCAACGTCCTCGAGCCGCTGCACCGCTGCGACACTACCGGCAAAACCCGTTCGGCCTGCCGAGCGCCCGGAGCTGTTCTTGGCGGCGGGCGCGCTCAAGCGAATTTCAGACAAGGTGTTCCAGGCGTTGCATTCACCGCACTGACCCTGCCACTTCGGGAAATCCGCTCCACAGTCGTTACAGACAAATGCGGTTTTTGCCTTTGCCACGCGAAACTCTCCGGAAACTGATGGTAATTGCTGTATTGGTGCAGGTAAGTGGGTATCCTATCAGACCGCTTGAACCTCACCGCATCGAAATGCCACCCGCGCCGCTCATTCCTGATCGACAACTGACCTTCTCCCCCGAGCTGGCTGAAATCATCGGCTTGGAAGAGGCCGTTCTCTTGCAGGAAATTGGCGCACAACTGGATGATCGAGACGGCTGGACCACCCTATCGGTGCAGGCGCTACAACGCGCGCTGTCTTTCTGGTCAATCGACTATATTCTGCAGCTGATCGATAAATTAGTGGCGCTGGGCATCCTCCACAAGCTGCCGAGTCAGAACGCTGATACCGTTATCCTGAGTGGTACCGCGATCGAGAGCGAACATCACAGCCGCAGCGAAAGCCCAAACCGCTCGGGGTCAAACACCACCGCTAACCCAACGCCTGAAGGCTACGATGGGCTCGCTCAAGGGTGGCAGCTCAGCCCGGCGCTAGAAGAACTATTGGTGCTCAATCATGGCATTCCAAAGGGCTTTATCGACCAAGTCCGAGCGCAGTTTCTCCCCGCGAGCGGAAAGGAAATTGATACCCAGTTTCGGCAACACGTGCTGGCGCGCTGGCGCGATGCCCAACAGCAAGATAACCGGCGGCTCGCAAACACATTTGAAATCACACCGCCCTCGCCCTTTGGTCGCGACTGGGTGCCCAGTCAGGACGCTCTCGATATTTTGGCCCAGGCCGACATCGACATCGTGTTTGCCGAATCTGTCAGGGCCGAATTCATCCTGTACTGGAGCGAGCGCGGCGGCCCGCCAAAAGAGGTGAACACCCGTTTTGTGGAGCATGTGCGCAGGCGGTGGCTTAAACACACGAGCCAGATGCACCACAGCACCGAACCTAGACGCATACCCCGGAACTGGGAGCCCGACACGTCAGTTTATGAAACGCTGAGTCTGGCCGGCATCCCCGAGCAGGACGCCCGCGCGCTCCTGCCCGAGTTTGTGATGTACTGGGTCGACAGCAACGAGGTGCATACCTCGTGGAATAGCAAATTCCTGCAGCACGTCAAGCGGCAGTGCCGGGCAGCAGGGTATGGAGATCAGGATGGCGGACAAACAGGACGCGGCAGCATTGGCGCAGGACATCGCTCAAAGGACCGAAGTCTCAGCGACGACCTCACCGACACCAGCTGGGCCAACTGAAGCACGAGAACCGCCCGACTCGCAATTGGTCGAGGCCCTGAATCAGGTCTTTGCGCTGTTTCGTCTCAACTACCACAACCAGTACTATGCGGCCTGGTCAGACGCCGAGCAGGTGAAGCAGGTCAAACGCCTGTGGCTGGAGGCACTCGAAGCCTATCCAAGCGCGGTCATCCTCCGCGCAGCACAGCACGCCATTGAACATAGCGATTACCTGCCCACCCTGAACCGGATGATCGAAGCGTGCCGGCACTCTCTGAGCGACCTTGGACTGCCCTCACCCTACGACGCCTACAAAGAGGCGTGCCTAGCCCCCTCGCCCAAAACGGAAGCGCCTTGGGGCCATGCGGCCGTGTATCTCGCAGGCCGTGACAGCGATTGGTTCTTTCTGGCTACAGAACCCGAGTCCAAGACCTGGCCGGTCTATCGGGAACACTACGAGCGATGGGTCAGTCGCGCGGCGCGCGGCGAAATCCTGGAGGGCCCGGAGCGGGTAGCGCTGTCTGCACCGCAGGAAGACGCACCCAGCACAGAAGAGCAAGTCACCCATTTGGCGAGGTTACGGAAAGAAATCGGTCTTTGAAGCACCTTGCCTCGAAGCTTTTCCCTCAGTTATCGGCGCTCCAGCTTTCGATCGCCCCTTGCACGAAACGCGCCTGATCAGCCATCACTTGCTGCTTGATGGTCATCAGCGAGGCATCTGCCTCGGTGCAAGCCTGCTCCAGCTCGCGCGCGGCAGCTGACAGCATCAAAGCATGCAAATTGGCGCTGGTGCCCTTGATGCGATGCGCGATCTGCCGCAGCGCCTCGGCGTCTTGATCAGCACTCGCCTGCGCACTGGCTGACAGATCCGCGGTTAATTCATCCACAAATTTGGAGAGCAGTGAGGCGACGATCTGCGGATCGCCACCCAGCATCTCGAGTAAAGCGGCGAAATCAATGGGAGATGACATCTGATTCATTGCGAGGTGATCTCGGGCCTACAGTCCGCAGAGCGAGCCGCCGCCTCAGTAACCGGCATAGTCGTCTCGAGCCAGATTTTCAAAGCGCGTGAATTCGCCCTGGAACGCCAGGCGACAGGTCCCAATGGGGCCGTTGCGCTGCTTGCCAATAATGATCTCGGCCACACCCTTGTCGGGAGAGTCCTCGTGATACACCTCGTCGCGGTAAATGAACATCACCACGTCCGCGTCCTGCTCGATGGCGCCGGATTCACGCAAATCTGAGTTCACGGGGCGTTTGTTAGGGCGTTGCTCCAAAGCCCGATTCAACTGGGAGAGCGCCACCACGGGACAGCGGAACTCCTTGGCTATCGCCTTCAGGTTACGTGAGATTTCTGAAATTTCGGCGGTGCGGCCCTCAGCGGCACCCGCGACACGCATCAGTTGCAGATAATCCACCAAGATCATGGCGAGATCGCCGTGCTCTCGTGACAACCGCCGCGCACGTGCGCGCACTTCAGTGGGTGTGAGCGCCGGCGTGTCGTCGATGAAAATCGACGTGTCTTTGAGCTTCGCCATGGCGGCAGAGAGCTTGGGCCAGTCGTCCTGCTGGAGTTTGCCGTTGCGCAACCGAGACTGATCAATCTTGCCCAGCGACGACATCATCCGCACAACCAATTGTTCCGCCGGCATCTCCATCGAGAACACAACAATGGGTTTATTAGTATGGGCGGCGGCGTTTTCAACCAAATTCATGGCAAAGCTGGTTTTACCCATTGAGGGCCGGCCCGCCACAATCACCAAATCAGAGGGCTGCAAACCTGATGTGCGCTTGTCGAGATCGATAAACCCTGTCGTCAAGCCGGTGATGTCGCCGCCAGTGTTGTAGAGCTCCTCAATACGCTCTAAGGCCCCCGTCAGCAGCGGCCCCATACCTCGTGGGCCACCGGTTTTCGGACCGCTCTCCGAGACTGTCATGATGAGGCGCTCGGCCTCGTCTACGAGCTCTTCAGCGCTGCGCCCCTCGGGATTGAAACCTGCCGTGGCAATATCCTGTGCGGCACTGATCAACTTTCTTAACAGCGCTCTCTCACGCACAGCTCGGGCGTAAGCGCTGACGTTGGCCGCGGTTGGCGTCTGTTCCACCAGGTCGGCCAGGTAGGTATGCCCGCCAGCCGCATCCAACTCACCGGTGGCCAGCAGTCGATCCGCGACCGTAATGACATCAATTGGCTCGTTGCGGTCAACCAAAGTGGCGATTTGGCGGAAGATGGCCCGGTGCTCGGGCCGATAAAAATCACCGGCATCGACCAGTTCTGCAATGGCATCCCAGCTCTCAGGCGCCAGCAAGATACCGCCGATCACCGAGCGCTCGGCCTCGACGGATTGTGGCTGCATGCGGATCCGAGAGATGTCCGGATCTTGGGATTTAACCGACTCCAAGGTAGTGCCTTTTGTATTGCAAGTCATGTCGGATCGAACGGATGCTGAGCACGCCGAAGCGCCGACCGGCCGGATAGAGTACCTGTGGCAGATCGGAACTGCCAGCATGGCAGCAAAGAGTCACAGAGCCGCAGGCACAACCTCGGCTCAAAAATGAAGTAGCGGGGCGAACGCCCCGCGAGAACTTACTCGGCGACGATGTGAATCGCGACCGAGGTCGCCACTTCAGCGTGCACCTGAATCATGATTTCGAACTCACCCAGCTCGCGGATAACGCCTTCAGGTAACCGAACCTCTGCCTTGTCGACTTCGCAGCCTGCCGCTGTCAGTGCCTCCGCAATATCGCGGGTTCCGACTGAGCCAAACAGCTTACCCTCTTCCCCTGCGGTAGCAGCAATCTCGACCGCACCCAGTGCAGTGAGTGCCTCGCCGCGAGCCTGAGCCGCGGCCAACGTCTCTGCCGCCGCCGCCTCGAGCTCGGCTCGGCGAGTTTCGAACTTGGCCACGTTATCGTCGGTGGCGGGTACCGCTTTTCCCTGAGGGATCAGGAAATTGCGGCCATAGCCTGGTTTGACGTCGACCTTGTCGCCCAGCGCACCGAGATTGCCAATGTTTTCGAGCAATATGACTTCCATCTTTCTTTCCCCTAAAGGTCCTTTCCCGACCCGCTTCTAACCATTCTTGCCAGGCGGACTAGTCGCCGCCTGAGTCCTTGCCAGAGGTCGTCGCCCACCTGGCTCTAAAATCAACAAACGCGTCGACCACCACAACGCCAACCCAAACCCATTTCATCGGGTCCAGCACGACCCAGAGCACGTACATCAGCGTCAGCCAGGCAACGCCCTTGGCCGCGTGGGTCGCGTAGGCATGCACCAACGCAAAACCTGCCATCATGAGCGGCAACACCGCCGCCGCGCTCCAGACCCGCCAGTCGGGTCCCATCCACCAAAGGGCGATCGCTAGTCCGGCCATCGCCAGCACAGCGCCCTTGGGCACCCTCAAGGCACGGAATTCCTCACCGAAGCCTCCCGGGTTGTAGAGCGCCGCCTGCCAATAGCGACCCAGCATCAGGCTCAGCAGTGCAATCACCGCATTACCCGTAGCCAGCAGCGCCGCTACCTGTGGAACCGACAGCACGTTGAGGGCCAACTCCTGCGACCCTTCCTGCTGTAGGTCCTGTTCCAGTTGCATCAGCGCCTGCATCAGCGACTGATTAAAGGTACTGACCAGCTCCTCTAAAAATGCGCCGTTCAGCCCCATCAGCGCCGCACCACTGACCGCCACCAGCGGTACGCTTGCCATGACAGCCAGAGACAGACTCACGCTCTCCCTGAGAATCACCGCTAAGCCGTAAGCACCCAATAGCAACATCGCGCCACCGGTATCTCCCGTCATCACGGTGATGACGACTGCCGGCAGCAGCGCCCACAGCACCAACCACCCACCGGCGATTGTTCCCTTTCTCAGGGTCACCAGCGCGATAGCCGCCGCGCTGATCCAGCCAAACAGCAGGCTCCAGGAGCCCAAAATGGCGATCCCGAGTGCCTGCCACCGGCCGCGCATGATGAATTCAGCGAGGCCGCGCATCATTAACGCTTAGTTATGTGCGTCTGTGTAAGGCAGCAGCGCCAGATAGCGGGCACGCTTCACCGCGGTCGCCAATTGGCGCTGATACTTTGCTTTGGTACCGGTAATTCGGCTCGGTACGATCTTGCCCGTCTCTGAAACGTACTGCTTCAGCGTATCGAGATCTTTGTAATCAATCTCGGTGACGCCCTCGGCAGTGAAGCGGCAAAACTTTCGTCGTCGAAAAAAACGTGACATGGCTTATTCCTCGCTCGCAGATTCAGTGGCGGCTTCGGGTACCTCGGCAGTCTCAGCAGGTGCGGCGTCCTCTGTCGGCGCCGCCTGCGCTGCCGCCTGGCGTGCATCGTTGTCCTGGCGCTCCTGATAGCGCGCCTTGCGCTCCTTATCCTCGCGCTCGGCTTTCATAATCAGAGACTCTTCCAGCACGGGCTCGTCACGACGGATCACCAGGTTGCGGATGACGGCATCGTTGTATCGGAAGGTTGTCGTCAACTCTTCCATTGCCTCATTGGAGGCTTCAACGTTCATGAGCACGTAGTGGGCTTTATGAATTTTGTTGATGTGGTAAGCCAACTGACGTCGACCCCAATCTTCAAGACGATGAACCGTACCGCCATCTTTGGTGATGACGTTGCTGTAACGCTCAATCATTCCTGGGACTTGTTCGGACTGATCCGGATGGACCATGAACACAACTTCGTAGTGTCGCACTCGCGTACTCCCTGTGGATTAAAGCCACCCGACAGACGGTGTGGCAAGGAGGATGGACCTAAATCAGGCCCGGCCAAATTTTTGAGGGGCGGAGCTTACAGAGCCTGGGGGGGCTTTGCAATGACGTTATTTGGCACTGTCACGAGTGGCGTTAGCGGGCATTGCCCCGCGTTGACGCACTGCCTCGAACAGGCAAATGCCTGCCGCGACCGACACGTTGAGGCTAGAGACAGAGCCCGCCATCGGCAGCTTGACTGTGAAATCACACAGCTCACGGGTCAGGCGGCGCATACCGGAGCCCTCCGAGCCCAGCACCAGGGCAGAGGGCCCGGTCAAATCCTGCTCGAAAACAGTTTGCTTGGCGCCTCCGTCAGTACCAATTACCCAGATTCCTGCGTGCTTCAGGGACTCAATCGTTCTGGCGAGGTTGGTCACACGCACCCAGGGCACCGCCTCGGCGGCACCACTGGCTACCTTTCGCGCCACGTCGTTGACGTCGGCGCTTTTATCCTTGGGAAAGATCACGGCGGTGACCCCTGCTGCATCGGCACTGCGCAAGCAGGCACCCAGGTTATGGGGGTCCGTCACGCCATCCAGAATCAGCAGTAGCGGCGGCTCCGACTCAGTGACGCAGTCGAGGAGATCGCTCTCGGAAATCATGCCCACCGCTTCTCGAGACTCACCGGGGCGCAGCAACGCGACCACCCCCTGGTGTCGCCCGGGAGCCCGCTGATCAAGCTCTGCTTTATCGCTGGATATGACCGCCACCCCTTGATTTTGAGCGAGCTCCAATAACGCGTGCATACGCTTGTCCTGTCGGTCAGCCTGCACGTGAAGCGCGGCAATCCGCCCTGACTCTCTGCGGATCAAGCTCTCAACAGCGTGGTAACCAAAAACGACGTCACTCATGCTTCACTGCCGTTTCTTCCCCGCTGGGGATTTTTTACCCGGGCGGCGCTTTGCGCCTGAGGCCTTGCCCGACTTGGATCCTTGTGCAGACGGGCTTAAGGTCGATGCCTTTGTTGATTTGGCGGACTTGGAAGATTTCGCCAATTTCGATGGCTTGGCTGGCGATTTTCCTGACTTGCGCCTGCCCGCGCCACTTTCCTTCTCCCCCGAGGCATCGGTTTGTCGGCGCTGAGATTTTCGAGTGCGACTCACTGATCCCGGTTCACCATCAGACCGGCGCTTTCCACTCTTACCGCTCTTACCGCGTTTGGATGGCGCAACACCGGCCAGCTCCAAATCAATTTTTCGGTCATCTAGATCGACGCGAGCGACCCGAACCGTAACCGCTCCGCCCAATTGAAAGATCTGCCGTGTGCGCTCGCCGATCAGTCGCTGTTTGGCCTGGTCAAAGTGATAGTAATCACCGGGTAAGGCACTGACGTGCATGAGGCCTTCGATGTAGAGGTCGCTCAACTCAACGAATACGCCGAAATTGGTCACGGCGGCGATCACCCCCTCGAACTCCTCGCCGATGCGGTCCTTGAGAAATTCGCACTTGAGCCAGGCATCGACCTCACGCGTTGCGTCGTCCGCGCGACGCTCGGTCATGGAACATTGCTCGCCCAAGGCCACCATCGCGGCGGTGTCGTAGGGATAGATGCGCTCTCGCTTGAGCACGACAGCGCCTTTGACCCGATTGATGTGCGCGTTCTTACCTCGACCTCGGATCGCCGAGCGAATCGCGCGGTGCACCAATAGATCGGGGTAACGGCGAATGGGTGAGGTGAAATGCGCGTAGGCCTCATAATGGAGGCCAAAATGTCCCGCGTTTTCCGGTTGGTATACAGCCTGAGAGAGTGAGCGCAGCAACATCGTTTGAATAATGTGGCTGTCGTCGCGGCCCTCCACAGTGGCGAGCAGCGATTGATAGTGCTCGGGCGTGGGTTTCAGACCGCCCGGTAAATCTAACGACAGCTCACCTAAGAAGGCGCGTAAGTTTTCGAGCTTCTCGGCGCTGGGGCCCTCGTGCACGCGAAACAGCGCCGGTTGCTCAAGCGCTTCAAGGAACTGCGCAGTGGCCACATTGGCAATTAGCATGCACTCCTCGATCAATTTGTGTGCGTCGTTGCGCCGCACGGGCTTGATAGCGGCGATCTTGCGCTGCTCATCAAATAGGATGCGGGTTTCCTGCGTGTCAAAATCGAGCGCGCCGCGCTGCTCTCGCGCGCTGCGAAGGACTTGATACAGCCGATAGAGTCGCTCGATCTCCTCACCACGCTCGGCAGGCACGTCGGGACTCCAACCGTTTTCAATCACGGCACCCACGTCGGTATAGGTGAGCCGCGCATGGGAATGAATCACCGCTTCGTAAAAGGTGTAGCCCTGCAACTGACCGCTGCGATCAATCTGCATGTCGCAGACCATGGCGAGTCGGTCCACCTCAGGCTTGAGCGAACACAAACCATTAGAGAGCACCTCAGGAAACATCGGGACGACCCGCTCGGGGAAATACACCGAATTGCCCCTGATGCTCGCCTCTTCATCTAGGGCAGAGCCCACAGGGACGTAATGTGAGACGTCGGCGATCGCCACGCGCAGCCGAAAACCATCGGGGGCCTCCTCGCACCACACGGCGTCGTCAAAATCTCTGGCGTCCTCACCGTCGATGGTGACAAACGGCACATTGCGCAAATCTACTCGGTGGGCTTTATCTGCCTCGGCGGGCTCCTCACCCAGCGCGCCGGCCTCACGCAACACCTCATCCGGCCACTCCCAGGGGATGCCATGGGCGCGAATGGCCACATCGATCTCAAGCCCTGGATCCAGATGATCGCCAAGCACTTCCTCGACCTCGCCTTTGGCGCCCAAGGTGGCAGAGGGGTAGTCAGTCAGTACCACCGACACCAGCTGCCCATGACGCGCGCCGCCCTTGGCCTTGGGCGGAATCAAGATGTGATTGCGAATGCGTGTGTTATGCGGGAGCAGAAAGCCAATGCCACTCTCTTCCATATAGCGCCCGACCACTTTGGCATGCGCTCGGGTCAGCACTTCAACGATTTGTCCCTCGGCCCGGCCACGGCGATCGAGACCGGCGACAGATGCCAGTACCTCATCGCCATCAAACACCTGATACATCTCGCGGGCGGAGAGAAACAAATCCTCTGCCTCCCCCTCGAGCGGTCTCGCAAAACCGTAACCATCTCTGTGGCCCATCACCCTACAGCGCAACAAGTCCATTCGCTTGGGCACACCATAAGCACCGCGCCTGCCGGAAATAATCTGCCCGTCGCGTTGCATCGCCCGCAGGCGTTTACCCAGTGCGTCGAGATCGCGCTCGCCACTCAAACCCAGCTCTTCGGCAATGCCAGCAAACGCCATGGGGGCATCCGCCGCCTCGAGCAAGCCCAAAATCACTTCCCGACTGGGAATGGGGTGCTCGTACCGGCCCTGCTCTCGCGCCGCATGGGGGTCAACGGGTGGTCTAGAGGTACTGTTTTTGCGGCGTAGCGCCAAGATGAAGTCCGATGGCTGGAGACAGCCGGCTGGAAAGAAGGTCCTATTATACGCGGGAAACAGCCCCCAGATTGCGGGGCCGCAATGCTAAAGGCCAACCGATACACGAAATTGACAGTTTAGAGTCGAGGCAGTAGTCTGCGCGCCCTCTGGTTAATCAGAGATTTCCCGCTGCCCAGGTGGTGAAATTGGTAGACACGCTAGCTTCAGGTGCTAGTGCTCGCAAGGGCGTGGAGGTTCAAGTCCTCTCCTGGGCACCATATTTTTGCGCTGCAATGAACTCTCTCGCCTAAGGTGGTTCGGTGAGAGCAAGCACCCCACCAATCATCCTAATGGCTTAGCGTTGCCAGGTTGCACTACCGACGCCAGGGTAGAACAGCGACCCTGCCGGTGACCAATTACAGCACTACCCATAGGGCCGGAGAAAAGCTGTAGTAAATCATTTCGTGTTGATACAAGGCAGCGTAATCACGAATAAATCGACCCACCTCGCTGGTGGATATGGGTAGTGCGCTATTCATCTCGTCCGCGATGCCAATGATGATCAAAACGACATGAACGAATGCCCACCAGGACAGAATGACCGCAAGTCTGTTTATTACTGTGTTCATAATCTCACCTCACCCCCTATGCTGGCAGGAACATCGGTCAATCTCATTAGCAGTAGGTGACAGCGGCGATCTTCATCGCGAGCTGCGCCCTGTCACTAAACCATAAACCCAGCCTTGCTGAAGGGTAACTCACGGATGCGCTCGCCACAGGCTGCGAAAACCGCGTTACCCACTGCCGGGGCCAAGGGTGGCAGCGCCGGCTCCCCTGCACCAGTTGGTGAATATCCCGACGCTATCATTTGCACATGCACTCTGGGTGCCTTTGGCATTCTCAGTAGCGGGTAGGTATCGAAGTTGGTTTCCTGAATGCACCCCTCTCGAATCGTGATGCGCTGATTGGCCATCGCGCTCAAACCATCCACCACTGAACCTTCAATCTGATTTTCAACGCCGCTGAGATTGATCACCTGACCCACGTCGGCAGCCACCCAGACATCGTGCACCGTGAGTCTCCTATCGGCGGCAACACTTACCTCAGCCACCTCGGCCACGTGCCCCGCATGACTGAAGAAAAAGGCCAGCCCCAGGCCCCGCCCTTCGGGTAGGGAGCGACCCCAGCTCGCAGCGGCGCAGGCGGCATTAATGACGCCTTTGGCTCGAGCGGTATTGAGCGCATTGCGGTCCCCGTCTTTAAACCATTCGTCTTCTCCCAACAGATCGAGTAAGAAGTCGCGGTAATCCCGGCCGGCCGCCGCCGCCAGCTCGCAGAGAAACGACTGCTCGGCGAAAGCATAAATATTGGAAAATGGCGCACGCCATGCGCCTGTTGGCGTCTGCGACGGAATCAGCGTCGTCGCGATGTCATAGTGAGGCACGCGGCTCTCAGGGAAATCCCGCTCTCGATAAGTCCCGCCGTAATTGGCTTTTTCGTCGTCGGTCGATCCCGCGATGACATGCAGCTTCCACGCTGAGAGACGACCCTCTTCGGACACACCGCCCTCCATATCCAAGTAGAGCGCCGAGCGAAAGTAATCGAAGGCCATGTCATCTTCGCGCGACCACTGCACCTTCACCGGTAGACCCATACGCTGAGAGATGAGCGCTGCCTCATAGACGTACTCATTAGACAGCCGACGCCCAAAACCGCCGCCACCACGAACCGAATGGACTGTCACAGCTTCCGCCGGGAGCGCCAGCAAGCCAGGTAAAAGCTGGTCGACCGCTGAGGGGGTTTGACTGGACGTCCAAACTTCTGCGGATTGGGCCGTTACCTGTGCCACACAGCTTTGCGGCTCTAGTTGAGCGTGGGACACAAAGTCTGCGCTGTAAAACGCCTTCGCCCGCGACTTCGCATCGAGCAGAGCCTGACTGGCGTCACCGACCGAGCTAATCGTTTTGGCCTCGTCGCGCCGGCCCGCTGCCGCCTTGGCCGCCGCGGCAATCTGCTCGCTGTCATCGCTGGAGGCTGGCTCAGTATCCCACTGCACCTTGAGCAATTTTCGCGCACGCATCGCAGCCCACGTATCGCGGGCCACAATCGCTACTCCGGGTGACACCTGCGTAGAGTTGCGAATATCAAATTGGTAGGGCCCTGCTTCACCCTCAATGATGAAAGCATCGATAACGCCACGCTGGGCCTTGATCTCGTCGAGGTTTGCCGAGATCGGGCGCCCTCCAATATGCGGGCACTTTATATAGCTGGCATACACCATATCGGGAACTGTCACATCGATGCCAAAAAGCGCCTCGCCCTGCGCGATCGCTGCTGCTGATGCATTGGTGACTCGCTGACCCAATAACCGATACTGCTCGGGGGCCTTTAGCGCCACACTATCTGCAGCGGGAAGAGACACCTTTGAGGCGTCAAGGGCCAGCTCCGCATATGGGAGACTTCGGCCCGACACCTCGTGAGTGACGCGAGAGTCTTGTGTGCTCAACTCTGCCGTCGGCACCCCCATTGCTTGCGCGGCCGCCTGAAGCAGCATCGCTCGAGCTGTCGCGCCTACCCTGCGAAGCTCGTCCCAACGCATTGGCACCGATAAAGAGCCCCCGGCAAATTGAGCACCGTACTGCGCGGCATCGATCGGAGTGTTCACCACTTTGACGTCGCTCCACGCAGCATCGAGTTCTTCCGCGATGATCATCGGCAACGAGGTATTCACGCCCTGACCCACCTCCGGGTTGGGTGCACCAATGGTGATCACGCCGTCTGCGCTCACGGTGATGTAGGCACTCAACGCCGAGGCATCAGCATGATCTTTGGCCACCACCTGCATCACTTGACCACTGGCAGTCAGGGCCAATCCAAACCCGGAAAACTGAAGGAATTGTCGTCTGTTGAGGCGGGCGTTGATCTCTCTGGCGCTCATGACGTTACCTCCTTTGAATCAACCAGGCTGGCGGTCGAATCAAAGTCGCCGGGATCAAAAAACGCGACACCACCCTGGATTGTGGAAGACGCGCTCTTGATCGCTTTTCTGATCCGGACATAGGTTCCGCAGCGACAAATGTTTCCCGCCATCGCGCGATCAATCTCGTCGTCAGAGGGCGCAGGATTTCGCGCCAACAACGCTGCCGCCGACATGATCTGACCCGCCTGACAGTAGCCGCACTGGGCTACGTCGTGTTCGACCCAGGCCTGCTGCACAGGGTGCAAGGCGTCACCGGCAAGCCCCTCCAACGTTGTGATAGAGCGGCCTTCAAGCTGGCCCAGAGGCAACTGACAGGCTCTGGCGGGGTCGCCGTCCAGCCACACGGTGCAAGCGCCGCACTGCGCAATACCACACCCGTATTTGGTCCCCACCAAACCCAGATGGTCGCGCAACGCCCACAGCAGGGGCGTATCGGGGTCTATATGACTGACGTCGGTCAGTTCACCATTGATCGTCACGTTAAATGGCATGGCGTTATCCTCGCTGATCAACCTGCTTCAGACAGGTAAATGTTCGGTAAGGCTGGCGTTAGCCGTCCTGCTGTTCTGCGACGCTCTCGAGCCGCTCGCGATGTTTATCTCTTGCCAGCGCCTGCATGTCGGCAACGGCATCGCTCTCATCAACAATCTCTCTGCCCAGCAGCGTCTCGATAGCGTCCTCCAGCGTGACAATGCCAGCGGTCTGTCCAAACTCATCCTCGACCAAAAATAGCTGCGCTCGCTCACGAATAAAGCGATCCAACAGGCGGTAAACGGGTAGCTCCTCCGGCACACGAACGATTGGCTGCGCGTGATCAGCGATCGCATCCTGTGCCGCTCCCTCTCGCTCGGCCTCAAACAGATTCACGCGAATCACCATGCCGGTGACGTTATCCGCTGAATCACGATAAACCGGTATGCGAGTGAACTGGCGCGTCTCCTCGACGCCCAGCGCCTCGGATACCGTGGTGCCCTCATCCAACATATGCACCACCGTGCGTGGAGTCAAAATTTCACTGGTGAGCGTCTCACTAAGCTTAAAAAGATTGACGAGATATTCGTTCTCCTGAGCCGCCAACGCACCGTCTTTGCGCCCCAATGATGCCAACGCCAGAATCTCCTCGCGGGTGATCTCGTCTTTGTGGCGCTTACCCAGCAGCTGCGTCAGGCGCGTGGATACCCATACCAGCGGATACACCAAGCGCACCAGCCACCGAATGATAAACGCCGCAGGCACCGCCAGCTGCCGCCAGTAGGTTGCCCCCAAAGTCTTCGGAATAATTTCTGAGAAGTACAGGATCGCCAGCGTCAGCAGGACGGCAATTAAAGTTTCCGCCTCTGGACCAAACACCCGCAAGGCCTGCGCCCCCAC
>JADHQG010000065.1 GCA_016778045.1 Luminiphilus sp. | reverse complement strand
GCCAGCGTTTTGTGCGTCGCTTCGAGTTCGCTCAACTCGTCGACGCCGGGATTAAGGCTCTCGAGTTCGGCAATTTGGTAACTCAAAAGTGCTTTGCGCGCGTCGGACTCATCGGTTTTGCCCGCTAACCGGGCGTACTCCTCCTCGAGTACACGCCAGCGTTGCGCGGTCTCGCTGACCTCTACCACGAGAGCCTCTGCTCCAGCATAGGTATCTAACAGGCTGCGTTGGGTCGGTCTGCGCAACAGGGATTGATGGGCATGTTGTGAGTGAATGTCGACTAGCAGCTGGCCCAGATCTGCGCAGTCAGCGAGGGTGGCAGGCGACCCGTTAATATAGGCTCGGGAGCGGCCCTCGGCCGTAATGGTGCGGCGCAGGATGCACTCTCCTGCCGTCTCCAGATCGCGCTCAGCCAACCAGATTTTGGCCCGCGTGTTGTTGCTGACGTCAAAACTGGCTGCGATGTCGGTTTTTGCTGCCCCGGGGCGGATGGCGCGGGAATCTGCCCGGTCTCCCACACAGAGACCCAAGGCGTCCAGCATGATGGACTTGCCCGCGCCGGTCTCACCGGTAATGCAGGTCATACCCGCATTCAGATCGACCTCAAGGAGGTCGACAATGGCGTAGTCCTGAATGGCGAGATGGGTCAGCATGGTTGAACGCGCATGGAGAATGGCTCTGTTATAGCGCAGTCGGGGATGGCTGTGAACATCTCAAGTGAGCGTATTAGCCCTGATCCCCCGCGCGTATCGAAAATCAGGCGAGTTGCGTTTTTAGAATGCTTTTTTGAAGTTGGGGGCTGTGCTAAAACAACACCCTTGATGCATAAGAGGTCACTCTTGGAAGCTTTGTCTCCGCGCGCCTCGTCGCTCCTGAAAACGCTTGTGGAAATGCATATTCGCGAGGGGCAGCCCGTTGCCTCCAAGAATCTGCAGGGCCAGAGTGGGCTAGCCGTCAGCTCCGCCACCGTGCGCAACATCATGTCAGAGCTGGAAGACTTGGGTTATCTCGCATCCCCGCATACCTCCGCCGGACGCGTGCCGACTGCACAAGGCTATCGATTTTTTGTCGACAGTCTGCTTCAGGTCGGGCCAGTAGAGGAGGGCGCAGTATCGGCCTTGCACGCCGGTTTGGACCCCAACAGGAGTGCGGGCGAGCTGGTGCAGTCGGCTTCTAATCTGCTGGCCCAGATGACGTATCAAACGGGCATCGTCACCGTGCCCAAACCCGCTGCCAGCCAACTCAGGCAAATCGAGTTTCTGCCACTGTCGGGTGATCGTGTATTGGTGATTTTGGTGATCAACGAGCGTGAAGTGCAAAACCGTATTGTGCAGATGCAGCGGCCGATGAGCGAGGAGCAGCTCAGAACAGCCGCCGATCTGATCAACCAGCGTTACGCGGGCAATGATTTGTCCGAGGTCAAAAGTCATATTGTTCGTGAGATGTTAGAGGCGCGCGCCCGAATTGATCATTACTTGGAAGCGGCTCTGGAGCTCGCTCAGGCGGCTATCGATGCCGATCAGGAATCTGAGAATGTCGTGGTCGCCGGGGAAGCGAGCCTGTTGAATCAGGCGTCTCCGGAAGACATGCAGAAGCTGCGAGAGTTGTTTGACGCGTTTGAGCGTAAACGCGACCTGCTGGAGTTGCTGGAGCGTTGCTCACACGCCGACGGCATCCAGATCTTCATTGGCGAAGAGGCCGGCTTTGATGTGTTCGGCGATTTCAGCGTGATCACCGCCCCATACGCGCAGGGTTCCCAGTCACTCGGCGTGCTCGGCGTCATTGGACCGACTCGAATGGCCTATGAGCGCGTGATTCCTATTGTGGATGTCACTGCCCGTATGCTGAGCGCCGCCCTGTCCAAATAGCGCTGCGCTCACGAGACCGTCTGGGTCAGCGCATTCTCTTTCCACTTTTGCCTCCACTCACACTGCACCGCTCGCCACGTTGAGCGCAGCGCGCATGCGGATACAACCCGCAAAAAGCGCTGCGGCCCGGTTGATGAGCTGTCAGGTGCTCCATTCAGGGCGAAGCCACGTAAATCGGCTGGGCGGCGGATAAATAGCCAAAAAAACCGCGTTTGCCCTTGAAAACTCAGCGCGACGCCCCACATCGAAGACGGGACGGGCTTTACTGCCCTCGCGCCACACCTACAGGGCGCAGTAAAACGCATCGTGAGCAACCGGAGAGCACCCATGGCGGACGAGAAAACCGAAGAGCCCGCAGACCTGAACAGTCAGAACACCGAGGCTGAGCAAGCCTATGCGGCGAATACGCCCGAGGAAGAGGAGTCGGGTCTGCCGGATGATGCGCCAGCGGAGCCCTCGGAAGACATAGAGGCCGCACCGGACTGGGAAGAGGAGCTGGCGGCGGCAAAGGATGCTGCACTCAGAGCACAGGCCGATGCGATGAATGTGCAGCGTCGCGCTGAGCAAGAAATTGAGAAGGCGCGCAAGTTTGCGCTGGAGCGCTTCTGCGGAGATCTGCTCAGCGTTGTCGACAACCTTGAGCGCGCACTGGAGTCCAGCGGCGATGAACAAGGTCAGGGTGCCCTGACCGAGGGCATTGAGCTGACTCGCAAAGGTTTCATGGACGTATTGGCTAAATACGGCGTGGAGCCGGTTGATCCGACCGGTCAACCGTTTGACCCAGAGACTGCGCAGGCCATGAGTATGGTGGACCAACCCGATGTCGAGCCCAATTCGGTAGTGGCCGTGATGCAAAAGGGGTACCTGCTCAATGGGCGATTGTTACGTCCCGCGATGGTGATGGTGTCGAAGGCGCCCAACGGCGATTGAATCACCCGCTTAAACCGGGCGTCACTTGAAATCACATCAAGTGTCCCCATCTCAGGAATCTAGGAAGCACGCTGGTCACCGAGACCGGCCGATAGGAGAAACAGACATGGGCAAGATTATTGGCATCGACTTGGGTACGACCAACAGCTGCGTATCGGTACTGGAGAGCGGCAAGCCCCGAGTCATCGAGAACGCCGAGGGCGGCCGAACGACGCCGTCGGTTGTCGCTTATACCGACGACGGCGAAATTCTGGTAGGTCAATCCGCCAAGCGGCAGGCCGTCACCAATCCAACGAATACACTGTTCGCTGTGAAGCGATTGATTGGTCGTCGCTTTGACGACGACGTGGTGCAAAAAGACATCAAGATGGTGCCTTACCAGATCGTTAAGGCCGAAAGCGGCGACGCCTGGGTACAAGTGAACGACGACAAGATGGCGCCGCCTCAGGTGTCCGCTGAAGTGCTGCGCAAAATGAAGAAAACCGCAGAGGAGTATCTCGGCGAGGCGGTGACTCAAGCGGTCATTACTGTGCCGGCCTACTTCAATGATTCGCAGCGTCAGGCAACCAAGGATGCTGGCCGCATCGCGGGTCTTGAGGTCAAACGGATCATTAACGAACCCACCGCTGCGGCGCTTGCCTACGGTATGGACAAGGCTCAGGGCGATCGCACTGTAGCGGTCTATGACCTCGGCGGCGGCACATTTGATATCTCCATTATTGAGATTGCCGAAGTGGACGGTGAGCATCAGTTTGAAGTGCTGGCGACCAACGGCGATACCTTCTTGGGCGGAGAGGACTTTGACCTGAGGCTCATCGAGTTTCTGGCCGAAGAGTTCAAGAAGGAAAACAGCATCGACCTGCACAACGATCCGCTGGCATTGCAGCGTCTGAAGGAAGCCGCAGAGAAAGCGAAGATCGAGCTGTCGAGCTCTCAGCAGACCGAGGTGAATCTGCCGTACATCACCGCTGATGCGACCGGCCCCAAGCATCTGGTGGTAAAGCTGAGCCGTTCGAAGCTGGAGTCGTTGGTCGAGGATCTGGTCAAGCGGTCGCTGGAGCCGGTCAAGATTGCGTTAGATGATGCTGGCCTGTCTCCGTCTGAAGTTCAGGATGTGATTCTGGTCGGAGGACAAACCCGCATGCCGATGGTGCAGCAAGCGGTTGCGGATTTCTTCGGCAAGGAAGCGCGTAAAGACGTGAACCCCGACGAGGCGGTGGCCATGGGGGCATCGATTCAGGGTGCGGTTCTTGCCGGTGACGTCAAAGACGTATTGCTTCTCGATGTGACGCCGCTGACGCTGGGTATCGAGACGATGGGTGGCGTGGCCACGCCACTGATCGAGAAGAACACAACGATTCCGACTAAAAAGTCGCAGGTGTTCTCGACGGCTGAAGACAACCAGACTGCAGTGACTATTCACGTAGTGCAGGGTGAACGTAAACAGGCCACCCAGAATAAGTCGCTGGGACGTTTTGATTTGGCAGACATCCCACCTGCGCCCAGGGGTATGCCTCAGATTGAGGTGACTTTCGACCTCGATGCCAACGGTATTCTCAATGTCTCGGCCAAAGACAAAGCCACCGGCAAAGAGCAGTCAATTCGTATCACTGCTTCAGGTGGATTGTCGGAGGGCGAGATCGAGCAAATGGTTCAGGATGCCGAAGCCAATGCCGAGGCGGACAAGAAGTTTGAGCAGTTGGTCGCCGCGCGTAATACCGCAGATGGTATGGTGCACGCCGCGCGCAAGACGCTCGAGGAAGCGGGTGAGCACGCGAGTGACGATGAGCGATCCGCTATCGAGGCAGCGATCGCCGAAGCAGAAGAGGCGATTAAGAGCGATGATGCCGCGGCGATGGAAGCAGCGACCACGAAGCTGACAGAAGCCACCGGCGGGGTTGCGCAGAAGATGTACGCGGCGCAACAAGCTGAGGGTGCCAGTGCAGATATGGACGGTACCCAAGCCCAAGCAGATGATGCGGAACAGGGCGATGTCGTAGACGCCGAGTTTGAGGAAGTCAAAGAAGACAAGCGTGCATAACCCGACGACTGGGGCACAGTCTGGCGCGGGCACCGCGCTGTAAAACCAGCTCTTTACAGAGCGATTGAGTGGGCGCGGGTCATGGCAAAAACCATGGTACCCGCGTCGGCTTTTAAAGAGGGAGCGTGGCGTTTGTAAAAACCCACGCCGGATTTATGTCGAAACGCGACTATTACGAAGTGCTTGGTGTTGACCGCTCGGCCTCTGATCAAGAGATAAAAAAGGCCTACCGGCGAATTGCCATGAAGTATCACCCGGACCGCAACCCGGATGATGCTGACGCAGATACCAAGTTCAAGGAGGCGACCGAGGCGTACGAAGTCCTGTCGGACGTCGAAAAGCGCGGTGCCTACGATCAGTTCGGTCACGCCGGGGTTGATCCCTCAATGGGTGGTGGCGGCTTTCAAGGCGGCAGCTTCTCCGACATTTTTGGCGATGTGTTTGGCGATATTTTTGGTGGCGGCGGCGGCGGTCGGCGCCAAGGCCCGCAGCGGGGCTCTGACCTGCGCTATACCCTTGAGGTCTCGCTGGAGGACGCGGTGCGCGGATCGACAGCAGAGATTCGGGTTCCCTCCCTGCAACATTGTGAGCCTTGTGACGGCAGCGGTGCCAAGCCGGGAAGTAGCCCCATCACCTGCGGCAGCTGCGGTGGCTCCGGACAGGTTCGTACCCAGCAAGGTTTCTTTCAGGTTCAGCAGACTTGCCCTAAGTGCCGGGGTCGTGGCCAGACGATTTCAGATCCCTGCGTCGAGTGTCGCGGTCAGGGTCTGGTAGAGAAGACCAAGACGCTCTCGGTGAAGGTGCCTCCCGGTGTCGATACCGGCGACCGCATCCGCTTGAGCGGTGAGGGTGAAGCCGGGCCTTCAGGTGGGCCGCCGGGGGACTTGTTTGTTCAGATCGCGGTCCGGCAGCACGCGTTGTTCGAGCGCGACGGACGACATCTTTACTGTGAGGTCCCGATCAGCTTTGCCGATGCGGCACTCGGTGGGGAACTCGAGGTCCCGACCCTTGATGGGCGGGTAAAGCTCAAGATTCCCTCAGAAACCCAGACCGGCAAGATGTTCCGACTGCGGGGCAAGGGCGTGAAGCCGGTGCGCGGCGGGCCAGTGGGGGATTTATTGTGTCGCGCAGTGATTGAGACACCCGTGAACCTCACCAAAGAGCAGCGGACATTGCTTGAAGATTTCCGCAAGGCACTCCGGGAAGGGGGAGAACAGCAGTCTCCTCGTCAGACCAGCTGGTTCGAAGGCGTGAAGAACTTTTTTGATGGTATGACCGGATGACTGTTCGCATCGGTATCACGGGCGCCGCGGGACGCATGGGGAGAATGCTGGCCTCTGCGATCGCGGAAAGCGGTGATGCCTGCCAGCTTGTTGCGGCGATCGAGCGTCCGGAGTCATCACTGCTGGGCGCTGACATGGGAGAGCTGATGGGAGGTGACCCTTCGGGGACGCTCATCACCTCAGATCTGACGGCCATCGCAGACCAATTAGATGTACTGATTGATTTCACGGTGCCTGAGGCTACGCTGCAGCATGCCGGCATTTGCGCCGCCAAAGATCTGCCCATGGTAGTGGGGACCACCGGTTTTACCGATACCCAAGCTGATGCGCTTGCCGCAGCCGTTGCGTCGGTGCCATTTTGCCAGTCATCCAACTTCGCGCCGGGAGTGAATCTGACCTTTCGTCTGGTCGAGGCGGCCGCCAAAGCATTGGCGGGCACGGTAGACATTGAAATTATCGAAACCCATCATCGGCACAAGATCGACGCCCCGTCTGGCACGGCGCTTAGCCTTGGTGACGCCGTGGCGTCAGCGTTGGGACAGGATGCGACGGCGTTGGCAGTGCATGGCCGGGAGGGACGAACCGGCGCCAGGGATCGCAAGAGCATTGGATTTCATGCGGTGCGAGGCGGTGACGTAGTGGGTGATCACACTGTGATTTTCGCCGGTGACGGTGAGCGCTTGGAGATTACTCATCGAGCGAGCTCGCGAATGGCCTTTGCTCAGGGTGCGGTCCGCGCCGGCTGCTGGCTGGTGCAGCAGGCGCCCGGTCGTTACTCCATGCAGGATGTGTTGGCAGAACAGGAAATCGAATCATGAATGCCTCCGCTCATATTGTTGATATCGATGAGAGCAATGCTCAGCAGCTACTGATTGAAGAGTCGATGAACCGCCCCGTGGTGGTCGACTTCTGGGCCGATTGGTGTGAGCCGTGCAAGCAGTTGATACCAATCTTGGAGAAGCTTGCTGCTGAGTATCAGGGCACCTTTCTGCTCGCCAAAGTGAACGCTGACGAGCAGCAGATGTTGGCGCAACAGCTCGGTGTGCGCTCGTTGCCCACGGTAATGGTCATCAAGGATGGCCAGCCCGTTGACGGCTTCTCCGGTGCGCAACCCGAATCAGCGGTGCGGGAGATGCTCGACAAGCACCTGCCGTCTCCACAAGCTGGCGCGCTGGTTGAGGCGGAACAGCTGTTGGCGGACGGTGACATTCCGGGCGCCTTGGCGCTGTTTCGCGGCGCGTGGGAGGAGTCAGGCCAAAAGCTTGATATGACCCTCGCCTATGCGGGTGCCTTGGTCACCGCGAACCGGCTCGACGACGCTGAGAACCTGCTGAGAGATATTCGGCTGGCAGATCAGGACGCTCGCTATGAGCAGCTAATGGCACAGATCGAGTTGGGCCGTGAGGCAGCCAGATCGCCAGAGGTGGAGGCCCTGGAAGCGGCGATGGCCGATAACCCTGACGACCACGCGACGCGCATTCAGCTGGCCATTCAGTTGAGTCAGGTTGCGCAATACCGCGAGGCCCTTGAGCACCTGCTGACCGTGCTTAAAGCAGATAAAGACTTCAATGACGGCGAGGCGCGAAAGGTTTTTTTGGATACGCTGGCAACGATTGGCAAGGGCGACCCCCTCGCGGCCGAATATCAGCGAAAGCTCTTTTCATTGATGTACTGACCCTTTTCATTGACGAACTGAATAGCGCCGATTTCGCGCGGCGGTAGGGTTGCAATGACCCGCCAACTTGCCTACATTCCCCTTATTCAGAAAACATACTCAAGATTCAAAAATAACGCGTCTTGCCGCGAGGCAGGCGCTTCACACTATCGAGAGGTGAGCAATGGATACCGCCTATTCCCCCGAAGATCTGGCTTTTCGCGACGAAGTTCGCCAGTTTTTTGACGAAGCCTTTACCCCCGAACTGCAGAAGCGTTTGCGATCGCCCGAGTACAAGAACGCGATCGAAGATTGGCAGCGCAAGCTCTATGACAAGGGCTGGGTAGCCCCGAATTGGCCTGCCGAGTATGGCGGTACGGGTTGGACGGCGACCCAAAAATATATCTACGAAACCGAGCGCTCACTGGCGGGTATCCCAAACGTGGTGCCCTTTGGTCTCGTCATGGTTGCCAATGTCATCATGGCCTACGGCACCGATGAGCAAAAAGAATATTTCCTGCCCCGCATTTTGAAAAGCGAAGACTGGTGGTGTCAGGGTTACTCGGAGCCGGGTTCGGGTTCGGATCTGGCGAGTCTCAAGACCAAAGCCGAGCGAGATGGCGACGATTTCATTATCAACGGCGCCAAGATCTGGACGACTTATGCCCAGTACGCGGACTGGATCTTCTGCCTCGTGCGCACCGATAACTCTGGCAAGAAGCAGGAAGGCATCACCTTCATCCTGATTGATATGAAGAGCGAAGGGATTAAGGTCAACCCGATCATCTCTATCGACAATCATCACAGCCTGAACGAGGTCGAGTTCAACAATGTCCGTGTGCCCGCCAAAAATGTGGTGGGCGAGATCGGCAAGGGCTGGACCGTCGCCAAGGCACTGCTTGCTCACGAGCGCACAGGTATCGCCGGCGTCGCCGATGTGAAGCGCGCTGTGCGCGTGATCAAAGAGGTCGCCGCCAAAGAAGAAAATGGCGGTCAGCGGTTGATGGATGATCCCGGTTTCCAGCAACGCCTCGCCGACATCGAGGTAGAACTGATGGCGCTGGAGTTCACCGAGCTCCGCACATTGGCGACCCAGGCCGCGGGCGGCTTCCCGGGGCCGGAGTCATCGTTGCTTAAGATTAAAGGCACCGAGCTCCAGCAGGCCACCCAGGAGCTGCTGATGGAAATCGCGGCCTACTACCAGGGCGTATTGCCCACAGACCTCGACTCCGATGCACTGGGCCACGAGTTTGCGACGGAGGCGCGCCGCAATTACATGTACGGACGTGCGGCCACCATCTACGGCGGCTCTAATGAGGTGCAGAAAAATATTATCGCCAAGTACGTACTCGGTCTTGAGTAGGGGGATTGCCGACCATGAATTTCGATTTCTCTGAAGAGCAACAAATGGTCCGCGACTCGATCGCGCGTTTTGTTCAAGACGACTACGACTGGGACACCCGTAAGGCGATTGTCGCCTCCGACGAGGGCATGAGCCGCGATAATTGGCAGCTGTTTGCCGAATTGGGGTGGTTGTCGATTCCTTTTGCGGAAGAGCACGGTGGCTTTGGCGGCAACATCGTCGACTTGTCAGTAGTGATGGAAGAGCTAGGCAAGGGTCTGGTGGTCGAGCCCTACTTTGCCACGGTCGTGCTGTTTGGCGGGCTGATCAAACGGGTGGGCAGCGAGTCGCAGCAGGCCGAGTGGTTGCCGCGAATTATCGGTGGTGAAGTGCTGGGCGCATTTGCCTATGTCGAACGCCAAAGCCGGTTTGCGATGAACGACTGCCAGACCACCGCTACCAAGTCTGGCGAGGGTTATGTCCTAAACGGTGAAAAGGTGGTGGTGTTCAATGGCGAGCAGGCTGACAACTTGGTTGTGATGGCCCGCACTTC
>JADHQG010000064.1 GCA_016778045.1 Luminiphilus sp. | reverse complement strand
TGCTCACGTACGCACCGCTTTTTTGCCAGCTCCGCTGCTGACAGAAGACGGGCACGGCCCGTATCAGGAAAAGCTGGCGCGATTCATCCAAGACCATCAAGGCCCGGTTTTGCTCTGCGCCGAGAGTCAGGGCCGCCGTGAGGTACTGCTCGATAATCTGGCCAAAGCCGGCCTGACACCCCAGCCCGTCGAAAATTGGGCCGACTTCCTCTCTCGGGACATCGCATTCGCCGTCACCGTAGCGCCGGTAGACCGAGGCCTATATGCGGGCCCCGGGCAAGCCGCACTGATTTGCGAGGCCCAGCTGTTCGGTCAGCGCGTCGCACAACGACGGCGACGCGAGCGCCGCGAAGAAACCGACACCGACGCCATCATCCGAGATCTCACCGAGCTGCGGCAGGGATTGCCCGTTGTTCACATCGAGCACGGTGTAGGTCGATATCTGGGTTTGCAGAGTCTTGAGATCGATGGGGATGCGGCCGAGTTTCTTCTACTCGAATATGCCGAGGGCAACAAACTTTACGTCCCGGTTGGATCGCTGCACCTGATCAGTCGCTACACCGCGGGCGACGCCGATACTGCACCGCTGCATCGACTGGGGAGCGAGCAGTGGGAAAAGGCCCGTCGCAAGGCGCGCGAGCGTGCCGCGGATGTCGCCGCGCAACTGCTGGACGTTTATGCGCGCAGAGAAGCCCGGGTGGGGCACGCTCACACCTTATGCGAAAAACAATGGCAGGCGTTCTGCGACGGCTTTCCGTTCGAGGAGACCCCTGATCAAGCCGCCGCCATTACCGCAGTAAGGGAGGACATGTGCGCGCCCAAAGTCATGGACCGACTGGTCTGCGGCGACGTGGGCTTCGGCAAGACTGAAGTTGCCATGCGCGCTGCCTTCATCGCCGCGCAAAACGGCAAACAAAGCGCGATTTTGGTGCCAACCACCCTGTTGGCCAGCCAGCATCATGCCAACTTCCGCGACCGATTTGCCGACTGGCCCTACACGGTCGAGGTTGTCTCTCGCTTTAAGTCCGCCAAGGACCTCGAGGGCATCACTTCTCGAGTCAAAGCCGGAGAGATCGACATTCTGGTCGGCACCCACAAACTGCTGCAGAGCGACTTTCAGTTCCGCGATCTCGGCCTGCTCATCATCGACGAGGAGCACCGCTTTGGCGTTAAGCAAAAAGAGGCGATCAAGGCACTGCGCGCCGAAGTCGATATCTTGACCATGACCGCCACGCCCATCCCCCGCACCCTGAACATGGCACTGGGGGGCCTGCGTGACCTGTCAATTATCGCGACACCTCCCGCTCGACGGCTCTCTATTAAAACCTTCATCCGTGAACACAGTATCGCTCTGGTCAAGGAGGCCGTGTTGCGAGAAACGCTGCGGGGCGGGCAAGTCTTTTATCTCCACAATGAGGTCAAAACCATTGACGAGACGGCCCGCAAGTTGGGCGAATTGTTGCCCGAGCTCTCTATTGGCGTCGCTCACGGGCAGCTGCGAGAGCAGGCGCTGGAGAAAGTGATGTCAGATTTCTATCACCAGCATCACCATATTCTTGTTTGCTCGACCATTATCGAGACCGGCATTGATATACCCAACGCCAATACCATCATTATCGAGCGCGCGGATAAGTTTGGCTTGGCGCAGCTTCACCAGCTTCGCGGCAGAGTCGGGCGCTCCCATCATCAGGCTTATGCCTACCTGCTGAGCCCGCCGCGCTCGGTGATCACATCAGACGCGCAGAAACGACTGGAAGCGATTGAGGCGGCTGGCGATCTCGGGGCCGGATATCAATTGGCCTCCCATGACATGGAAATCCGAGGCGCCGGTGAGCTCTTGGGCGCAGAGCAGTCAGGGCAAATCCATCAGGTGGGCTTCTCTCTTTATCTGAACATGCTCGAAAGCGCCGTGGCCGCCTTGCGCCGCGGCGACATTCCCGACATCGACCAGCCCCTTGATACCGGCACCGAGGTTAAACTGCACGTGCCCGCACTCATTCCCGACGATTACCTGCCCGACATCAGCACCCGCTTGGTGCTCTACAAAAGGATCGCCCAAGCGCAGAGCGCCGAGCAATTGCGCGACATTCAGGTAGAAATGATTGATCGGTTTGGCCTGCTACCCGAGCCGGTCAAAAATCTGTTCACTTGTGCCCTTCTCCGAGTCAGTGCACAGCAGCTGGGTATTAGCGAAATCGATATGACGGATGAGGGTGGTAGTATCGAGTTCACTTCAACCACGGTTGTGGAGCCCGCTGCCATCGTGAATTTGATTCAGTCCGACCCACTCTGTTACAGCTTGAGCGGCAGTGGCAAGCTCCGCGTCAAGAAGCCCTTACCCACACTGGTGGCGCGCGCTGAATTTGTAGAGCAGCTTATGACCCCGTGGCTTGCGGCCGCATGATGGTCAACAAAAAGCGGTCTCGGCACTGGCCCCAGCGCGGCTTGGCGTCAATTGCGCTGCTCACCGCACTGCCGGCTGGGGCCGCCCCCCTGCCCGGCGGGTTTGAGCACTCCGGGTGGTACCAGTTCGAAGTCGTTGTCATGGTCGATACCCAAGCCGAGACGCTTGAGAGCGAAACCTGGCCGATGCTACCCACAGTCGGCTATCCAGCGCAGTGGCGCTGGCTTCGGGACCCTGAGCTCCAAGCCGCGCTAGCCGCGCAGCACCCGGATGCCCAAGTAGCCGTTAGCCCGTCTGGCCATGTAAGCGTCCGGCACCCGCACCGCTCCCCGCCCGACTGGACACCGATCGAAGGTTTGGTCACAGAAGGTGACTTGGCGGCAATCGACGAATTGATTGAACTCGGCAAGGGCACGGATACAACCGGGCTCCGCGCGACTGACATCAGTCTGGATGATCTGTCAGTTGCTGACCCAACCATTGATTCAAGACCCATGCTGCCCTTCGAGGCGATCGAAACCGAGCCAGAAACTTCTCCGCTGATACCTCTGGAATCGCTGGGGATCGCCAATGAGCCGTCGACTGACGAGACACCCTCGGTGGCAGTGCCTTTTGCGGCACCCGAATTGGACGTAACGCTAGAACCCGTCACAGTCACTGCGCGTGGCATCCCCGAGCCGACGCCGTTCGTCAGAGTCTCCCTGGATCAACTCGAGGCGGGACTGGCCCGCTATCAAAGTACCAGCGAGGATCAGTTGGTGTCGGCAGTGTCTTGGCTACAAGGCCCTGACAGTGACAGCCGCCCCATTTTGCTCGACTCCTACCCAGCCCAGGATTACCCGGTTGTTCAGGGGTTCATTCAGCTCGTCCCTCGGGGAGACACTTGGCGATTGGGCCTGAACTTTTGGGCGAATACCGAGGGCCGCTATCTCCCGGACGTATTCGACATGCCCGGCCCGCCGCCCGCTCCCAGCCGTGTCTCTGCTATCCAATCGGAGAGCAGCGAATTCTCGCCTCAGCCTAGAGCTGACCTCATTCAATCGAACAAATGGTTGGGTAATGAGGAGACTGACGGCTCCATGGGTTTACCCCCTCAGGTGCTAACCCAACCCGTCTGGGGATCTGCCCCGCTGACACCCATCGCCCCTGATGCCGCATTAAACCCCTCAGTGCGTGAGCACCCCAAAGTACCCGAGCGCCCTGTCTGGCCATGGCGGCACATGATTCACGTCGCCGATACCATTCCGCTCACAGAGAACCGGCTGCGGTATTACGACCACCCGGTGATCAAGGTACTGGCCATCTGGCGCGAACTCAGCTGGTATGAGTTATTCAGGCGTGGGGAGGCTGAACGAGAAGCCGCAGAACGCGCCGCATCTGCGGACGCCATTACTGAGGTGGTGGCGGCTCACTGACCTCAGCTCGCGCTGCCGGGGTCAGGCTCCGGAGGATTTAGCAGCACCGTGCGCGTGGGGAATGCGACCTCGGCGCCCTGCTTATCAATGATAGCGAGGATCTTCAAAAGCACATCCTGCTTCACGCCATGGTAGGTCGCCCAATCAGTGGTACTGGTGAAACAGTAGATAAAGAAATCCAGAGAAGACGCACCAAACGACACGAAGTTCACCATCAGCGTCTTGCCCTTATCGATATCGTCATGTGCTCGCAGCATGGCGCCGACCTCAGCAACAATCTGCTCCATGGCCGCTGCGTCGTCGTAGCGAATACCGATGGTCTCGTAGATCCTGCGGTTAAGCATTCGTGAGGGGTTTTCAAGCGCCACCGTTGAGAAAACAGAGTTGGGCACATAGAGCGGCCGCTGATCAAAAGTGCGAATGCGCGTGACTCGCCAGCCCACATCTTCGACCGTGCCCTCGATTTCCCGGTCAGGAGAACGAATCCAATCTCCGACCGCGAATGGACGGTCCAGAAAAATACTCAAGCCGCCCAAAAAATTGGCCAACATATCCCGTGCCGCAAAACCGACTGCAATGCCACCCACCCCGCCAAAGGCGAGCAGGCCAGACACGGAAACGCCGAGAGACTGCAGGATCATGATGCCGGCCACGACCCAGAGCACAATGCGACTGAGCCTCGCGACCGCGCTGATCGTGGCACGATCGCTCGACTCCAGCACCCCGCGGTGCTCACCCAGCAACTCCTCCTCGATGCCGCGACTCAATCGGTGTGCCAACCAACCGAAGAGTAATAACAGCGCCGTATCAGACAAGCGCAGCAAGGCCTCACGAATACCATCCAGCGCAGAGAATAAACTCAGTGACAGCAAGGCAATGACAACCCACATTACCCACTGAATGGGTGGAAAGATCGCGTACAAGATAACGTCATCCCATTGGGTCTCGGTTCGATCCGCCGCCTGAGTAAGTCGACGCACAATTCGGAAAATCCCGTAGTGACCACAAAAACCCAGCAGCACTAGCGTCACGAAAATCAGCGCGTCCAACGGCAGATTCAGGGCGATAGCAAGCGGTGTCAGTAATTCCTCAAGAAATGGCATCGAAGTCTGTCCGGCGGAGTTCGCCCGCTATCGTACCGCAATAGCCTCTCTCCGCTCATTCTTATGCTGTACAAAAAGACAGGCTGTATATATCATCAGCGATAGTGGACAGTCCCAGAGACTCACGAGAGGACACAACATGAAGCTCACCGCCAGACAGGAACAGGTGCTCAACGTTATCAGGCAGTACGTCGCAGACACGGGGTATCCCCCCACCCGGGCCGACATCGCACGCGAACTGGGCTTCAAGTCTGCCAATGCCGCAGAGGAGCACCTGCGGGCGCTGGCCCGAAAAGGCGCAATCGAAATGATCGCTGGTGCGTCGCGCGGCATACGATTAACCGAAAATACGGGATTGCCGATCGTTGGGCGCGTTGCGGCCGGCTCACCGGTATTAGCTACCGAACACATCGAGGACTACTGCGAACTCTCCGCCGGCTTTTTTTCGCCGCGGGCAGACTTCTTGTTGCGCGTAACCGGCGACAGCATGAAAGGCGTTGGTATTCTAGACGGCGATCTGCTGGCGGTGCACAGCACCCCTACGGCGCGGGACGGTCAGATTGTGGTGGCGCGTATTGAAGATGAAGTGACCGTCAAGCGCCTGAAGCGAAGCGGGCAACACACTTTGAAGCTACTCCCTGAAAACGCCGATTTCGCGCCGATCGTGGTTGATCTGCGGCAGACGGAATGCGCCATTGAGGGCATTAGCGTTGGGGTCATTCGGCAGCAAATTTAGCACGGTCGGCACTGGCTAACGATCGGGGCGTTTGGTCGCAATCTTCTTCGCAACATCGCGCCAAGGGGTAACAGCCGATTAGCTCTCTGGGCTTGGACCGGAAGAGGCCGATCTCAGCACGCTTGGCCGCTGTATCAGGGACCGGCATCCATCTGAACGAGCTTGAACGCGCTTATCGATGAGCGGGCCGAGTAACGGGTCCCATCACACTTTGCGGGGAAGAACTGGAAAAGCGAGGGAGGTCTGCCCCGAAGCCTCGCCTGTGGGCTCCTGAAGTCAACACGAGGACAGTCGCCTCGCTGTCACAGCGCGCTGCGAGGTTAGTGCAGCGTGCGAGTCTCTGTCATCTCCGCGGTCTCGACCTCGAGGTTATTCACCTCGGCTAATTGCGCCGCCGCTTCGATACCAGCCTGAATCATGACTTTGGCGATTTCCAGGTTATTGCCCATTAAATAGGCGTTCGCCTCGTCGGAGAATTGAATACTAACCAGCGGCTCAGAATCTCCCTCCACGCGCTGCAGTACCACTTCACCGTCACCCATATCCACGATTTCAAGTAAGGATGTAGACACTCAGTAACCTCTCTTGTCAGAAGAGTCGCCAGAGCAGACCGCGACTGGCGATAGTCCACGGTAACACTCTCTCATCCCATCTGCCACTCGAGGGCGCGATCGGCACAGACTCAGGACTCATCTACGGCATCGGCGACTTGCTGCGATAAGCGCCCGAGCCGCTCCGACCAGTCCAAAAACTGCTCAATCGAGACCTCGACCTCTTGCGCGAGACTGGCTGTCCGGCGAACGACCGGCGACTCGGGTAACGGCGATTTCAGTTCCGCAAGCCAACCATCCTGCTCAAGCTGCGCGCAGGCCTGCACCTCTGCCGGACGAACCAATCCGGTTGGCAGAGGTGGCAGATCGTCGACCGAATGCGGAGGCCTGTCGGGGGCATGGCGAATCCGACAGGCCGTCAACAACAACCAACCGTATCCATCGAGCAAACGCGCTTGTACTGCTGGGCCAAAGGCCTGATTGATTTGAGCAGCGGACGACTCCTGCTCAGAGAGCGACCTCCGCCACGCGGCCAACAGGATGTTGGCGTAGTAAAGATTTTGGTTGGCGAACGCCAGAGGGTGACTCAATCGTCACCCTCTTCAGCGGCAGCGGCTGCCTTGGGTCTGGCTTTGGCCTTCGCTTTGGTTTTGCGTTTCGCCTTAGGCTTTTTTGCCGTGCCCTCTTCTGCCCAACGTCCGTCAGCGAACATTGCTCGCCAGCCACTGGGTTTGCCGTCTCGCTCAGACATGACGTACTGCTCTTTGGTCTTACGGCTGTATCGAATCTGACTGCGGTTACCCTGATCATCGGTGCGAGGTGCGTCGAAGAGGTAGTGATATTTCGGATCAATCTCGGCCTGATGCGGCAGTAACTCATCGACAAAAGGCGGTCTGGTCTCGCGATGCTTTGGGAACTGACTGGCCGCGAGGAAAATGCCGGATGCGCCGTCGCGCAACACGTAATGATCCTCGACCTTGAGACACTGCAACTCAGGCATGGGTACCGGGTCCATTTTCGGGGGCGCCACCTCGCCATTACGAAGCAATTTGCGCGTATTCGTGCAGGCGGATTCGCTGCAGCCAAAATACTTGCCAAAGCGCCCAGTCTTTAACTGCATATCGGCGCCGCATTTGTCGCATTCGATCACCGGGCCGTCATAGCCTTTGATACGGAACTGACCCTGCTCAACCTCATAGCCATCGCAGTCAGGATTGTTGCCACAGACGTGTAGCTTTCGAGCTTCGTCGATCAGGTAACTGTCCATCGCGGTGTGACACTTACCACACCGCCGTTTAGTGAGCAGCAGCCGAGACTCCGCCTCATCGTCTGCATCGACACTGATGGCCTCATCACCAGGGATCAAATTCACCGTGTTTTTGCAGCGCTCTTTTGGCGGCAGGTTATACCCTGAGCAACCCATGAACACGCCTGTGCTCGCTGTACGGATCTGCATGGGTCTACCGCAATCGTCACAGGGTATGCCGGTTGGCGTGGGATCGTTGGGCTGCATGCCGTCTGGGCCGTCGTTGGCAGCGAGTGCTAGCTTGCCGCTGAAATCGGTATAGAACTCGTTCAGCAGGTCAGTCCAGGAAAGCGAGCCCTGCGCGACCTCGTCGAGGCGCTCTTCCATGCTTGCGGTGAAGCTGTAGTCGAGCAAATCGCTGAAGCTGTCCTGTAGGCGCTCGGTCACGATGTCGCCCATTTTCTCCGCATAGAACCGACGGTTCTCCAATTTGACGTAACCCCGATCCTGAATCGTTGAGATAATGGCAGCATAAGTTGATGGGCGGCCAATACCCCGCTTTTCCAGCTCACGCACCAGGCTGGCTTCACCGTAGCGTGCAGGTGGCTTAGTGAAGTGCTGCTTGGGATCGAAGCCGGTCGCCTTAAGATCGTCACCGACCGCAAGGGGCGGTAATACCGCGTCATCCCCCTTACGCGCTGCCGGCGGCTGCACCTTGGTAAAGCCGTCGAACTCGACCACGCGCCCTTTCGCAGTCAAGCGGCAGTCCGCGGCCGACACCACCAATGTGGTCGACAGATACCGCGCCGGTGTCATCTGGCAGGCGACGAACTGGCGCCAGATCAGGTCGTAGAGTCGCTCGGCATCGGGATCCATGCCGGAGAGTTGATGGCTCCGCAATCGCACGTCCGACGGACGAATGGCTTCGTGTGCCTCCTGAGCGCCCTCGCGCGACCCATAACGAATCGGTTCAGGTGGCAAGTAGTCAGGGGCAAAGTCCTTTTGAATCAGCGTACGGCAGGCACTGACGGCCTCATCGCTAAGATTGGTCGAATCGGTCCGCATGTAGGTGATGTAACCCGCCTCGTAGAGCCGTTGCGCCAGCGTCATCGTTTTCTTGACGCTGAAACCCATCCGCGTGCTCGCCGCTTGCTGCAGCGTCGACGTAATAAATGGCGCAGAGGGCTTTGAGGTGGTTTTGCGGGATTCAAGATCGGTCACCGAGAACGGCGCATTTTGCATTGCCTCGACCGCTGCTTGGGCATCGACCTCGGTCTTGGGTTCGAACTTCATACCGCCACGATGCGTGACCATAAACCGCACGGGCTCAAGATCGCCCGCTTTCAGCAGGGCATGCACCTCCCAGTACTCTTCAGGAATGAATGCCCGAATCTCGCGCTCCCGCTCGACGATCAGACGAACCGCTACCGATTGCACGCGACCCGCAGAGAGGCCGCGAGCAACTTTGGCCCATAAAAGTGGGCTCACTTCAAAGCCCACGACGCGATCGAGGAACCGTCTGGCCTGCTGTGCGTGCACGCGAGCTGTGTCCAATTCACCCGGGTCTTTAAACGCTTCTTGAATGGCCTTTTGGGTAATTTCGTTAAACACCACCCGGTGATAGCGACTCGTATCGCCGCCAATCGCCTCCTGCAGATGCCAAGCGATAGCTTCTCCCTCACGATCCAAGTCAGTCGCGAGGTAGATCGCGTCGCTGTCCTTTGCCAGCTTTTTCAGCTCGCTGACGACCTTTTCTTTTCCGGGCAAGATTTCGTATTGCGCTTTCCAGCCGTTATCGGGGTCGATACCCATACGCCGGATCAGCTGCTCGCGTTTTTTCCGTGCCTGATACCGGACCTTTTCATCGGGGGCCATTTTTCGCGTAATCGCCGCCTGGGCCGCCCGCTCCTTTGGATCAGTGGTTTTGCCACTACCCGATGTCGGCAAATCGCGGATATGCCCCACGCTGGATTTGACGATGAAGTCCTTACCCAGATACTTATTAATGGTTTTCGCCTTGGCGGGCGACTCCACTATGACAAGTGCTTTACCCATAAAAACGCGTTTACCTGTCGTGTAACGTGTCGTACGAAGAGCGGCTCGAATCAGTGACCCGACACCAGAAGGTCGGCATCTATAAGGGCGAAAAGGCTCGGGGTCAAGGCCCAGCTTATGACGCCACCGTGACTAGGAGACCCCACCCACCGGGATGATCAAATACTATTTTATTTAATTAAATCAATTGCTTGCTTTATTTTCATCAGGCCATCTAGATCTTCTTTTTCATCCCAAAAAATACTCACTGTTTTTTCCAGCCACTCTACATAGAGTGCGCCCTCTGGTAATTCCGCGAGCCAGCTTGGCGCCTGCAACACACCCGTTGTGGGGAACCAGTCGCCCTGGGCACGCACAAATTCACCGCGACGATTCGGAACGTGCAACGCCTTCGCCAAACGGTGCTCGTAACAGGCCAGCTCACCTTCAGCCTCACAGCGAAACCGGGGCGGGATGGCCGGCAGAGGACGAAGGGA
>JADHQG010000010.1 GCA_016778045.1 Luminiphilus sp. | reverse complement strand
ATCTCCGGCAATCATCTTGGGCACTGAGGTATCGATAGAAAAGCTGAGCGCCAATCCACGCTGCGCAGCCGGCTCTGAAAACAATGCCTCGATCGACGCAAGGCTGTCACGGATACTGAAGACCGAATTACCCAACTCAAGGCGGCCAGCCTCGATCTTGGTAAAATCAAGAATATCGTCAATGATCAGCAGCAACGCGTCAGCTGAGCGCTCAATCGTTTGAAAATAGGCTCGCTGTCGCTCAGACAGCTCACCCTGCTTGAGCAATGCGACCATCCCCATCACGCCGTTCATTGGCGTGCGAATCTCGTGGGACATATTCGCTAAAAAGCTGGATTTGGAGCGGGCCGCTGATTCAGCGAGGTCTCTCGCCTCCTCCAACGCCACGATCATTTTTCTGAGACGTTGCTCCCGATCACCAATGCGCTCAAGCATTTCGTTAAACGCGTCTACCACTGCGCCCAACTCGTTCTGCACGCCATAGCGGAAGCGTTGACCGTAGTCCTCCCGGTCGGTCACCTCTGACATCATGTCCGCAAGGTCCGACAAGGGCTGGGTGATACTGGCATTGAAAACCCGAGACATAACATACGCGGCGATCATCCCCACAAACCACAGTAAGAGGGCAACACCCGAGATCCAGACCAGCTGCAAGTACACCGGCCACAAATCGATGCGTAACTCCAGCGTGGCAATGCGCTCGTCTTCCAATTCCACCGGCACGCTCAGTGGCTCAGAGTAGAAGCTGGAGGTCGCCGGATCGCCCTCTATCAGCGATCGGCGATAGGACACAAAAACCGAGCCGTCGGGCAATGTAATCGTCGCATCGATCACATCGTCTACGGTTCGGAGCCCGTTGAGCAGTTCGGCAGCTGTGGCCGGATCTTGGAAGACAATCGACGCCGTCAGGTTCGACGCCAGCACGCGTCCCAGTGCGTCGCTTCGCTCAATTACTTGACCGCGGGACGTTTCCAAGGAGACGCCGACCAGCAACAACAAAAACACCCCGCCAACCACGCCAGTAATAAACGCCCCCACCCCGGCAAGGTGGCGGTGAATCGACGTGGCGCGACGAGCACTATTCATCGCGCGACTCCTCGACCAACTCGGCCAACTGCAGGAGCTTGCTACTGGCCTTGAGGCCCGCCGATTCGAGCGCCGCGACATTCACAACAAGACCCATCCGGGCGCCACGACGTTTGAGCTCAACCATGCCACCATCAATGGCAAACCCTGGTTGATCGCTGACCCAGAGCATGTGATCGGATGACTGCCTGACCGCCTCAGGCCCTTGACCGTAGACCACATCGCAGCCGCTCACTTGCCCGGGGGCAATAGCACGCACCTCTCGACCCTTGGGCTCCGATGCCACCATGTCTGACAACAATGCCGACACCTCGGAGGATTCGGCGACGCAAAAGGTGTTAGCCGCTCTCTGATCAGGCCAACTCACAAATTGCGGCAGACGGAGCAGGAATATGGCTTTTAACTCAACCTCAGTCAGCCCCGGGGCACCGCGGGAAGGCTCGGAGGGGAAAACCGTGCACACACAAAGCAGCGTGCCCATCAGAGCACTCAATCCAAGACGCTTGGACGGCATGGTGGCTACTGTCTACCGAGACGTTGCGGATTCGGCGACAGCGGTTTGGAACTGCGCCATGGCGTGATATCGATCCCCCCGCGGCGCTGATAAAACGCCACGACCTCTAAGGACTGAGGCTCCATCGTCATCAGGTCTGCATAGATTTGCTCCACGCAGTGCTCGTGAAATCCCTGATGCGAACGATATCCGCTGAGGTAACGAGACACGCTGGCATGATCCAGAGCCTGGCCCGAGTAGCGAATAGATAGACTGCCCCAGTCAGGCTGTGCCGTGACCGGACATAAAGACCGGAGGCTGTGGCTAATAAGGTGCTCTGACACGACGTTCCCCTTCCCTGGTGAATGCGTCAATATTTCCGACTCAATTCTCTCAAGGCCTTGATCTACCCTGCAAGGGGGCAGATTCACACCTGCGAGCTCCTCTGTAATGTCGTTCAGCGCCGATACCGGCAGGCAGTCGAGGGACACCGGGGCGCCGACGCAGGCCGACACGTCTCGCACAATCGTCGCCACCGCGTCCTCGTCGCTCTCGAAGTTGTGGTGATTAAGAGAATTGAAGTACAGCTTCAAAGATTTAGATTCAACGGTTGCCGGCGAATCAGCGGGTATCGCCAACCAACCCACTGCGTGGGAGACGTCGGTGCCGACACACCACGACAGTTCGTAAGCGTGCCAAATATCCCAACCGAATTCAGGCGCGCCCGCTGCTTTGATTCGAGCGATACGCTCTAGCACCGCCGGCGCATACGACTCAGGTGCCGCTACTGTTTGACCCAGCACACCGGCCATATCCGTCAGGTCCTCAAACGCCTGCCCGTGCGGAGCAAGTGAGCAGCGTAAAAATAGGCCACCAAGGTAAAGGCACCGATCATGATGAAGGCGAAGCCCACGCTGACATCGCTGACGCCCAAAACTCCGAAACGAAAGGCGTTGACCACGTAGACCAGCGGATTTGCTTGAGAGACGGTCGCCCAGAAGTCTGGCAACAGTTCCAGCGAATAAAAAACACCGCCAAGATACGTCAACGGCGTCAGCACGAAGGTGGGCACAATGTTGATGTCATCGAAGGTGTTGGCAAACACCGCGTTAATCAGTCCACACAGCGAAAACAGAATCGAGGTCAGCGCCACCACCGCAACCACAACGAGATAACTATGGATGTTGAGATCGACAAAGAGTGAGGCGACGATGGTCACGATGACGGCCACCAACATGCCTCGACTGACCCCACCCGAGACGAAGCCCAATAAAATGATGTGGTTGGGCGTCGGCGATACCAGCAGCTCTTCAATACTGTTATTAAACTTCGAGCCAAAGAAAGACGACACCACGTTGGCATAGGAGTTGGTCACAATGGCCATCATGATGAGTCCCGGCACCACGAACTCCATGTAGCTAACACCGCCCATCTCGCCGATTCTAGAACCGATGAGGCTGCCAAAGATGAGAAAGTACAGTGACATCGTAATGGCCGAGGGCAGCAAGGTTTGCGACCAGATGCGAGTATAGCGGCGCACCTCCTTGCGCATCAGCGTCAGCAATGCCACCCACTGCTCGTAGGCCGTCATGACGCCTGCTCCAACAGTGACACAAACATTTGCTCCAAGCGGTTTTCCCGATTGCGCATACTCAAAATGCTGATGCCCCGCTCATGGAGCTGCGACATGAGCTCAGCGAGATCTTGTCCCTGTTCAATCTGTGCCTCGAGACAATAATCATCAACGCGTGTCAGCTCGAAGCCATCAACCGTCAGAGTCTCGGGCAAAGCTTGGCGCGAATCCAGAATGAAAGTTTCGCAATGGAGCTCACGCAGCAAATTCTTGATCGAGGTATTGGTGACGATTTCGCCGTGGTTAATGATGGCGATGTTGCGGCACAGGCTCTCCGCCTCCTCCAGATAATGCGTTGTCAGGATAATCGTCGTACCGGCTTCGTTGATTTCACGCAGAAAGTCATACATGGATCGACGCATCTCAATATCGACACCGGCGGTGGGCTCATCGAGTATTAAAACGCTGGGCTCATGGATCAGTGCTCGGGCGATCATCAACCTGCGCTTCATCCCGCCCGACAGCATGCGGGCCCGGGTTTTGCGCTTTTCTAACAAGCCCAGCTTGGCCAAATACGTGTCGATCCGCTCCAGTGCCGTTTTGAGTGGGATGCCGTAGTACCCGGCCTGATGGATCAGAATGTCCTCAACAGTCTCAAAGACATTGAAGTTGAATTCCTGTGGCACCACACCCAGATGCCGCTTGGCGCGAGGAAAATCCGCGTCGATATCCACGCCATTCACACGCACAGTACCTGCGGTCTTATTGACGAGTGAGCAAATCACGCCGATGGTCGTGGACTTCCCCGCTCCGTTGGGTCCCAGCAGCGCGAAGAAATCACCCTGCGCCACCCGCAAATCAATGCCTTTCAGCGCTTGCAGGCCATTGGCATAGACCTTCTCCAAGCCTTCGATTTCCAGCGCGTACGACATTAAGCTTATTCCCGGGGGGTGTTACTGCGAAAGCGGCGTAGTGTAACCAATCACGGCCCCCTTCAGAAGGAACTGAAATTGCCCTTGACGCGCCATCGGGGGCTCACTAACATGCGCGCCTTCTGTTGTTGGGATCACTGTCCCCTTCGTCTAGTGGCCTAGGACACCGCCCTTTCACGGCGGGAACAGGGGTTCGAACCCCCTAGGGGACGCCATTTCTGCGGGAATAGCTCAGTTGGTAGAGCGCAACCTTGCCAAGGTTGAGGTCGCGAGTTCGAACCTCGTTTCCCGCTCCATTTTTCTCCCTCGCACGAATCAGTCGTCGTCAATCGACTGATCATTCTCCTTGAGCTTGATCGAGAGACTGTTGATGCAGTAGCGCTGTCCGGTCTCTGTGGGCCCATCCGGAAAGACATGCCCTAAATGGCCACCACACTTTTGACACAACACCTCAGTCCGAATCATGCCGTGGCTGGTGTCCTGCGATTCCTCAATAACGCCCTCAGACGCAGGCCGGTCAAAACTCGGCCAACCACACCCAGCGTCAAACTTGGTGTCGGATTGAAATAGCACCTCGCCACACCCGCGGCATTGATAACTGCCGTCCTCCCATACATTCCAGTATTCGCCGGTAAAGGCCCGCTCAGTGCCTTTCTCTCGCAGCACATAAAATTCCTCAGGCGTCAGCTGTTCGCGCCATGCCGCTTCGTCCTTGTCTCGCTCTGACATTACCTTTCTTCCTCCTCACCACATACCAACACGCCGAGGCGCGTTGCAACGTCCACAATCTCTGGATCCCGCTCCTCCAGCTTGATGCGACTACCCGTCCACTCATTAGGCTGAGCGTAACGACTACGAAGTGCATCGAAGTCAGCCGCGGACAGCCCCGCCACGCCACGCGCTCTCACTCGCGCATCCTCCCTCGGCAGCACGCTGTGATCTAGCAGAAAATGCATCAACCAGTCCGCCGCCTCAGCAGATGTGCGATTCTCGAGCTCGTTGAGTGGAGGACTCGCCGTCGCGGCAGCGGGCTGTAAGGCGGCAGCTGCCTGCCCCGTCGACCAGCGACTAATTGAGGCGGCCAGCATATCGCTCCCCCGCTCCCTCGCCTGAGCAGAATGCCCGGCAATATGCGGCGAGACCCAGTTCACCTCGGCTAACGTATCGCCCGCGAGCACCGGCTCACCTGGCCAAGTGTCTAACACCACCGTCCAAGGACTCTCAAGCATCACCTTGAGCGCCTCCTGAGACATTAAATCGCCCCTACCAGCGTTAATGAATAATCCGCCGCCCTGCCGACTTGCCTGCGCCGACACCAGGGCCCGCGCCTGCTCAGCGCCAATCATCTCGCGACTGGCAAACGGCTGACTGTCATGCAAGCTGGCATGAAGCGAGATCACCGGCTGTTGCAGCACCGTATTTAAGTCGGCCTTTATCACGCCTGCCGGCCACGCCTCAATGTTCGGGTCGTAAGCTACCACCGTCGCACCCAACCGGATCAGGCGAGCAGCAAGGCGACCGCCAACTTGCCCCAGACCTACCAACCCCACTGGACTGCCTGACAAAACTGCCTTGAGCCATTCCGTCTCGGCTAGTGCCGTCAGCACGTACTCGACGACCGACACCGCATTGGAACCAGGCGCCGCCGCCCATGTCAGGCCAAGCTCGGTGATCGCGGCCACGTCAAAGTGATCAATACCCGCTGTCGCCGTACCGACAAATTGCACCCGACTACCACTCAACAATGCGGCGTTAACGGGCGTAATAGAGCGGACCAGCAAAATATCGACGTCGCTGATGGCGTCTTGGGTAATGGCTCGCCCTGGCATCACTCTGACATCACCCATCAATGCAGACAAAGCGGGAGTGTGGGGGATGACGTCATCCACCACCCAGCGTAGATCACGCGGCTCAACCGTCACTGAGCAACCTGCTCCACTGAGAAAACCGCAGGTTCCGTACCCCGCGAGGCGGTTGCTTCGAAAGCACGCCTTAGCGCCACCGCGAAGCGCTCTGCTCGGGGCGGCAACCCCAAGCGCTGATAGGTTTGTCGCCAGTGGGCAATGCGCTGCTCGAAAGCTGTCAGCAACCGGCTGTCGACATCGCACTCCACGTTGTCCACACTGGGCGTAAAGCCAATGCCACACGCATCGCAAAAGAGAGATTCCAGTGCTTGGGGCTTGGCTTCGACGGCAAAAAATGCCGATTGACCGGCAGCGTTGCGCCCGTCGGGGCTGTACCAGTAGCCGTAATCAGCTATCTGCCGGCGGCGGGCACCGGCCACGCACCAGTGGGCGATTTCATGCAGCGCACTGAGCGGGTAATCGAATCTAAAGTAGATGCGCGCCGGAGCACCCGGCAGGTAGAAAGGCTCCTCAGCGCCCCCTTCCAACAGCGTGCTCTCCGTAGCGAGAAAAGTCTGATTGAACAGCGCCACCAATTGATCTGCCTCTGGGCATCCAGCTAATGACATGGTGTGTCTGGGTCACTCTGACGCTTTGCGAATGCGGTACAAAAACTGATCGCCCTCGCGGTGAGCGATCAGGAGTGTGTGACCAAGAAATTCACAAAAATTGGCCACATCCCGCTCGGTGGATGGATCGGTGGCTCGAAGCGTGAGCTCTTGACCCGGGGTCAGCCTTCTCATCGCGGCATGAAGCAGCATGACGGGCTCCGGACACTTCAATCCAACCGCGTCTATCGCCTCTTGAGGCTCCGCTTCGGTCACCGAGTTACTCCGCAGATTTTACAAATCTTAGCGTCATCCGATCGCTTTCACCGATCGAGACATAGCGGTCCCTGTCAGTGTCGCCTGCAGCCAACGAAGGCGGAAGCGTCCAGACACCTCGCGGGTGATCCTTGGTGTCTTTGGGGTTGGCATTCACCTCACTACGACCATCCAGCTCCAGGCCTACCAACTCAGCCAGCTCAATGACCTTTTCTTCACTGACATAGGCCGTATTTTTCATTTGCTCCACTGTCAGTGCCTCGCTGCCACGGTGCTGCACGATGCCCAACACACCCCCTGGCTTCAAAGTCTCGGCGATGGCGGTAAACATCATCTCGGCCTGGTCCGCCCGCAACCAAGAGTGCACGTTGCGAAACGCCACCGCGAGGTCAACAGACTCTGGCGCCACGTTGCCCAAGGCAGATGGCGGCTGCAAGGCAACTACCTGAACCGACCCATAGACATCATCTTTTTCGCCCAGCTTCTTCAAAAAGCCACCGAGTGAGCGGCGCGCGTAGCTGCCGCCGTTCACACTCGAATGCGCAGCAATCAACGTGCCGTTGTCTTTCAAAAGTGGCGCCAATACTTCGGTGTACCAGCCGCCCCCTGGCGACACCTCCATCACCGTCATGCCCGGCGCCAGCCCGAAGAAAGAAAGCGTTTCTTTGGGATGACGATACTCGTCGCGTGCGCGGTTGCTCTCAGATCGGTGGTCACCGTTGAGTGCGGCATCCCAGTTCAGATCCGCGCCCGTCACGTTGCCACAAAAAAGTAAGGCAGCCAGCCAGAACCCTTGCCGTTTAAACATATCTGTCTCCTGTCATATCCATCTTGTCTCACACACATTGCACTGTGCGCAGAGTCTATCCGATCGAGCTATCGGTCAGCCGATAACGTGACCTGATCGCCGTTATTCCCTCAAGCGCCCTCGCCGTCGACGGCTGAGTGCCCAGCCCGCGGCCGCGGCAGCCCCAATGACGACCACGACGCCCATACTCACCCACAGTAACTGAACGGCCAATCGATGAGCCGGGACGCCTACGATGTCAATGGCCCCCCAGAACAGTGCTGCACAGGCGGCAAGCGCCAAAACAACGGTCCGTGTCCGCTGCCGACGGGTCATTGATGCCCGGCAACGCCGGGCACCGGCGGCACCTCAAGGTTCACATCACCGTTTTGACCCCTGTGCCGCAGCGCGTGATCAATTAAGACCAGCGCCAACATGGCCTCAGCGATGGGCGTTGCCCGGATACCGACACAGGGGTCATGCCGACCCGTGGTCACCACCTCCGTCGAAGCACCCGAGGTATCTATGGTCTCGCCAGGCAGCCGAATGCTGGAGGTAGGCTTCAGTGCAAGACTGACTCGAAGCGGTTGGCCGGATGAAATCCCACCCAGCGTACCGCCTGCGTGATTACTGACAAAGCCATCGGGGCTGATTAGGTCACGGTGCTCACTGCCAAGCTGCGCCACCGCGGCGAATCCATCCCCTATTTCTATGCCTTTCACCGCATTGATACCCATCATCGCATGGGCGATATCCGCATCGAGCCGATCGAAGACAGGCTCGCCCCACCCAGCAGGGACGCCGTCAGCAACGACATTAATGCGCGCGCCCACGGAATCGCCTTGCTTAATCAGGTCCTGCATATAGGTCTCTAGCTGGGGAATCAAATCAGCATCGCCGCAAAAGAACGGATTGCTCTCTACCAGATCCCAGTCGTGCGAGCTGGCGGCCAGCGGGCCCAGCGCACTGAGATAACCGCGGATCGTCACGCCGTAACGTGTGGCCAACCACTTTTTTGCAATGGCCCCAGCCGCCACTCTCATCGTCGTCTCGCGCGCTGAGGAGCGTCCGCCGCCCCGATAATCGCGAATGCCAAACTTGCGATCATAGGTGTAGTCAGCATGAGCAGGTCGATATAAATCTTTGATTTTGCTGTAATCTTTTGACTTTTGATCCTGGTTGCGCACCAGCAAGCCGATCGGCGTGCCCGTGGTCACACCCTCAAAAGTGCCAGAGAGAATCTCGACTTCGTCGTCCTCTTTGCGCTGGGTGGTATACCGCGACTGGCCAGGCTTGCGACGATTGAGGTCATGCTGCATATCAGCCGCAGATAACGGCAATCCGGGCGGACACCCGTCAATGATGCAGCCCAGTGCCGTACCGTGGCTCTCGCCAAAGGTGGTCACCGTGAACAGCTTGCCAAAAGTATTCCCAGACATACTTGCCTCCGGGCGCCATTATAGGATGCCGGCAGCGTGCCAGTCGCGTAATTCCTGCGCACTGATGGCCGCGATACCACTCCCGCCTTGCGGCAAATCCAGCCATAAAAAAGGCACCCTCTCCAGTCTGGCCTCCAACTCGACCAGCGTCTCCCCGACCTCCAGTAACAGCAAACCGTCAGCACTGAGCACAGAGCGCGCCTGCCTGAGTAACCGGACCGCCAACTCTGTGCCTGCCGCTTCGGCCTCCAGGGCGATGCGGGGCTCTTGGCGATATTCAGGTGGCAGTTCTGACATTTCCCGATCGGAAACATAAGGAGGATTGGCGATCAGCAGATCCACTGACTGCTCACCAAAGTGGGTCAGCAAGTCACTTTGTACGCATCGGACGCGGTCTGAAAGGCGATGACGCGCAATATTTTCGCTAGCTAACGCCAACGCATCCGCGTCCAGATCAGCCAGCCACACTCTGGCCTTGAGGAAACGTTTCGCGGCCAGAATGCCCAAGCTGCCGCCACCGCAGCAGACATCCGCGATCACAGACGGCGGCTCAGTCCCCCGCCACCAGGGGATCAGCCCCTCCTCAATCAAATGCGCAATCGGAGACCGCGGTACGAGGGCCCTTTGATCCGACAGGAACGATAGTCCAGCGAGATACGCCACTCCCAACAAATAAGCCACGGGCATCCTGTCCTCGCATCGACCCCGCACCAGCGCGTCAAGTCGCTCGTTTGCCTCGCTCGGGTAGGCCTGATCTAACAGGTCCAGTGACTGATTCGGGGCCAGGTGAGCAGCACCCAGCACCAATGCCACCGCTTCATCGTGCACGGATTCATAACCGTGACCGCAGTACACGCTTGCTTCGGCCAGGGCTTTGTCCACTTGCCTAAGTTTTGTACGGAAAGTCTCCATGGTGTTTTGTCTATTATTTTAGACGGTCCATGATATCCTAACTTGCTTACAGTCAATGGCTGGCCAGCCTCTCAGCCTAGTAAAACAGCCCCCTTAACGGCTTATTAGCGCGAAGGCCCTTCCGCAAGGCGACAGGGGCGACACCCGGCGCGGCGGAAAAATGCCGGGACTGGGGCCGCATAAGTCGCGCCGGCGCCGAGCGACTGCAATCTGCTTCAGTCGACCGACAGTAAGATAGGTATTAGCAGACACCCACTCTTGTGGAGGTGATTATGTCGATCAACACCGCAGCACCCAAGATCCCGACAACGCTCCCGGGCTCACTGACTCCCGAGGCGATCTCGGTTCGCGGCGCCTTGCTTGAACGCGGGCTGGAAACCCCAATGACCGCCAACGACCTATCGCGAGACCAACGTTACGAGGTCATTCGCGGCGCGTTCGGCGACATTATGAAAGCGCTGGGACTGGATCTTCGTGACGACAGTCTGGAGGAGACGCCGCATCGCATCGCTAAGATGTACGTCGATGAAGTATTCAGCGGACTCGACTACTCGCAGTTTCCCAAGATCACCGTGATCGAAAACAAGATGAACGTTGAAGAGATGGTTTGTGTCGAGGACATCGACCTGACCAGCACCTGCGAGCATCATTTTGTGACCATCGACGGATCGGCCAAGGTCGCCTATATCCCGAAAGATAAGGTGATTGGCTTGAGCAAAATCAATCGACTGGTCAGATTTTTCGCGCAGAGACCGCAGGTTCAGGAGCGACTGACCCAGCAGATCCTGGTGGCTATGCAGACCCTGCTCGGTACCGAGGATGTGGCCGTCACCATTTCTGCCGTGCACTACTGCGTCAAAGCTCGCGGCGTCAAAGATGGCAGCAGCAGCACTCGCACCACGTCTTTGGGCGGCGTATTCAAGTCCGACCCGTCCTCTCGGGCCGAATTTCTGAGCTGAGCGCGAAGCCTGCCAGCTCGGGCTGGTCGCAAACGTAGCCAGACGCGTTGCTACCCCACAAATGCAGCAACCCGATCTGCTACGTACGATGCGCCCTCTTCCATATGGGTGTGGTGCGAGCCAGGCACGGCTTCTACCGTGCAACCAGCGATGTCCTTTACTGCCTCAAGGGACGCACTAAGACCGCCGCGCTTGCGCAGGCCCTCATCCGCCACCAGAGCCAGCGTGTTGATGGTCAACGCCTCATAAAACGCCGCGCACATCTCGCGGCTCAGCTTCACCGCTGAGGCATGGTTGAGGCGCGGATCATGCGTCAAGACCCAACCACCCTGAACCTCACGCAACGCCCTTCGCGCAAGGATCCGAGCGCTTTGCGCTGAAAAGCCGAGCCGCTGCCGAGCGGAGACAAAAGCCTCTATGTCTGGGAACAACCTAGGCGGCCGTGCATCCAGTGACTGACGATCCTTCTGAGCCTGTAAGAACTGCTCTACGGCGGACTCAGATGATACCGGGCTGGGGAGCATGCCATCGAGCAAAATCAAATGGGAGCATCGTGCCTGTAAGGCCGTGGCGAGCAGAACGGCAATCGCTGCGCCCCGGCTATGGCCCAGCACGGCCAAACTGGGCAGGTCCATAGACTCGATCACAGCCAACAATTGGGGAATATCGTCCCAGATGTGATAGGTCCCATCTGGAGAGCGGTGATCGCTGAGCCCCTGCCCCGACAGATCGAGCGCAATCAACCGATAACGATTCAGGTAGGGTGCCATGACCGAGAATGACAGTGCATTGTCGAGCCAGCCGTGCAGACACAGGATCGGATAACCCTCCGGATCACCCCATTCGAGACCCGCATAATTCAGGCCATCAACACGCACGTTTAGAGGGCGAGGGGTTGTCATCTCGCGCTGTACGGCGGCGCAGCGCGAGGGTCTGGCTGGTGCCGAATGACCTCTGCGCCACCTCGCTCTAAGGACAGCACGCTAAGCACCGAGTATCCACCCGGCGCCAATGGCAATAACGAGTCATCATCGGCCCAAACCTGGATAGCCCACGACAAAAAGGGCTGATGCGAGACCAGAATACCGTGCGAATATTTCTCGAGACCACTCTCGTAGAAATCTGCGGGCTGGGCACCCGGTACCAGCGCCGGCCATACCTGCGAGCGCTTCGGCTCCAGCGTGCCTTGTAAGATTAACGCCGTCTCCTCAGTGCGCTTCAATGGGCTATAAAACAGCGAGGACACAGGCGCTATAGCGGTATCGACCATCCATTGCCGGTAGCCCTCGACAAGTTGAGCGACCTCCTGACAGCCTCTCTGTGTCAGCACGCGGGCTTCATCAGTGGCAGCGGCCCCGGCCTCGCCGTGCCGCCAGAGCGTCAGAATCACTCTATGCGTCACTCATCTCCACCAGCAACTTATTGAGTCTGGCCACGTAAGTTGCGGGATCATCCAGGCTCGAGCCTTCTGCCAGCACCGCCTGATCTAACAAGATCTGAGCGAGGTCAGAGAATCGGTCCTCGTCTGCCTCCTGATCGAGACGCTTGAGCAGCGGATGCTCGACGTTGATTTCCATAGTGGGCTTGGTCTCAGGCATCTCTTGGCCAGCTGCCTCCATGATGCGCCGCATTTGAGCACCCATTTCATGCTCTGCCACCGTCAAGCACGCCGGCGAGGAGGTCAACCGGACAGTCGGCCGAATACCCGCGACCCGACCTGACAGAACTCCCTGCATGCGCTCAATCAACGACTCGCTTGCTTTCTCAGCCTCTTCCAACGCCTTTTTAGCTTCCTCGTCGGCGCCGGCATCCTCCCATTCTCCCTTCGCACAATCGCGCAGCGTTTTGCCGTCATACTCTCCCAAGTGGCTCATCAGCCACTCGTCAACCCGGTCAGAGAGCAGTAATACTTCCACACCCTGACGCCGAAGCGCCTCGATATGCGGACTGTTCTTGGCCGTCGCATGGTTTTCAGCGACGACGTAGTAAATGGCCTGCTGATCGTCCTTCATCGCCTCAACATACTGCTTCAAGGAGATGCGCTGTCTGGGTTCATCATCGCGCGTTGTCGCGAACCGCAACAGATCGGCAATTTTTTCCCGATTGGAGAAGTCCTCGGCCGGACCCTCTTTGAGTACCGCACCAAAGGTATCCCAAAAGCTATCGTAGACCTCCGGCTGCTTAGAGGCCATCTTAGACAGCATATCCAATACCCGCTTCGTCAATGCGTTTCGAATCGACTCCACCTGCTGATTCTGTTGAAGCAACTCGCGGGACACGTTGAGCGGCAGATCATTTGAATCCAGGACGCCCTTCACGAAACGCAGGTACATCGGCAAAAACTGCTCCGCCTCGTCCATAATAAAAGTGCGCTGGACATAGAGCTTGAGTCCGCGGGCACCCTCTCGGTGCCAGAGATCAAAAGGCGCGCGCTTTGGCAAGTAAAGTAGCGACGTATACTCCAGCTTCCCCTCGACCGCGTTATGGCTCCAGCTCAACGCATCCTCAAAGTCGTGCGATATGTGTTTGTAGAAACCCTGGTACTCCTCGTCGCTGATCTCCGAGCGACTTCGAGTCCATAGCGCCTTGGCCTCATTCACCGCCTTCCACTCCGGCTCGCCCCCTTGCTCGACTTCAGCATCACCTTCAACAGGCACTGGCGCCTCGGGCATCATGACCGGCACTGAGATGTGGTCAGAATATTTTTTGATGACTGATCGCACGCGCCACGCGTCAGCGAACTCTTCCGCGTCCGACTTCAAATGGAGCGTAATGGTCGTACCAGGAGCGTCGCGCTCGGCATCCGAGATGGTGAACTCATCTTCACCGGCCGATTCCCATTGAGTCGCCTGCGCTTCGCCCACTTTGCGCGTCACCACGACGACGCGATCTGCCACGATGAACGAGGAGTAAAAGCCCACGCCAAATTGACCGATCAGCTGACTGTCTGCCTTTTGGTCACCTGTCAGCTGCTCCATAAACGCTGCCGTGCCTGACTTGGCGATCGTGCCTAGATTATCGATCACCTCATCCCGCGACATGCCGATGCCATTGTCGTCAATCACAATGGTTTGATTCTCGCTGTCGGTCTCCACCCGGACCCGATAGTCACTCACCCCCTGCGCGAGATTGGGGTCACTGATCACAGCAAAGCGGTGCTTGTCGATCGCGTCGGAGGCGTTTGAGATCAACTCGCGGAGGAAAATCTCGCGATTGGAATAAAGCGAATGAATCATGAGGTGAAGCAGTCGCTTCGCCTCAGTTTGGAAACCCATGGTTTGAGTGGCTTCGGCAGTCATGTTGCGGTTCCTTGAGTTGGTGCTTGTTTGCTACGTGGGGGTCAGCAGACGATTTTCAAGCCCCTGCTGTTAATGTGAACAAAAAAGCCCGCTGAGAGCGGGCTTTTGAGCTATGCAATAGCCGTTACCAACCCGTGACCTCAGTCAACGCTGAGCCAATCTCGGCCAGTGACCGGACCGTCTTGACGCCTGCGGCTTCCAGCGCTGCGAACTTCTCGTCAGCCGTGCCTTTACCACCGGAAATAATCGCGCCCGCATGCCCCATTCGTTTACCTTTGGGCGCCGTCACACCGGCGATATAAGACACCACAGGCTTAGTGACATTGTCGCGAATGAACGCCGCCGCTTCTTCTTCAGCAGTGCCACCAATCTCGCCAATCATCACGATGGCTTCAGTGGCGTCGTCTTCCTGGAACAGGCCCAAGATATCGATAAAGTGAGAGCCCGGAATTGGGTCTCCACCGATACCCACACAGGTAGATTGCCCGTAGCCCACATCGGTGGTCTGCTTAACCGCCTCGTAGGTCAGAGTGCCAGACCGGGAGACAATGCCAACGCGACCCGGCAAGTGGATGTCAGCAGGCATGATGCCGATCTTGCACTCTCCCGGGGTGATCACGCCGGGGCAGTTCGGGCCAATCAGACGCACACCCATCTCGTCACACTTCACCTTGGCGTCCAGCATATCCAGCGTGGGCACACCCTCGGTAATACAGACAATCAGCTGAATGCCTGCGTTGGCGGCCTCAAGGATAGAATCTTTGCAAAACGGCGCCGGCACGTAGATCACTGACGCCTCAGCTCCAGTCTCTGCTACCGCCTCAGAAACGGTATTGAAGACCGGCAAATCGAGGTGGGTTTGTCCGCCCTTTCCAGGGGTCACACCGCCAACCATCTTGGTCCCGTAAGCAATAGCCTGCTCCGAGTGAAAGGTACCCTGAGAACCCGTAAAGCCCTGGCAAATGACGCGGGTATCGGCATTGATCAGAATACTCATGATGCACCTCCGGCGGCAGCCACGACTTTTTGGGCTGCATCGGTCAGACTCTCCGCCGCTTCAATATTGAGCCCACTGCTTGCTAGCACCTCACGCCCCAGCTGGGCGTTGTTCCCTTCCAGTCGAACCACTACCGGCACTTCTACTCCTACCTCTTCGACGGCGCCAATGACGCCTTCTGCGATCAGGTCGCAACGCACGATGCCGCCAAAAATATTGATCAGCACTGCTTTAACATTTTCATCTGACAGAATAATTTTAAATGCCTCGGTGACCCGCTCTTTGGTAGCGCCACCGCCAACGTCCAAAAAGTTGGCCGGCGCTCCGCCATGTAGCTTGACGATATCCATCGTCCCCATTGCCAATCCGGCGCCGTTCACCATGCAGCCGATACTGCCATCCAGCGCTACGTAGTTGAGCTCCCACTGGGCAGCGTGTGCTTCCCGCTCGTCTTCCTGAGACGGGTCATGCATCGCCTCCAACTCGGGCTGGCGATACAAGGCATTGGAATCAACCACCACCTTGGCATCAAGGCAATGCAGATTTCCCTCGTCTGTTATGACGAGCGGATTCACCTCAATGAGCGCCAGGTCCTTGTCCGCAAAGAGCTGCGCCAAACCCATGAAGATAGTGACGAACTGCTTTATCTGCGTCCCTTTCAAGCCCAACCGGAACGCCAGATCCCGGCCCTGATAGGGCTGCGCGCCAACCAATGGGTCGATCTCTGCCTTCAAAATCTTTTCGGGGGTCTCCTCAGCGACCTTCTCGATTTCGACGCCGCCTTCAGTAGACGCCATAAAAACGATGCGGCGGCTGGCCCTGTCCACAACCGCCCCGAGGTAGAGTTCGTCGGCGATATCGGTACAGGACTCGACCAAAATTTGGGATACCGGCTGGCCATTGGCATCTGTTTGGTAAGTCACCAAGCGCTGTCCCAGCCATTGCGCGGCGAACTCACCCACCGCCGCCGGACTATCGACTAATTTGACGCCACCGGCCTTACCTCTGCCGCCCGCATGGACCTGCGCCTTAACAACCCACTTATTGCCGCCAATTTCATTAGCCGCCCTAACGGCTGCCTCCTGCGAATCAACCGCAAATCCGGTAGATACAGGCAGGCCGTAGTGCGCAAACAATGCCTTGCCCTGATACTCATGCAGATTCATAAAAACCCCTGTAAGCATGCTCGGCACACCGCTTTACACTCCGGTACCGAGCACCCGGAGCAGCCCCATCGCGCTTTGTTATCTTTTTGGTCGATTCACCATGTGAATCGCTCTGCCGTCTACAGCAAGCGCTGCTTCATGCACTGCCTCCGACATGGTCGGGTGGCCAAAGACCATGAGCTGCAGATCTTCGGTACTCGCCGCCATTTCTATGGCAATCACTATCTGCTGTACCAAGTCCGCTGCCGATGGCCCCACTACGTGGGCCCCCAGAAGCTGGTCGGAGTCAGCATCGGACAGAATCTTCACCATCCCGTCTGTTTCGCCTGAGGCCAACGCTCGGCCGATCGCGGCGAAGGGGAAAGTCCCGACCTTATAGTCAACGCCTTCGGATTTGAGCTCCTGCTCAGTCTTGCCGACCGCCGCTACTTCCGGGTGGGTGTAAATGATGGAGGGAATGACCTCATAGTTGAGTTGGGCGGCTTTACCATGGATACGCTCCGCAACCATCACCCCCTCTTCCGAGCCTTTGTGGGCCAGCATCGGGCCGCGAACAATATCTCCAATCGCCCATACACCTGGCGCCTCGGTGGCACAGTAGTCGTTGACAAAGACAAAACCCCGCTCATCCACCGTGACACCAGAATCAGCCGAGAACAACTTGTCAGTGCGTGGCGTTCGGCCCACGGCAACGATCACACGATCAAAGGTTTCCTGATGGGTCGCGTCTTTGTGGGTGTACGTCACAGACACGCCGTCGCCACTGATCTCAGTGTCCGTAACTCGCGCGCCAAGGCGGATATCCAGACCTTGTTTTGCAAAGATCTTGCCGGACTCGGCCGCGATCTGCTCGTCCATATTAGGCAAGAACTGATCCATCGCCTCCAGCATGACCACTTCAGATCCGAGTCTTGCCCAGACACTGCCCAACTCCAAACCAATCACCCCCGCACCAATGACACCGAGGCGGCCGGGCACCTCTTCAAAACATAGCGCCCCGGTGGAGTCGACGATGCGGTCACCGTCCAGTGGTGCAGGTGGTATCGCGGCGGGCTCAGAGCCCGCTGCGAGCACAATATGGTCTGCGGTGTATGTGCTGACCTCTCCCTCTGGAGAAGTCACTTCGACGTTCCGCCCTGCATTCAAAGTCGCAGATCCGGTAATAACCGATACAGCATTGGCCTTGAGCAATCCGGATACGCCGCCTGTCAGCTGCGCAACGATTTTTTCTTTCCGCGCCATCATGCCAGCGATATCCAGAGTGATACCGCCCACGCCAATGCCATGATCTGCGAGATGGCCAGCGGCCTCGGCATATCGGTGGGAGCTGTCCAACAGCGCTTTGGAGGGGATACAGCCGACATTGAGACAGGTGCCGCCGAGCAGCGGCTGCGATGACTCTGCGACGTTTTGCTCAATCACTGCAGTGTTCAAGCCCAGCTGAGCGCAGCGAATCGCGCAGACATAGCCTGCAGGACCGGACCCGATAACAACGACATCAAATTGGTTAGACACCCTTTCTCTCCTGTCAAAGCTGCAAAAGAATCCGCGCAGGATCCTCTATCAGCCCTTTGATAGTGACCAAAAACTGCACCGCCGTTTTCCCATCGACCAATCGGTGATCATAAGACAAAGCCAGGTACATCATCGGCTGAATAACCACCTCACCCTCCATCGCAATAGGCCGCTCCTGAATCGCGTGCATGCCCAAAATGCCTGTTTGTGGCGGATTGAGAATAGGCGTCGACAGCAGGGAGCCAAATACACCCCCGTTTGACACGGTAAAGGTGCCGCCGGTCATATCCTCGATAGTCAGTTTTTTCTCCCGCGCCTTGTTCCCGAAGCTGGCAATGGCAGCCTCGACATCGGCAATACTCATGAAATCTGCGTCGCGCAGGACAGGCACCACCAGGCCTTCATCAACTGAGACTGCAACGCCAATATCCTGATAACCGTGGTAAACCACATCGCTACCATCAATCGATGCGTTGACCTCGGGGAAGCGCTTCAGTGCCTCACACGCCGCTTTGACAAAGAAGCCCATAAACCCCAAACGAGTGCCGTTATGCGCCGACTCGAACTCGTCTCGGTATTGCCGGCGGAGCTTCATCAAGGGCGCCATATTGACCTCGTTGAACGTGGTCAGCATGGCAGTCTGCTGGGTTGCCCCCAGCAGCCGCTCAGCGATTCTTGCCCGCATGCGTGTCATGGGCACGCGCTTCTCAATCCGCTCGCTGGTCGGCCCCGTCACCTCAACGGCACTCGGGGCCGGCTGCGCCGCCGGCGCAGGCGTGACCTGATCCGTCTCGCCTCGCTTCAGGTGAGCTAATACATCTTCCTTCAACAAACGGCCACCCCTGCCGGTGGCCGCCACAGCCGACGGCGCCAGATTGTGTTCTTCCAAAAGTGCTCTCACTGCAGGCCCCATCGGAATGGTTTCCAACGCGCCATCATTAGGCACTGACACGGGGTCCGAAGGCGCCTGAGACGGCACCTCGGTAGCGGCTTGATCCGCAACCGGAGCGGCACCAGGCACCAGTACCGCGAGTAGCGCCTCGCTGGTGATAGTCTCGCCCTCTGCCACAACCACCGACTCCAATACACCGGGCTCGGGGGCGACCACTTCCATCACCACCTTGTCCGTTTCAATTTCTACCAGCAGCTCATCCCGTGAGACGGCCTCACCGGGTTGCTTGTGCCAAACCGATACGACTCCATCCGCTACCGATTCAGGAAAAGCCGGCGCTTTAATCTCTACTGCCATCTCAGCGTCTCCTTATTAAAACCCCCAGGGCATTGGCCCCAGCGCCTCATCGATGAATGTTTCCTGCTGATGCAGGTGTAGTGCCGAGTAACCCGCTGCCGCCGATGCCGATGGCTCGCGGCCGACATAACGCAGATACACATCAACCTTCTGCCGCTGAACAACCGTCGCCAGCCGACTCTGCATGGCGTACCAAGAGCCTTGATTCTTTGGCTCTTCCTGAACCCAAACTGCATCTTCAAAGTTGGGGTACTGCTCAAGTACGGCCTGAAGATCGAGGCGCGGAAACGGATACATTTGCTCTATCCTGATAATCGCGATGTCGTCCAACTCCCTCTCACGGCGAGCGGCTCGCAAGTCGTAGAATACCTTTCCCGAGCAAAGCACCACGCGCTTGACTGCTTGCGGATCAATCGCATCTGTCTCATCAATCACGGTCTGAAACGTGCCCTCTGCCAGCTCCTCGAGCTGAGAGACGGCCTCTTTATGTCTCAACAGACTCTTTGGCGTCATCACGACCAACGGCGTTCGCAAAGGACGAACGGCTTGTCGGCGCAGCATGTGGAAAACCTGCGCTGGCGTACTGGGAATGCATACCTGGATGTTGTCCTCTGCACAAAGCTGCAGAAAACGCTCCAGTCTCGCCGAGGAGTGCTCAGGTCCCTGGCCTTCATAGCCGTGGGGCAACAGCATGGTCAAGCCGCACAGGCGACTCCATTTGTTTTCCCCACTTGAGATGAACTGATCAATGACCACCTGCGCGCCGTTCGCGAAATCACCGAACTGCGCCTCCCACACCACCAGCCCATCTGGGGATGTGGTCGCATACCCGTACTCGAAAGCCAGTACAGCTTCCTCCGACAGCAGCGAATCAAAGATGCGGAAAGGTGCCTGCGTGTCACTCAAGTGCATCAACGGCACGTAGGTTTCGCCGCTGCGCTGGTTATGCAATACCGCGTGCCGGTGGCTGAACGTGCCTCGCCCCACATCTTGCCCCGTCAATCGGACTGGATAGCCCGCATCCAATAACGACGCGTACGCCATCGTCTCGGCGAACCCCCAGTTGACCTCCTGCGCACCGGCGCCCATTTTCAATCGATCCGACAACAACTTCTTTACAACGCGGTGAACAGCGACGCCCTCCGGAACCTGATTGACTCGCTCTGACAGGCTTTTAAGTTCGGCCAGTGGCACGCCAGTCTCGGCCGAGACATCCCAGCGGTGCCCGAGATAGGGCGACCAATCAACGAAAAGGGCCTTGTTGGGTTCCGATACCAAAGAGCTGACCAGCGGCTCGTCACGCTCCAGAGCCTCCCGATAATGCTCGACCCACTCAGCGTCTTGTTGCTCGGTCAGCAAGCCCGCCTCAACCAAACGCTTGGCATACAGGGTGCGCGTTGAGGCATGGGATTTGATGCGCTCGTACATGCCCGGCTGCGTTACCGAGGGCTCATCTGCCTCGTTGTGCCCGCGTCGTCGATAGCAGACCAGGTCAATCACAACGTCTTTATTGAACTGGTTCCGATAGTCGACCGCCATCTGGGTCACGAACACCACCGCCTCAGGGTCATCGCCGTTCACATGAAAAATGGGCGCCTGCACCATCTTGGCGATATCCGTGCAGTACTCGGTAGAACGTGCATCTAAAGGTTCACTGGTTGTGAAGCCAATCTGATTATTCAGGACAATGTGCAACGTGCCACCGGTACGATAGGCGCGCGTCTGCGACATTTGGAAGGTCTCCATGACCACGCCCTGACCTGCAAAGGACGCGTCGCCGTGGAGCACGATCGGCACAACCGAATCACCTATCGGGTCTTCACGTCGGTCCTGCCTGGCTCGCACCGACCCCTCCACAACCGGCGAGACGATCTCGAGGTGCGAGGGGTTGAATGCAAGCGCGAGGTGCACCTCGCCGCCGGGCGTCATCATGTTGGAGGAGAAGCCCTGATGGTATTTGACGTCACCAGAGCCGATATAGCTGACCTTGCCCTCAAACTCGTCAAACAAATCCACCGGGTTCTTACCGAGGATATTGACCAGCACATTCAGTCTGCCCCGGTGCGCCATGCCAATGCAGATTTCCTTGGCGCCATAACCACCAATTCGCTGAATAGCCTCAGCCATCATGGGAATCAGGCTCTCGCCGCCCTCGAGACCAAATCGCTTGGTACCCGGGTACTTTGATCCCAATGACCGCTCAAGGCCCTCAGCACCATTGAGCTGTCGCAGAATGTTAAGACGCTGTTCGGGGGCAAACTCAGGCGCGCTGCGCACCGCCTCCATCCGACTCATAATCCAATGCCGTTCTTCGGTATCGACGATGTGCATGAACTCGGCACCGACCGTGCCGCAATAAGTACTCTCAAGATCCTCTAGGATCTGACCTAGGGTCGCCTCAGATCGGCCGAAATAGACAGTGCCCACCTGAAACGTCGTATCGAGGTCGGCGTCGCTGAGCTCATGAAACGAAAGCGATAAATCCGGTACCGGCGGTCGGCTCGTGAGCTGGAGTGGATCCAGTGACGCCTGCTGATGACCGCGCTGACGGTAGGCGGAAATCAGCTGCACAACCCTGACCTGTTTGCGTTCGTAGTCAGTGGCGTGCGAATCCTGTGACAGTGTCGCATCAGTTCGAACCCGCATTTTAGAGATGCGCGCGAACCGATCCCTCAGTACCGAATGCGGCACGTCATGCAGAGCATGGGTGTCAGACTCAACCTTGGGTAGCTGGTCAAAGTAATCTCGCCACTCCGGCGGAATAGCATTGGGGTCTTGCAGATAGGTTTCGTAGAGCGCATCGACGTATTCGGCGTTACCGCCCGCGATGTGGGAACTCGCCCACTGCGCCAACATGCCGGGTATGGGTGTGGCTTGCGTCACGTATTGCCCCCTGATGATTGTCAGACTTCGTCGCCTATCACTGGCGATCTGAAGCGGCTGATCTCGGGGAGCAGTCTACACTCCGATGTGTGTGGGCACAGCCCACAAGGTCATCAGGTACTGTAAATACTAGCGTTTCAGGCAAGCTTTGAAGATAATATAATCTATAGTTATATTACGTATAACCGACTATAAATCAGATATGAATGCTAGCTATGAGGGGCCGAGGACTATGTTGCGCGATTTAGCAACATGGTCCGAATGTGGCCGATTGCCTTGGTTGGGTTGAGACCCTTTGGGCAGACGTTGACACAATTCTGGATACCATGACAACGGAACACACTGAAGGGGTCGTCCAACTTCGCCAACCGCTCCTCTGTTGCCGTGTCGCGACTATCAGCGAGAAACCGATATGCCTGAAGTAAACCAGCCGGACCCACAAAACGGTCGGGGTTCCACCAAAAAGAGGGGCAACTGGTAGAACAGCACGCACAGAGAATGCACTCGTACAGCCCGTCTAAATGCGCTCGCTCCTCGGGACTTTGCAAGCGCTCGATGGCGGGCGCCGGCGTCGGATTCTGCAAGTAAGGCTGCACTTTCTCGTACTGCGCATAAAACAGGCTCATATCCACGACCAGATCGCGAATGACTGGCAGTCCCGGCAACGGACGAATCACTAACTTGCCGCCCTTCACCGCGTCAGACAAAGGTGTGATGCAAGCCAACCCGTTCTTACCGTTCATATTCAGACCATCGGAGCCGCATACACCCTCTCTACAGCTCCTGCGGTAGGTCACACTGCCGTCGTGCTCGGCCTTAATCAGCTCCAGAACATCCAGCACCATCAGGTCTCGGCCACTCGTATCGACCGAAAAGTCCTGCATAAACGGGGCGTCGTCAGTCTCTGGGTTATAACGATATAAGCTGACCTGCAACATGCTCTACTGCTCCTAAACGCTCAGTAACTTCTCGCCTTGGGCTGGAAGGTCTCGACGGTCTGCGGCGTAAAGTTAACGCCTCGCTTAGACACCTTTTTGCCCTGGCTGTGGTAGAGGGAGTGACACAGCCAATTTTCGTCGTCGCGCTCTGTAAAGTCTTCACGCGCGTGGGCGCCACGGCTTTCGTCGCGCGCTTCAGCAACTATAGCCGTCGCCTCAGCGGTCTCAAATAAATTCTGCAGTTCCAAACACTCGATGCGAGACGTGTTGAAGGCGCTTGAGCGGTCTGCCAAGGCCACGTTCTCGACACGGCCCCGCAGATCAGCGAGTTTGGCGATACCCTCTCGCATAAACTCGCCGGTCCGGAACACGCCAAAATGATTCTGCATGATTTCCTGCAGCTCAGCGCGCAATGGGGCGACCTGCTCGCCATTCTGGCGTTCGTTGAGGGCAGTCAGTCTGGCATCCGCGGCCTCGATGTCAGTCTGCGAGGCATCGCGCAACTCAATACCCTCTCGGAGCGCCTTCTCAATAAACAAGCCAGACGCGCGGCCAAATACCACCAGATCGAGCAAAGAGTTACCGCCTAAACGGTTCGCACCGTGAACCGAGACGCACGCCACTTCACCGCAGGCATACAAGCCGGGGATGATTTGGTCGTCACCATTCGCGTCGACCGTCAGTGCCTGCCCGTGCACATTGGTTGGAATACCCCCCATCATGTAGTGGCAAGTTGGCACAACCGGAATCGGTTCTTTTACGGGGTCGACATGAGCAAAAGTGCGGCTGAGCTCGCAAATGCCAGGTAGCCGCGACTCCAGTACTTCTTCACCCAGATGATCCAGCTTGAGCTTGACGTGGTCGCCGTTTGGACCACAGCCTCGGCCTTCCAGAATTTCCAACACCATTGACCGTGCGACCACATCCCGCCCTGCAAGATCTTTGGCGTTCGGGGCGTAGCGCTCCATGAATCGCTCGCCATCCTTATTGATCAGGTAGCCGCCCTCGCCACGGCAGCCCTCAGTCACCAGTGTTCCTGCACCGTAGATGCCGGTCGGATGGAACTGCCACATCTCCATGTCTTGAGCGGGCACGCCAGCGCGCAGCGCCATGCCCATGCCATCACCCGTATTGATATGGGCGTTGGTCGTAGAGGCATAAATACGACCGGCGCCACCGGTGGCAAATACCGTCGCCTTTGACTTCACATACACGGTCTCGCCTGTCTCGATGCAGATCGCTATCACACCCACTACTGCACCGTCCTGATTCTTCACCAGATCAACAGCGAACCACTCGTTGAAAAACACCGTCTCGTTTTTAATGTTGTTCTGATAGAGGGTATGGAGCAAAGCGTGACCGGTCCGGTCGGCGGCCGCACAGGTTCTCGCTGCCTGCCCGCCCTCTCCAAAATTCTTCGACTGACCACCGAAGGGTCGTTGATAAATTCGACCCTCTTCGGTTCGGGAAAATGGCAACCCCATATGCTCCAGCTCAAAGATCGCCTCGGGCCCGACCGAGCACATGTACTCAATAGCGTCTTGATCACCAATGTAGTCAGACCCCTTTACGGTGTCATACATATGCCAGCGCCAGTCATCCTGCGGATCAGCACTAGCGATCGCACAGGTAATGCCGCCCTGCGCAGAGACCGTGTGGGAACGGGTCGGGAATACCTTTGATATGACGGCTGTCTTGTACCCAGATTGAGCAAGCTGCAGGGCTGCGCGCATGCCGGCACCACCGCCCCCAACAATGACCCCATCAAACGATATTGTTTTCATAGTGCTTACTTATCCCAACAGCAAAAGGCTCCAGACGCCACTGCGCCTGATTTGGCCTAGCTCCAAACGACAACGATAATCCAAATCACGTATCCCACCAGAGACAATGACGCTCCCAACTGGCAGGCCAAACGGATGGCGTTTCCTTTTGGGCCAAGCATTCTCTCGGTCAGGTAGTCTGTGAACACCGACCACAAACCAATCCAGCTGTGTGCAGCCAAAGACAACGCCGCCATCAAGGTAAACACCTTCATCCACGTCTGGTCGAACAACGCTCGCCATGAAGTGTAGTCAACTGAGCCCAGTAACTGGTACGCAATCAAAATAAAATATGCCAACAACACCAGAGAGGTAACGCGCTGGATTAACCAATCAGACAGCCCTGTGCGGCTGAAACTCGTTACAGAAGTCACCATAGGAGCGTGCCCCATGCGGCCGCAGCGAGAGCGGCCAATAAAAATACGATCCGAGCGCCAATAACCCCGCCACGCAAGGTCTCACCTACGCCGGCGTCCATTACAAGATGCTTAACACCGGCCAGCGCGTGATAGGTCAGCGCGCTGGCAATCACCCATGCAATGCCCTTAGCCAGAGGAGACGACAGGACCGCCGCCAGTGCGTCAAAGGAAGCCTCAGACTCCAGACTGGCATCGAGCGCCCATAGCATCAGGAAGCTCGAAAAAAACATCAGCACGCCGGTAACGCGATGCGTGATCGACGCATAGGCGGTTACCGGCAGCTCAATCGTGCCCAAGTCCAAATTGACGGGACGCGTATCTTTTGAAGTCGGTCTCACGTTCACTCTCAGAGTAGTTGTGTTGATCATGCGACGCCCGCCCGAGTGGCAAAACGGCCGCGGTCGGGAGTATAGGTGGGCACACAATTGATTACAATTTTTGCGTCGTAATGGTGGCTATTCACGACAGACACGACCACCATGCGCCCAATCAAATTGACATGACTGGCACTCAGCATTAGTTTGACGTCCTCTTAATTCGTTGCGGTAGCACTCCTCATGTCTGACAAGCAAGCCACTCTTAACCTCACACATGCGGATGGATCTTCCGAGAAGATCGACCTGACTGTCAGGACGGGAACGCTGGGTCCCGATGTCGTCGACGTGGGCAAACTGACAGCGAACGGTTACTTCACTTACGACCCCGGGTTTACCTCTACCGCGGCGTGCGAATCGCAAATCACGTTTATCGACGGCGAGAAGGGAGTGCTGTTGCACCGTGGCTACCCTATCGAGCAGCTGGCGGAGCATTCAGACTACCTCGAGACTTGCTACCTGCTCCTGAATGGCGAACTGCCAACGGCCGATCAAAAGGCCGAATTCGTCGGCATCATGACCCGGCACACCATGGTCCACGAGCAAATTCGTACGTTTTTCAATGGCTTCCGGCGCGATGCGCACCCCATGGCGATTATGTGTGGTGTGGTGGGCGCCCTGTCCGCGTTCTATCACGACTCAACCGATATCTCTGACCCGTGGCATCGAGAAGTGGCTGCATTTCGCCTCATCGCCAAAATGCCAACGATCGCTGCAATGAGTTATAAGTTCTCGATCGGCCAACCGTTCATGTACCCGGACAACAGTCTCGATTACGCGGCGAACTTCCTTTACATGATGTTCGGCAATCCCTGTGAGCCGACAAAGGTGTCACCTACGATCGCCCGAGCCATGGATCGTATTTTCCTACTCCACGCCGACCACGAGCAGAATGCGTCCACATCGACAGTGCGACTGGCGGGTTCCTCTCAGGCGAACCCCTTCGCTTGCATCGCCGCCGGCATCGCTGCCTTGTGGGGACCCTCCCACGGCGGGGCCAACGAGGCAGTGGTTAAGATGCTAGAAGAGATTGGCTCTGTGGACCGCATCGACGAATTTATCGCACGGGCAAAGGACAAGGACGATCCGTTCAGGCTCATGGGCTTCGGTCACAGGGTGTACAAGAACTTCGACCCCCGGGCCAAAGTCATGAAGCAGGCGGCTGACGAAGTACTGGCTGAGCTGGGCATTGAGGATGAAAACCTTGAGATCGCCAAGCGGCTTGAGGAAATCGCGCTCCGAGATGAGTACTTCATCGAGAAGAAGCTGTATCCCAACGTCGATTTCTACTCGGGCATTATTCTTAAAGCGCTGGGTATTCCAACGTCTATGTTCACCGTCATCTTCGCCATCGGTCGCACTGTCGGCTGGATTGCGCATTGGAACGAGATGATTGGTGGCGCCTACCGCATTGGGCGACCGAGGCAGCTCTACACAGGCGAAAAGCAACGCGACTTTATCCCGCTGGATAAGCGATAAGCCCCATGCCAGGCTCGGCAGTCATCTCCGGATCGGGGCTCTATACACCACCCGAGTCTGTCAGTAATGAGGAGCTGGTCGCCTCATTTAACGCTTGGGTCGACCACTTCAATGCCGAGCACCGCGAGGAGATTACCGCTGGCTCATTGGAGCCCAAGACACACTCCTCGGCCGAATTTATCGAGAAAGCCTCGGGTATCAAGTCTCGCTATGTGATTAACAAAGCGGGCATTCTGGACCCACTTCGTATGGTGCCGGACATCGCAGAGCGACCGAACGACGAACCCTCGGTCATGTGCGAAATTGCCTGTCGCGCGGCTGCAGAGGCAATGGCGCAAGCCAACATCAGTGCTGCTGAGATTGACGCGGTCATTGTGGCCGCCTCCAATATGCAGCGCGCCTATCCAGCCATGGCCATTGAGGTCCAGGCCGCATTGGGGGCAACAGGGTTTGCATTCGATATGAACGTCGCCTGCTCTTCAGCCACCTTTGGCATACAACAAGCCAGCGACGCCGTCAGATCGGGTAGCGCGAGCCGCGTGTTGGTGGTCAACCCCGAGATCTGCACGGGCCATCTGAACTTCCGTGATCGCGATTCTCACTTCATTTTTGGCGACGTCGCCACCGCGATCGTTGTTGAATCCAGCGAAACGGCAGACGCCTCAAGAGGCTGGGACATCCTCGATTCGCGCATGCAAACGCTGTTCTCGAACAATATCCGCAACAACTTCGGTTTTCTTAACCGGGCAGATGAGTCGGGCGTCGGAGAGGTCGATAAGCTCTTTGTGCAAGAAGGTCGAAAGGTGTTCAAAGAGGTCTGCCCGGCAGTCGCAGAGCAGATCAGCAGTCAGATTGCTGAGCTAGGCATTGCGCCTGATGATCTCGCGCGCATCTGGCTTCATCAGGCCAATCAAAACATGAACGACCTGATCGCACGCAAAGTTTTTGGTCGCGATCCGTCGCCGGCAGAGTCTCCAACTATTCTGGACGAATACGCCAACACCTCTTCGGCAGGCTCCATTATTGCCTTTCACAAGCACAGTGATGACCTAGACCCTGGGGATCTGGCAGTGCTGTGCTCGTTTGGAGCGGGCTACAGCATCGGCTCCATTGTGCTGCGCCGCCGCTAGAGGCTGAACCAAAAGCGCCGCTGCGATCAAAGGAGTCTCTCCGATCACAGGCGCCGCTGCGCCGGCGGGCTTAGCGATTCGCTGACGATCTGCTGACTATTTCTTCCGTCACGTTCAGCAATCGCTCCGTTTGGGCTTCGTCCCCCACCGAAATTCTGAGCCAATCGCCGATGCGCGGTTTGTCCCAGCGCCGCACCAAAATGTCGGCCGCCCTCAGAGCGGCGAAGATTTGCTCACCCTGTAAATGGGAGTGCTTCACGAAAATGAAGTTGGCTGCTGACGGCAAGACCTCAAACCCGAGAGCACTCAGCGCAGAAATCATGGCCTGCCGATTTGCCACCACCCTGCCGGATGCCTCGCGGAACCATTCTTGATCCTCAATGGCCGCCGTGGCGGCGACTTGGGCAATGCAATCCAAGGGATAGGAATTAAAAGACTCTTTAACGCGACGCAGCCCTTCAATTAACTCCGGGTGCGCCAGGGCGTAACCGACCCGCATACCCGCCAAAGCGTGACTCTTGGAAAGGCTTCGCGTCACGAGCAGGTTGTCATAGTCGTGGACCAGCGGCACGACAGATTCGGCGCCAAAGCCAAAGTAGGCTTCGTCAATGACGACCAGACGGTCGCGATTGTCTTTCACCAGAGATTCAACCTCCTCGCGAGAGATGGCGAGGCCTGTTGGTGCGTTGGGGTTGGCCAACACTACGGGTAAAACTGACGCCTTAAGCGCATTGAGGTCGACCGAAAAGTCGGGGTTAACCGGCACCTCATGCAAATCTGAACCATACAGCGTTGCCCAGACCGGATAAAAACCGTAGGTCGTATCCAGCGTCTGCACTGCGCGACCTGCCAGAAACGCCAACCACAAGTGTGCCAGCACCTCGTCAGAGCCGTTGCCCACAAAAACCTGATCGGGGTTAAGCCCTTCGGCATGAGCGATGGCTGCGCACAAAGTCGTCGCCGCAGGATCGGGATAACGGCGCAGTTGATCAGCACCGATTGCTGCGATGGCCTGCATTACGGAATCAGGCGGCGGTAGCGCGTGCTCATTGGTGTTGAGTTTGACCAGCGACGGGAATTGAGGCTGCTCGCCGGGCACATATGGCTGTAGCGCCGTCACCCTATCAACCCAGAATCGACTCATCGTAGACACCCTGTTTGCTCGCGCGCCATGCTAACCGCTGGCATCAATAAAGTCAGGCAGGTATTCAGCCCCTATTGCGCAACTGGTGCTCCGCTCAGGTTTGCTTCGAGTGCAACTCTATCTCGCGGAAATACCAGCCTGAAGGTGCTCCCTTTCCCCGGCTCACTGTCGATGAAAAGCTTTGCTTCGTGAGAAACCGCTACATGCTTGACGATAGCCAAACCCAGTCCGGTACCGCCTGTGGCCTGACTGCGGCTCTTGTCCACCCGGTAAAAGCGCTCTGTCAGCCTGGGGATGTGCTTGGCGTCGATGCCCTCCCCCTCATCCTCCACTGCCAAGGCAGGGCCGACAACCGTCTCAGACCACTTTACGGTGACCAGGCCGTCACTGTATTTCAACGCGTTGACGATCAAATTACTGAGTGCACTGCGCAGCTCACTGGCACTGCCCAAAATCTGCTGAGCGCTTTCAATTTCAACCTCGATGTCGCGCTCCGGCCAGGCGGCCCTCAAACTTTCACCGACATCAGACAAGAGACGCACCATGTCTATCTGATCATCTTTTCGCTCACCCTCGACACTCTCGATGCGAGAAAGCCAGAGCAAGTCCTCGATCAAGCGCTCCATCCTGCCCACCTGGGTATCCATCGAACCCAGTGATTTCGTCAACGTGGGGTTCGTCTCAGCCACAAGCGACTGCAGGGTCTCGATGTAGCCTTTGATCACGGTCAGCGGGGTACGTAGCTCATGCGACACGTTGCCAACAAAGTCTCGTCGCATTCGCTCCAACTTGTCCTGTTCGCTCACATCCTTCACGAACACCAAGCGGTCGTTGACGCCAAACCGCGAGAACTCAAATTGCAGACAGAATTCGGGGTCAGGGCTAGGCTTGAATCGCAAAGGCTTCTGAAAATTTTCGTCGCGCATATAACGCTTTAGCGACTTGCCCGGCACGACCTCAGAGAGTGGCTTACCCTCCTCCTCCTCGAACTTAATGCCCAACAGATACTCGGCCGCATCATTGCACCACACCAGCCGCCCATCTGAATTAATGATTAATGCAGCGTCGCGCATAGACGCCAACGAGTCCTTCAGATAAGGCTGTGATCGGGCCGGCACCTTGGTACCCAATGTGTCGCGGCTGCGGAGCACATAGACATCGCGAAGAATGCCGCCAAGGCCCGCGTCTGAGATGGGTGGTAATTGCTCTGGGTTGGCAAACCAGCGGTAGACCTTTGCGAGCTGCCACCCCCAAAGCAGGGCCAAGACGACGGCCAACGTCGCTAAAGCCAACCTCCAGTCCTGTGTGAGCCACCACATCGCACCGGCGGCCAGCAATGCCGCTGCAAGACGGCGCGACTCCAGAACGAGAAAGCCGGGTGTCATCACGTCACTGTCAAATCCCGAGGAGAGAAGCGGTAGCCCGTACCACGAACGGTTTGGATTAAATCCGCGTAAACCGCATCACCTGCTTGCAGCGCCTTCCGGAGCCTGCGGATATGCACATCGACGGTGCGTTCTTCGACGTACACATTTGCCCCCCAAACCCGGTCCAGCAGCTGCGCGCGGGAATACGCCCGCTCAGGGTGTGACATAAAGAAGTGCAGTAACTTGAATTCGGTCGGCCCCATTTCAAGCGGTTTATCGGCCAACATAACCCGGCGGCTATCAATCTCTAAAACCAGCTGCCCAACGCGGAGCTCACTACCCGTCTCATCACTCGCAGTTCGCCGCAGAATCGCCTTCATACGCGCAATCAGCTCCTTGGGCGCGAAGGGCTTGGTAATGTAATCGTCGGCACCGACCTCCAACCCCTGTATGACGTTGTCCTCATGGGTTTTGGCGGTCAGCATGATCACCGGCAGTGTCTGGGTCGCCTCTTCCTTTTTAAGACGCCGCAGCAGCTCAATACCGCTACCCCCAGGTAACATCCAGTCAAGCAAAATGATGTCCGGTGCTTCGTCCGTGATCAGCCGATATGCCTCATGAATATCGGCGGCTTCCATACATTCGAAGTCAGAGATCTCCAGTGCGAGCCGAAGCATTTCTCGAATGCTCGTCTCGTCGTCCACTACCAGCACTTTTTTCGCGGTCATGATCTCTCCCTAGTCATGATCTCTCCCGAGGATGTCCTTCATGCGGCTATTACATGTCAGTTGTATGACATTCCAATGACACTCTGGCCCGCGACACTCTGCCCTGTAACAACCACAAGAGCATCGCGAAATGCCTGCAAAGCCTTGCCAGATGTCCCGAGCTCTCAAGCTAGCTCACCACCAATCGAACCACCCCCTGGGCTCCAGCTCCTCTGAGCACTCTTGAAGCTGGCTGTTATAGCCCTGAGCCTTCCGATCCACTTTGCGCGCGACGTCCACCAGCCAATCCTTGCTGCGGTAGGTTTGCCGTTTATAACCGCCGTGCCCCTCGTGGTAGGCCAGATAAAGGCGAAAGGCATCCTGTTTACTGATGCCTAATTCCTTGTGCGATACGTTGTTGTACCAACCGATAAAGTCGATTGCATCGCCAAAATCATCGCGGTCAGCGCCGTAGTTACCCGTGCTCTGTTGATACCACTCCCAGGTGCTATCTTTGGCCTGCGAATAGCCGTAGGCGTCTGAGGGTCGCGGCCCCGGGATAAATCCCCATAATTTCTTCCTAGGTGGTTTTGCGGTCGCAACAAAGCGCGATTCCTGCCACATGAATGCCATCGACACCGAGATGGGCACGCTCCAGCGTGACCGCGATTCCTTGGCATCTTTGTACCAGCCGGATTTCTCTCTAAAAATATCGCAGACGTTATCGACTTGCTCGGGTGGTGACGTCACGCATGCGGATAGCAGTGAAATCAGCAGGATCAAACTAAGGCAACGCAACGTCTTTGACCGTGTCATTCGAGCTCCTCCATCATCGCCAGCCATTGCGATTCATCAATGATCGCAACACCCAAGTCTTCCGCTTTTTTGCGTTTACTCCCCGCGCCCGGACCTGCCAGCACCGTACTGGTTTTACTTGAGACACTACTGGCGGTTTTTGCACCAAGCGTCCTTAGCCGTTGCTCGGCATCATCACGGCCCATCGATTCGAGCTTACCAGTGACAACCCAAACAGTGCCGGCCAGCGGTCCATCACCAGTCGCCTCTGTGACAGCGGGCCAGTGCACTCCCGCCGCTAATAAATCGTCCAGCACGCTGCGGTTGCGCTCGTCCTCGCTGAACAGCCGAATATATCGCGCAACTACAGGGCCGACGTCATCGACGCCCTCGAGGACCTCGGCCGACGCATCGAGCAGCGCCTCTAGCGTCAGAAAGTGCTGCGCTAACGCTCGAGCCGTCGCCTCGCCCACCTCACGAATCCCCAATGCGTAAATAAATCGGGGCAGCGTTGTCTCACGAGCGCGCGCGATTGACACCATCAAATTACCGGCCGATTTGTCGCCCATTCTCTCCAGCGAAGCGAGTTGGGTCTCTTTCAAATTAAAGATATCGGCAACCGAGGTGATGAGCGCGTCATCCACCAGCTGATCAATGAGCTTGTCACCCAAGCCCTCAATATCCATTGCCTTGCGCGAAGCGAAGTGACGGACCACACCCTTCAGTTGCGCCGAGCAGCTCATGCCACCCGCGCACCGCACAACTGCCTCGCCCTCCTCGCGAACGACCATCGAACCGCACTCAGGGCACGCTTGTGGAAAAACGATGTCCTGCCGCGCGACGTTGGCGTCACCCTGCTCGTCTGCCACCGCCGACACGATTTGCGGAATCACGTCGCCGGCGCGGCGCACCACCACGCGATCGCCAATCCGAACAGCCAATCGCTCAATTTCATCACTGTTATGCAGCGTCGCATTGCTGACCGTGACCCCGCCCACAAAAACCGGCTCTAGACGGGCGACCGGAGTGATCGCGCCCGTTCTGCCGACCTGAAAATCAACCCCGAGCAATCGGGTGCTCACCTCTTGCGCCGGAAACTTGCGCGCAATGGCCCAGCGAGGTGCTCTGGACACAAACCCCAGTTTTTCCTGATCTGCGATCGCATTGACTTTGAAAACAATCCCGTCAATGTCGAATGGGAGTGCGTCACGCTGCTCGGCAATGTCCTCGTAATAGCGCTCACAGGCGTCCACGCCATCGGCGGTCTTCATGTAGGGCGATATCGGCACACCCCACTGACCCAGCTCCTTTAACATCTCGTCATGACAAGCCGGCAGATCGCCTTCTACCACCCCCACCGAATAGGCTGTGAATTGAAGAGGTCTTCGTGCGGTGATACGGGAGTCGAGTTGACGCAGGCTGCCCGCCGCCGCGTTGCGGGGATTCACGAACACTTTGTCGTTGCTGGCACGTGCATTGGCGTTCATGCGCTCGAAAGCGTCGCGAGGTATAACCACCTCACCTCTTACTTCGAGATAGGGCGGTATACCGACGCCCTGCAGGCGCAGCGGCACATTCTGAATGGTCTGAACGTTAGCAGTAATATTTTCGCCGGAGGTGCCATCGCCCCGGGTCGCCGCCAAAGCCAGTACACCCTGCTCATACACAATGCTGACCGCGACGCCGTCCAGCTTGGGTTCGCAACAGTAGGTAATGTCTGTCCGACCCAAACGGTCCATCGCTCGGCGATTAAAATCCGCGAGATCCTCGGCAGAAAAGGCGTTATCGAGAGACAGCATGGGCAAGCGATGCACAACAGACTCAAAAGCACTCAGCGGCGCGGAGCCCACCCTTTGCGACGGTGAGTCGGGATCCGCCAGTTCCGGATGTTCACGCTCCAGCCTCTGCAACTGCTGCATGGCTGCGTCATAATCCGAGTCCGGTACTACCGGTTCATCCTGCTCAAAGTAGGCGCTCGCCCAACGCACAAGCTTCTCTCTGAGCGCGGCCACTTCCTCAGCGGGTGACGTTGCCATCACTTTAATCCCGGCGGACGAGCAGGCGCCTCTCCAGCTCCCGTATTTGCTGTCTCATATGTTCAAGACTTTGCCGCGTAATCACGCTGCGAGTCTCATCCTGTATGTCGCCGTCGAGCGTTTTGGCAACCACCTTGACGGTCTCGTACATGTAATCGAAGGCCTTCAGCATATCCGTTGGCCCCGGAAGGGTTACAAAAAACATCAGCCCGCGCGTCTGCAGCGGCTCCATGTTGTCAATATCAAACACCCCGGGCTTCATCATGTTAGCGACACTGAACTCGATGGGGCCGCGGCCAGACGCTCTCTCGTGGCGATGAAAGAAGTCCATGTCACCGAAGCGCAGGTCGCAGGCCAAGAGCGTCTCGAGAATACCGGTACCCGAAAATCCCTCCTCAGACCTGGCGACCACATACAAAATGAAGACATGGGTATCGGCACCCCTGGGCAGCCGCCCGTGCTCCGGTAAGTCAGGCTCGATAGGCTCCTCGGATTCAAGGGTATCTAGCCAGTCCACGGTACCGGCAACCTCAGGCGCTGTCTCTGAGGGCTCAGCGGCGTCAGCCGGCACGGCTTTAACCGTGCGTCGGCGGGGTGACTGGGTCTCGGAAGTGGGTGCCTGTGGCGGCTCTCTCCCCTTTTCCGGTGTATCCCCTGCCGGCGGGTCGGTCGGCGCCGCGGGTGCTTTAAGCGTTGACGGTTTTGTCGCTAGCGGACTGACCTCTGGCGAAACGCCTTGGGAAGCCATCTCAGATGAGCCGTCAGATGCTGCTAACGCATCGTGCTGCTCGGCCTCACCGGCGTCGAGCGCCTCAACCGCCACGTCGATGGGGTCGGGAGCAGAACGCACCGATACATCAGGTCCCGTATCCGGAGGTGCTACGACAGGTTTGTGCTCGCGCCGTGCGGCGGCCGGCTCATCTGATCCCGAACCCTCTCCCGCCGGCATATCACTCTGCAGATCATCCCGATGAACGATCCGGGCGCCCCCATTAGGCAGCTCGGTCAGCAAATTAAACGCGTCGTCGTCATCAGAGAGCGGCGAGGACCGATCAATACGCGCATTCAATTTGATTTCTGCGCGCCTTTCTCGCCAGTAGCGCCGCACCGCGTCAAGCAACACTGCGGCGATCATCATCGCACCGATGATGATCATCCAGTCTCGTATCGCCAGTTGCTCCATTGACGCGTCCCTAGCTGGCAGCCAGCTGCGCTGCCTCTTCAACATCCACGGTAACGAGCCGAGATACTCCAGGCTCCTGCATCGTCACCCCCATCAGCTGATCAGCTGCTTCCATTGTAATTTTGTTGTGCGTAATAAAGACGAACTGCACCTTCTCCGACATTTCCCGCACCATCCTCGCGTAGCGCCCTACATTGGCGTCATCCAAGGGCGCATCCACCTCGTCGAGCATGCAAAACGGCGCAGGGTTGAGCTGAAAAATTGAGAACACCAGCGCAATTGCGGTCATCGCCTTTTCGCCACCAGACAGCAAATGAATGGTGGAGTTTTTCTTACCGGGCGGCCGCGCAAAAATGGCCACACCCGTATCCAGCAAGTCATCGCCAGTCATTTCCAGGCAGGCGGTGCCACCACCAAAGACCCGCGGAAAGAGCTCCGCGAATCCAGTGTTAATCTGATCAAAGGTATCCTTGAATCGCTGTCGGGTCTCTTTGTCAATTTTGCGAATCGCGGACCGCAAGGTCTCGAGTGCCGCCTCAAGATCGGCGTTTTGGGCATCGAGGTACTCTTTTCGCTCAGACGCCTTAGCGTACTCATCAATCGCTGCCAGGTTGATCGGGCCCAGTCGATTGATGCGAGCTGCCGCGCGCTCGACCTTTGTTTGCCACTCAGCCTCCGAGGCGTCATCTGGCAATGCCGCGGCCACCTCCTGTGGGGTCGCATCACGCCGCGCAATTTCCTCCTCCAGCGTCTCAAGCCGCACCGCGGACTCTGCCTCCTGTAGGCGGTATCGCTCGATTTCAGCCTGAATGCCCTGTACTGACTGCTCTTGGTTCATTCGCGCCTTTTCGAGCCGCCTTAAACTGGCTTCGATGTCGCCAACACGCTCCCGCTGGGTATTGAGTTCGCCTTCAGCCAGCACCCTTTGCTCGAGCAACTCGGCCAGCTGGGCTTTGGCTTCTGCGTCGGGGTCATCGCCGGTGGGGAGCGTATCGGTGAGCTCCGTCTCCCGCCACTGCAGGTCCCGAACCTGCGTCTCCATTCTGCCAATACTCTCTTTCAACGTGGTGATCTGAGTGCTCAAATTCTGGCACTGCAAATCAGTCCGCATCAGGTTGTCAGCCGCTTCGCGGGATGCCTCTCGCTTCGCACTCAGTGATTCACCCAGCGCAGATCGCTCCTGCTGCAATCGTTCGCGCTCGGCGCGGTCGATCTCCATTTGATCCAGCGCATCTGACAAGGAGACGCGCGCGCCGGCAAGGTTTTCTTGCTCCTGCTCGTATTGGCCCTGGGTTTCATCCATTTCCGATTGCAGTCGATTGCGGCGCTGCAGCTGTTGTTCAACCTTAGTCGCGGCTGCGCGCTGTTCTGCAACCCACTCGGCACGCTCATTCGTCAGGTTTTGCTGAGCCTGCTGAGTTTGCGACAGCTGCTTTTCCAGCTCCGCTCGTTCGCTGAGCAAATTGGAAATGCGTGTTTCGATATCGGTGGCCTGTCCGCGTGCGCGCGCGAGATCGGCACTGAGTCCATCCAATTGCGCCTGACGCGCGATCATGCCGGCGGCGGCGTCAGCCTCGGATCGCTTGCGATGCCACCCAGGGCCAAGCCAATGTCCGTTCGCCGTGACCACAGAGTCGCCGGATTTCAGGCTGGCGCACATCCGCGTCGCCTCCTCAAGGTCATTGGCGATCTTAATCCGAGACATCCAATGCCGGATGCGGGCGGGCCCCCTGACTCTGGAAGCCAGGGTGCCAGATGTTTCAGCGGGCGGCTCAATGGCATCATCCAGCAAGAACGCCCCGGAAGGCAGTGACGCCACACCAGGCATCTGATCGATACCCGTATCACTTAACAGCTGTGCAGACAGGGCGTCTCCCAGCACCTGTTCAATAGCGGTCTCCCAACCCGGGTCAACGTCGAGAGATGAATAGACCGACCCCTGAGAGCGCAGCGATGAAGTCTCAAGCCAGTCATTCAGGTCGGCCCGCTCCCGGTCATCAGACGCCGATTCCTGCAGTGCAGTCAACGAGGCGATGTGGCCCCGCGTCTCCTGAATACCCGAGCGGATATCATCCTGCTCTGTGCGCGCCTGCTCGATCGTTGTTTGCGAAGCGGCTAGTGCTTTTCTTATGCGAGTGGCTTCACTTTCGTACTTCTCGATGTTGCGATCTGACTCTTCGATCTTGACCTGCAGAGGCGGACCTTCTGCCTCTACCTGAACGCTCGCCAGCAATTCCCACTCTGCCTGCTGTTTCTGCAAGCGCTCTTGCAACTTTGTCAGCACTTGCTCGAGATAGCTAATGCGGCTCTGCTGCACTTCGGCAGTTTGACTGGGTCCCTTGGCTCGCTCGTTAAAGCCATCCCAATTCTGAGCCCAAACCTGTATGTCCGACTCTGCGCGGGACAACACCTCGGAGGATTCGCTGGCGACCCGCTTCAGCTCCGTCAAGGCCGGTAACGCGCGCTCCAGCTCAGCCTCCCAATCCCGCAACCGCTTGCCGTCGGTGTCCAGCAGCTGGCGAGTCTGCTCCAGGTTCGAGCGGGTCTGATCTAAGTCTCTCTGTAGCTCGCCCCGCCGCTCTTGCGCGTAACGCAGCGCTTGTTCTACCCGCGTTACTTCACCGCCGACCGAGTAAAACTGCTCCTGAGCCCGATTGAGAGCATCTGTCGCGGCGCTTTGCTCCGCCCGCTGGGTCTCGATTTCGCGGGTCGTGTGAGTGACCTCGGCCTTGGCCGCTTCGCGCTTCACGTCGAGCGCACCTATTTCGCCCGCCACCTCAGCGCGCGTCGCGTTCAAATTCCGCCACTGAATCGCGTAGAGCTCGCTCTGCACCACCCGCTCGTCAGCCTTTAACTCGGCATACTTTTCCGCGGCCCTCGCTTGCCGGTCCAAGTGGGTCAGGTTGCGCTGCAGTTCGTCCCTGAGATCGGTAAGCCGCTCCAGGTTCTCGACGGTACGACGCATACGGCTCTCGGTCTCGCGCCGCCGCTCTTTGTACTTGGAGATACCGGCGGCCTCCTCAATGAAGACACGCAACTCCTCGGGTTTTGACTCGATCAGTCGCGAGACCACACCCTGCTCAATGATCGCGTAGCTGCGTGGCCCCAAACCGGTGCCGAGAAACAAATCCGTGATATCGCGCCGCCGACACTTGGCACCGTTTAGGTAGTACTCCGACTGGGCTTCTCGGGTGACAACCCGTCTCACCGAGATTTCGTTGTAAGCGGCGAACTCGCCCGTCACTTTGCCTTGAGTGTTGTCGAACACCAACTCAATCGATGCCTGACTGACAGGCTGCCGACTGGTGGTGCCGTTAAAGATGACATCCGTCATCGACTCACCACGGAGGGTTTTTGCCGAGCTCTCGCCCATCACCCACCGGACAGCATCAATGATGTTGGACTTACCGCAGCCGTTGGGGCCGACAACCGCGCACATGTTGCCGGGAAACTGGACGGTCGTGGGATCAACGAATGATTTAAAACCGGCCAGTTTGATGGATTTGAGGCGCATTGACTTTTCCGGATAACGATCGCGCATGCCGGGGACGCCAAATCGCCGCCAACACGCAAAAAACACTACATGTAGTGTATCCGCTTCAGAGCAACAACACTATGTTTGGTTGCGAATATTGTCGATTAATCGCGACTGGGGCGGAGCTTCAGGGGCTCAGACTGACCCACGCGCACGGTTTGCTCATGCGCCCACAGGAGCGCATTTGTGCGGCCAGGCTGACCATTAATGGAAATCTGCACCTCAATGGACACCGAAGAAAAGCCGGACAGCAGTTGCCCCGCCATTGACGTCGAATCATCCAGACGCACGCTCAGGGGCCACGCACTGACCTGCCTACGCACCACTGCAATTGGCATCCCCGATTCCGCCCCCTCAGGCCGCGCCAATACGAAGATCACCGCACCCTCAGGTATGTCCTCGCCCGCCGGTTGCAGTATCTCGATGGCAACGCCGGGTCCGGGATCAGAGGCTTCAGCGACGTCGTCTGACGATTCCGGAGAGCTAACGGGTGGCGCTTGGCCCGACTGCGCCAGCTCTTGCCGAGCGCGCTCAATCACCTGACCCAGCATTTCGTACCCCGGTGATCCCGGCGCCTCGAGGGTACGCAACCGCTGCCAAAACTCGATTGCCTGAGCGTAGTCGGCCTCCTCAAATGCGGCCATGCCCAGCGTCGCCAGAGCCGTTGACTGCATCGGGTCCATGGCTAGTGCCTGCTCGGCCCTAGCGCGAGCCTGCCCACTCAAAATCCTTCCGGAGGAGAGAAACTCCGCCTGTGCCGCCTTGCCGAGGATCTCCGGCGATGTGGCACCCGCTTCGACCAGTCGATCAAAATACCGCGTAGCCTGATTCGGTTGATTGCCCGACAAAAAGTACTCGGCGAGCAGAAGCGAGTAATCCGCATTATCCGGGCGGGCCTCCGACCGGACTTCGATCCGATCTATGAGCGCCATGACATCGTCAGGCTGGGCTGTCTCCAAGTTGGCGAGCGCGTCGGCAATTTCAACGTCTTCCCAACCACCCAATTGCTGGTAAAGCCCCACCACCAAGGCCACCAGTAACAGCCCCCCCAATACCTGCGCTTTGAGGTTGTAGGCGCGGCCTTCATAGGCCATCACGCCGGTCTCGTCAGCACCATCGTCGATGAGCCTGAGCGCCGCCTCCTCCTGCAAGCTGGGCGATTCGTCCTCGAGCTCCCGCTGGCGTAAGCGCAGCCAATCGGCGTTGGTTTCTGCTTCACCTCTCCGTACCCAATAGCGCGGCAAAACCACCACCCAAGCCACCGCCGACGCCATGAGACTCAGCGCAAGCAATAAAAACGGTTCACTCAAGAGGGTGAATCTCTCAGCAATCGGTCAAGCTCCGCCTGCTCAGTGGCACTGAGTTGCGTGACAGGCTGAGCACTGCGTTGACGGAAATGCCAAGCCAACCCTATGGCGCCAAGTATTAGCAGTATCGCCGGCGCGCCCCACAATAGTGCGGTGTTCTGATCAACGCCCGGACGATACCGAACAAACTCGCCGTAGCGAGCAACCATGAAATCGAGAATTTCATCATCGGTCGCACCCGCTTCAAGTTGCTCATACAGCACAACGCGCAAGTCCCGCGCAATCGGCGCATTAGAGTCGGCGATGTTCTGATTCTGACATTTAGGGCAGCGCAGCTCCTGGCTTAGACTGTGGTATCTGGCCTCCAGTTCGGGGGACGTGAATTCGTAGGTTTCGATCACGGCGTGACACAAGCCAACCGCAGCCAGACATACGAGCGTCGCAAGGACGTGTTTCATCCGTTTCCTCCCTGCGTCACCTCGGCACCCTCAGACGCGCCTTGCGTCGGGAACCAGCGCGCAAAATCACGGCGAAAAACAGCCTCATCCAACACACCCACGTGCCGGTGCGCTATGCGACCATCCTCACCGATGACATAGGTTTCAGGGGCGCCGTACACACCCAGATCGAGGCCGACAGTGCCTTGTGTATCCACAATGTTGAGCCGATAGGGGTCACCCAGCTGCTCCAACCATTGCACTGCCTTCGCGGAGTCATCTTTGTAGTTGAGTCCATAGATGGGGATACCGCGCTCAGCCAGTGCAAGGAGATAGGGGTGCTCAACGCGGCAGGAGTAACACCAGGTGGCCCATACGTTCACCAGCGCCGGCCGAGGCGATAACGCCTGCTCAGAGATCGCGGCACCACTTTTCAATTCAGTCTGTG
>JADHQG010000063.1 GCA_016778045.1 Luminiphilus sp. | reverse complement strand
CGGGCACTAACGTGTCGGGACCGCGCTGTCGAATCGGAATTCTAATATTCGCCAGATCATCGGTGCTGTCCCAATCCTGTCGCTTGAGGATGGCGCGGACCGGCAAGCGCTCGGTGCCCTCCAGTAGCTCGCCGCCTACTCGGCCTTTCAGGGCGCTTTCAATACCCCGTGCGACATCGGCCTTGCTCAGGCCAGTGCGCTTGAGGGCGGTCTCGTCGAGATCAAAGACCACCTTGGGAGGGGCGGGGGCCATTGATACCTTGGTATGGGTGACATCCGGTAGAGCAGCGACCCGTCGCCGGAATTGCTCGCCCAAAGACTTGAGGACTTCGGTGCTGGGTCCATACAGACGCACCTCAAGCGGTGCCTCAACGGGTGGCCCTTGATCGATGCCGCGCACCAGAATCTGCGCCTTTGGGTATTCCCGATCGACCTCTTTTTGCAGCCGTCGTATCAGATCGTCGGTCTGGTTCTCGTCTGTCGTGAGAACGAGTGCGCGGGACCAGCTGGGCACACCTTTTACATTAGCGCGCAGGTTGTAATAGAACTCGGGTGGGCTTTCGCCGATCGACCAGTCCACCCGTCGCACCAGTGGCTCTGATCGGAGCTTATCGTCGACCTGTCTCACCAGCGCCAGAGAATCTTCGATGGAAGCGCCCTCGGGGAGTTTGACGTCCAGATACATTTGATCGCGATCAGTGCCCGGAAAGAATTGCAGGGTCAAGGTGCCGAGGCTAAGAAAACCGGTCAGTGGGAGCGCCAGCGCTAGCGCTGCCGCGCCCACGGGGTTGCGCATCGACCACTCCAGAGAGCGCCGGAAGGTATCGGCCAATTTCTGATTATCTGCGCCCGCCCGCCACCAGCGTCGCTCAAGCGCGATGCCAGAGGGTAGCCATCGCGCAGCCAGTACCGGCGTGACAGCAATCGCTAGAACAAACGACGACACCAGCATGGCTATCACGGCGACGGCAATAGAGCCAAGAAAGTCGCCTCCTGCGCCGGGCAGCAAGACCATCGGAATGAATGCCAAGACGGTGGTCAGTGTCGATGACATCAATGGAATTCGCATGCGCGACACCGCGCCCAGCATGGCCTCGGTGGGGGCGAGTCCGCTCAGTAGCCGTTTGCGAATTTCATCGGTCATGACAATCGAGCCATCGACTAGTAACCCCAGCGCCACGACCAGCCCCGTGACCGACATGTGCTGTATCGGGATCTCAAGATAGAAGAGGGCGATCATGGAGGTGAGGGTGCACAGTGGCAGTATCACGGCGACCACCAGAGCGGCTCGCCAACCCAAGGTGATCAACAATACGGTGAGCACCAAGCCGATGCCCATGAGCAGATTCTTGGCGACCCCCTCGAGGCGGTCGGTGGTATAGCCCGCTTGATCGAAACTGGTCTCGATGCTGACGCCTTCAGGTGCTGAGGCGCGGTAGTCGTCGAGAAATTCGTCAAACCGTGCCCCGTAGCGATCGACCTGATAGCGCGGTCGCATCTCGGCCGCGATCAGCACCGAGCGCTGACCGTTCGACAGCGAGAGGCTGTTAAAGGGCGTCACTTCAGTCTTGCTGACCGTGCCCAAATCGGAGATGCGGATGGCTCGCCCGTCAGGCACACCTCTTACAATCACGTCGCGAACCGATTCGAGGTCGGTAAATTCGCCAGTCAGCTCAACCGTCAAGGCGGCGCCCGAGCCGGTCAGTTGCCCTGCAGGCGTTCGGGCGTCGGCGGCCGCAAGTGCGGCAGACACCTCGTCGACTGAGATGCCCAGCATCGACAGCCGGGTCTCATCCAGTGCAACGCGAACCTCTTCATTGGGGAGTCCATACAGCATGACTCGCCGGGTATTGGGCACGCTGCGCGCGGCATCAGCAAAGAGCAGAGATTGCCGGCGAAGCTGTGCGGGGGAAAGGGGGCGACCGTCTGTGCCGCTAATGGCGATGATTTTGACAAATTCGGTCCAGATCTCGTCATCGAAATCAGGTGGCGTGGTGCCCGGCGGCAGGGTCATTGCAACCCGGTCTACTACGTCACGTAACTCCGACATGATTTGTTTGAGTCGTCCCGGAGCCGCTTTGTAATCCACCTCGACGAAAATCAGGGATACGCCCGCCGCCGACGTGCCATCGACCTCCATCACGTCGGGTTCCTCGCGCAGCGCGTCCACCATGGGTTTGGTGACCAGCGCCTCGACTCGGGCGGGACTGGCGCCAGGGAAGAAAATCTGAATTTTGGCGAACCAAGGCGTAATGGCAGGATCTTCTTTGCGCGCCATGCCACTCATGCTGGTGTAGCCCACCACCACGATGGCCAGAATTACCAGCGCGAGGTAGCGGGAATTGGCGTGCAGCAGTTTGGCAATCATGAACTGGGTACACCTGTAGCGACTCTGTCTGCCCCCTTCGCGACGCCTTCTGCACCCTGTGAAAAGACAGGCTCGACAAGATCTCCCGGGCTGATGCGTTGTAGGCCCGATGCCACCACCGACACCTCACTCGGCAGTGTGCCTCTGACGAAAACTTCGTTACCCCGGGTGTACAGAATCTCAACGCTCTCCCTGCGGGCGCGTTGCTTGCCGTCGCCGTCGGCAGTGATGGTCAGCACATCCCAAAGGCCTCGGGAAGCCTCAAGTAGTGCTGTGATCGGTAACCAGCCTCCTGCAGACGCTATCGACTCGGCAATCTGTAGGACTGCGGATTCTCCAACGGCCACCTCGGCATCATTCGGCAAATCAAACACGGTACCAACGGTGAGTGTGGCGGGATCCAGGTCGTCGCGTATAGAGCGCAGTCGGGCCGTCACACGATCTCGCTGCAGGAGCAGTGTGTAGGATTCTCCGGGATTCAGTCGACGCGCCACCTCTGCTGGCACGCCAACATGCGCCTCGCGGCCGGTTGCTGTCACCAGCCGCAGTACGGGCGTACCTGGCGCGACCACGGCGCCCGTTTGGACCAGACGCTCAGCCACTACCGCGGCGTAGGGCGCTCGCAATGTGCTCTTCTCGAGCTCGAGTTGGGCTGATTGACGCTGCGCCGCGGCGGTATTTTCGGCGGCGGCGAGCGCCTGGCCGGCGTAGCGCGCGTCGTCATATTCCTGTTGGGATGCAGAGCCGTTTTGCACCAACTGGCTAATCCGTTCGGCGCGCGCCTCGGCTTGCGCTCGCTCTGCTACCACGCGGTCATAGGTGGCCATCGCAGCGTCGAGACGGGCCTGACGGCGATCGGTCCCGAGTTGAGCAAGCACTTCACCCGGCGACACTCTCATGCCTTCCGTCGCAGTGACAGAGGTCAGTACACCCGCGACCTCAAAGCCCACAGCGCTGTCGGACCCTGCACGGATGACCCCTAAATAGCGGGCTTCACGCTGATAGCTGGGTTGCTCACGATAGGTGGTGGCCGCCACGGGCATGGGTTCACGCTCGGCTGAAGTTGTGGTGACCTTGTTGGCTTTGATCAGGGCGGTACCACCGAGGGTAAGCACCACGGCGAAGGCGATGGCCCAAGCGGATTTCAACAGATTCGGGTTCACAAAGGTGCCCTGTGTGAGTTTGGTGAAACCGATACGACACGAAATGTTAATCGGATTAACATTAATGTTAATTAAATTTACATTCAGAAACAAGACGGTGCTATCGCCGCGCACCATTGCAGTTTGGAGCACTTACCTTGCGTGGTCGCATCGATTTCGCGACACTAGCGAGTCCCGCCGTCGAGCGGGTGTTGTGGTGGCTCGGATGGTCCCCTCGCAGCGATAAGTGATGAACCCCGCCAGGCCCGGAAGGGAGCAACGGTAGTTACTGATTCGGGTGCCGGGGTGTGGCTGTCCGAGTCGCCTCCATTACGCACGGAAGATCTGGCATGTCGCATCAGGTTCTCGCCCGCAAGTGGCGGCCCGGTAACTTCACCGAGATGGTCGGTCAGCAGCACGTGTTGCAAGCACTGGTGAATGCGCTGGAGTCCGGGCGGTTGCACCACGCTTATTTGTTCACCGGTACCCGCGGTGTGGGTAAGACTACCGTGGCACGCATCCTTGCAAAGTGTTTGAACTGCGATCAGGGAGTCAGTGCCACCCCCTGCGGTGAATGTGGCGCCTGTGCCGAGATCACAGAAGGGCGGTCAGTTGATTTGATCGAGGTCGATGCGGCCTCCAAGACCAAGGTGGAGGATACCCGCGAGCTACTCGAAAACGTGCAGTACACGCCGACCCGCGCGCGGTACAAGATCTACTTGATTGACGAAGTGCACATGCTGTCCAACCATAGTTTTAATGCGCTGCTGAAAACATTAGAAGAGCCGCCACCACATGCTCTGTTTCTGCTGGCGACCACTGACCCCCAGAAGCTGCCGGCGACGGTGTTATCGCGGTGCCTGCAGTTCAACCTGAAAAACATGCAGCCCGAGCAAATCGTGGCCCACTTGCAGCATATCCTCTCCGCCGAGTCGATTGATTCAGACGCCGAGGCGCTTGCCTTAATTGCGCGCGCCGCAGAGGGCTCGATGCGCGATGCGCTGAGTTTGACTGATCAGGCCATTGCCTATGGGCAGGGTCATCTGGCCGGTGCTCAGGTGGCAGAAATGCTGGGCACCGTTGATCGAGGCAAGGCGCTTGACCTGGTGGCGGCGATTTTGAATGAAGATGCCGCTGCAGTACTGGCGCTGGTGGCGCAAATTGCTGAGCACGCCCCCGACTTCGTCTCCACCATCGATGAACTCAGCAGTATTTTTCATCAAATGACCATCGCGCAAACCGTGCCCGATGCGTTGGACACCAGCTGGCCTGATCAGGCGCGGATCGTTGAGCTCGCAGCTCAGGCGACGCTGGATGACACGCAGTTGTTTTGGCAAATGGCCGTATCGGGACGCCGAGAAGTGCATCTGGCGTCGTCAGCGCGAGCCGGCCTTGAAATGATCTTGCTGCGCATGATTGCGTTCCGCCCGGCGGCAATTATTCAGCCCCAGTCGGCAGCAGGAGATCCCCCGGCAAAAAAGTCTGAGCCACCGGCCACGCCGGTGGGTTTGAGCGTTGCCCCGGATGTTGACCTAAAAACCCCTCACTCTGACAAGTCTGCATTGAGCGGTGGCGTCACCACTGCCGCCGGGCGCGATGGTGCTTCTGAGTCTGCGCAGAGAGCAGGGCGGGGCTCGGCTTCCGAGACCGGTCGAGACTTAGATACTCAGGTCGACCTCAGCGTGAATGAGCCTCCAGTGGCGACTGACCCTCCAGTGGCGACTGACCCGCACGCCCCTGATGCCGAGGCGCAGGAGGATCAGATGGTTACAGGCGCGGCGCTTAATGGGACATCACCGACTGAAGGCGCTAGCCAGGACACAGGGTCGTTGTTCGATAATGACGCACGCTCTCCGGTGGCGGCAGAGCCTGTCGCCTCGCCAACGCTGGCGACTCGTGGCACGGCCATCAATGGGAACCTGAATGGCGCAGTGAAAGACGATCCAGTGGACGGGAGTGCAGCGGCAGCCCCTGACACGCCGTCTGCATCGTGGGAGGCCTTGTCGCCTGAGACGTGGCCCGAAGCATTCGAGGCTCTAAAGTTTACCGGCATCCTGCACAACATCGCGTTGAACCTTGAGCTCGCTGAGCTGACAGAGGATCAGCTTCGGTTTTCGATCGCCGAAGAAGATGCCATGTTGCTGAATGAGCGGCATCCGGCACAACTCGGGCAGGCCCTGAGTCAGCAACTGGGTCAGCCCGTGACGGCCCAGATTGTGGTTGCCACCCATGAAGGCAGAACCCCTGCCCGGCGCCGCGCTCGGCTTGCGGCAGAGCGCCTCGCAGATGCTGAGCGCGCTATTTCTAATGACGACGCGCTGCATACGTTGATGAGGACGTTCGACGGACAAATTATTCCCGGCAGCATCCGCCCGAACCTCGCCGAGGGTGACGGTGCTGAAGGCGCGATGAGTGGCGAAGAGCAACTGTGAGGGTTGAGGCGCGTATAGATGAGATGGCAAGGGACGTGATCCGGTGACTGAGGACAGTTTGCATTGAAATTAAGCCCATCCATTGAGGCGTTGATTGAGGGTCTGCGGCATTTACCCGGTGTCGGACCCAAATCAGCGCAGCGCATGACGCTCCACTTACTTGAGCGGGATCGTGAGGGCGCGCAGCAGATCGCTGAGGCAATCGAAGCGGTGCTGGCCAAGGTCAAGAACTGCCAGCAGTGCAGGAACTTCAGCGAGCTGGACGTTTGCGAGATTTGCTCTGACAGCAAGCGCGATTCGGGACTGTTGTGTGTGGTGGAGGCTCCGGTAGATGTCATGGCCATAGAGCAGAGTGGCAGTTTTAAGGGTCACTACTACGTGTTGATGGGGCACCTGTCGCCCATCGATGGCATTGGCCCAGAGCAACTCGGCCTCGACGCCCTGTGTGACAGATTCGCCACAGGCACTATCAACGAGGTGATCCTCGCGACCAATCCTACCGTTGAGGGGGAGGCTACGGCCTATTACATCAGCGAACGTGCGCGCGATGCGGCGGTAACGGTGTCGAGAATCGCCCATGGAGTGCCCCTGGGTGGTGAGCTTGAATACACCGATGCCAGCACGTTGGCCCATGCTTTAAGTGGCCGAACGGTTGTACGCGAGTGAACTGGCGACTGATCGATTCCAGCGCTGAATTGAGTGCGGTATTGGCGGAGCACCGTGAGCACAGTCATGTGGCAGTGGATACTGAATTCAGGCGTCGCGATACGTTTTATCCGCAGGTGGCTTTACTGCAGCTGTGTTGGGGCGGCGACGCTTTTCTCATCGACCCGCTCTTACTGGACGACCTCGCGGCGCTGAAGACGTGGCTGGCTGATCCTGCGCAGGTAAAGTTCTTGCACAGCGCTAGCGAAGATTTGGAGGTGTTTGCTCACTGGCTGGATGTTTTGCCAGCGCCTTTGTTTGACACGCAACGGGCGGCCGCTTTGGTGGGCCTCGGTGGCGGGCAAAGCTACCGTGCACTGGTGGCTTCGTTTCATGACATTGACCTGCCCAAAGACGAGACGCAGTCGGATTGGCTACAGAGACCGCTTACCGACCGGCAGGCGGAGTACGCGGCATTGGATGTCACGTATTTGCATCCGATTGGTCTCAAGCTTGAGGCGCTCGCTCGTGAGCTGGGTCGACTTGACTGGGTGCTGGAGGAGGGTGCTCGGTTGCGCCCCGGCGGCAAGCCGCCCATCAGTAAATTCAGATCCGCTCACAAGCTATCACCGCGACAACAATGGGCGCTCTCAGAGCTCGTTGACTGGCGAGAGTCAGAGGCTAAGGGGCGGGATCGACCGCGCAGTTGGATATTGAGCGATAAGGTCGTGATGGCCACAGCGCGCGCCTTGCCCAGCTCCGTGCGCGAGCTCTCGGCTGTCGATGAGATGCCAGCGGGTTTAGTGCGCCGGGCGGGTGATGCTCTGCTGGCCCGCATTGCGGCGGCAAGTGAGCGGGATATGGCAACGCTGCCGGCCGAGATTTCAACGCCACTGAGTAGCACCGAACGTCAGCTGCTCAAGCAGCTCACAGAGCGCGTCGTAACGGTGTCTGAATCGCTTGCAGTGCCGCCGGAAGCGCTCATGCCCAAGGCTGACCTGGAGCAGTTGATCCGATTGCAGGCCAATCCGTCTTTACCGTCACCGGCAGCCTGGTCGGGGTGGCGTGCTGAACGCGTTGTCGACCCCCTGCGTGAGTGGCTATCACAGGAGAGCACCCGGGGCTGCGCTGAGGAGAGCGATATGGAGAGCGGCACATGACCATGTCCGACTCGATAGACGTTGATATTTTTAAAACTGCCCGCAGGCCCGACACGTTCCTGTTTCTGCCCAAAGACTTGGCTGAGTCAGAGTGGCCCGAGGGCTTACGCAGTCTTTTTGCTGCCCCTGAAAAGGTGATGACGCTCACGCTGACGCCAGAGCAGTCGCTTGCGGCACAATCGGCCTCGCTCGTGATGGCTGAAATCCGCAGTCGCGGTTATTTTTTGCAGTTGCCCCCGCAAAATGAACCCGTGGCGGCTGCGACGGAGAAAGCGCTATGTTGACCACAGAGTCCTATCTGATTGCGATGGGGGTTTACTGGTCGGCAGCCCTGATCGCGTTGCCGTTGATGCGCCGCTTGTGGTTTGCCAAGCCGATGACAAGAGCGGGGGGTGCCGTGCTCGGATGTCTGGCGGGGGTGTTGCTGGTGCCCGCTTTCCCTGGCCCCGACGTGTCGTCAATGGCGCCCGCCTTAATCGTGGTGATGTTTAACACGCTGTTTGGTGATGGTTTTGAGTCGGCCTTGGCCGCCGCAGTGTGGCTGTTGGTGGCGTCCTTCGGGGGAATGTTGATCGGCCTGCTTCTGACTCGTCGACCTAGCAAGTGAGCAGGTGCGTGAGTGGTTTGTCAGGCAGACTTCGGGTAGTCTGCTCGGCCCCCGAATAATCTGAAACGAGAGACCTCCATATGAAGTTTGAAGGAACAGAGCGTTACGTAGCGACCGATGATTTGCGCATGGCGGTGGATGCTTCGGTAGCGCTGCAGAGACCTTTGCTCATCAAGGGTGAGCCCGGCACCGGCAAGACCATGCTGGCCGAAGAGGTGGCTGCGGGGCTCGGGAAAGAGTTGATTCAGTGGCACATCAAGTCCACGACCAAGGCGCAACAGGGTCTTTACGAGTACGACGCGGTCTCGCGCTTGCGCGACTCCCAGTTGGGTGATGGCAAAGTTGAAGATATTGGTCAGTACATCAAGCAGGGCAAACTCTGGGAGGCGTTCACTGCCGAGGAGCAGGTGGTGTTGCTGATCGATGAGGTCGATAAGGCCGACATCGAGTTCCCGAATGATCTATTGGTCGAACTCGATCGCATGGAGTTTTTTGTTTATGAGACGGGCGAGACGATTAAGGCCAAGCATCGTCCGATTATCATCATTACGTCCAACAACGAAAAAGAGCTACCTGACGCATTCTTGCGACGCTGCTTCTTCCACTTCATCAACTTCCCCGACAAGGAGACGATGAAAGACATCATCGCGGTCCATTATCCCGACATTCAGAAGAGTCTGGTGCAGGAAGCCTTGGAGGTGTTTTTTGAGCTGCGGGATATCCCCGGACTCAAGAAGAAGCCGTCCACCTCGGAACTGATTGATTGGCTGAAATTGCTGATGGCCGACGACATGCCCGACGAGGTGTTGAAGAACCGCGACCAGACCAAAGCCATCCCACCGTTGTACGGAGCCCTGCTGAAAAACGAGCAAGACGTGCAGCTACTGGAGCGACTGGCGTTCATGCATCGACGCGAGGCGCGCTGATTCCGTGCTGGTCAATTTTTTCCATGTCTTGAAAGACACCGGTGTGCCCGTCACGCCGAGAGAGCTGCTTGATTTGCTTGAAGCCATGGAGCAACGGCTGGCGTTCGGTGACATGGACGACTTTTACTCACTGTCGCGCGCGATTCTGGTTAAAGACGAGAAATACTACGACCGCTTCGACCGCGCGTTTGGCCTGCATTTTCAAGACCTTGAAGCTCTCGATGATGTCATCGAGGCCATGATCCCTGACGATTGGCTGCGATCTGAATTCATGAAGCAGCTTTCTGAGGAGGACAAAGCCAAAATCGAAAGCTTGGGTGGTCTGGAAGAGCTGATCGAGCAATTTAAGGAGCGCCTCGAAGAGCAAAAGAAGCGTCACTCAGGCGGCAATAAATGGATCGGTACCGAGGGTACCTCGCCTTTTGGCAACGATGGGTACCATCCTGAAGGCATCCGGGTCGGGGGAGAGAGTAAAAACAAACGCGCGGTCAAGGTATGGGATCGCCGCGATTTCAAAAACCTCGATGACGGTGTGGAGCTGGGCACCCGCAACATCAAGATTGCCATGCGTCGCTTGCGCAAGTTCGCCCGCACGGGTGCTACCGAAGAGCTGGATCTGGACGACACCATCAAATCGACCGCACGCAACGCGGGGTTGCTAGATATTAAGATGGTGCCTGAGCGCCACAATGCCGTGAAGGTGCTCTTGTTCCTCGACGTAGGTGGGTCAATGGATCCGCATGTCAAAGTCTGTGAGGAGTTGTTCTCGGCGGCGCGCTCGGAGTTCAAGCATCTCGAGTACTTTTACTTTCATAACTTTTTGTACGAAAGCGTCTGGAAGAACAACATCCGTCGCTTTAACGAGCGCACCTCAACGCTGGATTTGATGCACAAATATGCTCACGACTACAAAGTCGTGTTTGTCGGAGACGCATCCATGTCGCCCTATGAAATCATGCAGCCGGGTGGCTCGGTGGAGCACTGGAACGAGGAGTCCGGCGAGCTTTGGATACGCAGACTTCGCGAGACCTATGAAAAATGCATCTGGATCAACCCCGTGCCTGAGGACGAGTGGGAGTACACCCAGTCGATCGCCATCACGCGTCAGCTGATGGAC
>JADHQG010000062.1 GCA_016778045.1 Luminiphilus sp. | reverse complement strand
TTTGGCCAATGCGACTCAGGCGACACTGGCGACGGTGGCACCCGGGATTTCCGAGGCGCTGATCGCCACCGCGATGGGCTTGTTTGCGGCCATACCGGCCGTCTTGGCATATAACCGTCTGGCGGCGCGCAGTGATGCCCTGTTGAATCGCTATGAGGCGTTTCTGGACGAATTTTCGGGGATTCTGCAGCGTCAGACCTATGCGCTGAAAGCGAATCAGTCGTCGAGCGCCTAAACATGCGCAGGCGTCGGATGCTGGCAGAGATCAACGTGGTGCCCTACATCGACGTGATGCTGGTGCTGCTCGTGATCTTTATGGTGACCGCCCCCATGCTCATGCAGGGGGTAGAGGTGGATTTGCCGGATGCCGCGGCCGCACCGGTCAAGGATCAAGATGCGGAGCCGCTGATCGTATCGATCAATGATCGTGGTGAATTATTTCTTAATTTAGGTGCGAACGAAAAACAGGCATTGGAGTTAGCGACCGTCCGTCAACGCGTGGCGGCAGTCCTGCGCCGCTCCCCAGACAAGCCGGTGCTGGTCTGGGGAGATGAGCAGGTTCCGTACGGCCATGTTGTGACCGTGATGACAGCCCTGCAGGAAGCGGGAGCGCCGTCAGTCGGTTTGGTGACCGAGAGCCCCGGCGCCCAATGATGTCGGGCGACCGCTTGTTGTTTGCGGGAATGCCCGCGGCGCTGACCCTGTTGCTCCACGGGGGGCTGATCGCCATGTTGCTGGTGCGCTGGACAGCGCCGGCGCAAGTGGTTGCCGCCGCGCCGGCGATACAACCGATTCAGGCAACGGTGGTGCGTGCGGTAGATCTCGCGCCAGCGCCAAAACCCAAGCCCAAACCCAAACCCAAACCCAAACCGAAGCCCAAGCCCCAAAAGACGACTGCGCCGAGCGCTCCGGCGCCGCAGCCCTCAGTGTCGCCGGAGCCAGAGCCGACTGCGGTTGAAGCGCCGGCGCCACAAACAAAAATGGATACAGAGCAACTGGCTGCTCTGACTCGAGAGGAGCTCGATACCTTGGTCGACGCCGAGATCGCAACCTCTGGCGGGGGTGAGCCCAGCCTGAGGGATGCTGTGGCTGCGACAATTCAAGCCGCGGTGATTAATCGCTGGACCCGACCACCCAGCGCGAGAAACGGTATGGTGTCGGTGCTGTCGATACAATTGGTGCCCACCGGCGAAGTGGTCGGGGTCAGCGTGCTGCAATCAAGTGGCAATACCGCATTTGATCGGAGTGCCATGTCGGCGGTGGATCGGGTCGGCCGATTTCCAGAAGTCGCTACATTGGATAACCGAACTTTTGAGAGTAACTTTCGGCGTTTTCAGCTGATATTCAAACCAGAGGATTTGAGATACTGATGGTGCGTGCAAAACGATTGAGCCTGCTGTTTTTCTTGTTTTTTGCGTCGCAGGTGCGCGCCGAGCTGCAAATTGAAATCAACCAAGGCGTTGAGAACCCAACCCCGATTGCGGTGGTGCCCTTCGCCTGGCAGGGAGTCGGCTCGGCATCCGAGGATGTGGCGCAGATCGTCGATGCGGATTTGGCGCGAAGCGGGCAGTTCTCGCCGGTCAGTCGCCGCGACATGTTGAGTTACCCCACTCGCGAGTCGGAGCTGTTTTTCCGCGACTGGCGAGCGATCTCCGCTGAGTACGTCTTGATAGGTCGCGTCAATGTTGGCTCACAGGCCCGCATCGATTTCCAATTGTTTGATACCACCCGTCAGGAAGCAGTCGGCGGAGGTACGGTCACGGGTGCGGTCGCAGAATTGCGCATGCTTGCTCACCGTGTCGCCGATTCGGTCTATGAGACGCTGACCGGGATTACCGGCGCGTTTGCTACGCGGTTGCTCTATGTCTCGGTGACGCGTAATCCGGACGGAAAAGACTTTTATCGTTTGACGCTCGCCGATTCGGATGGGCGTCGGCCTATTGTCCTGTTGGAGGGGCGCGACCCGATTCTAGCACCCGCGTGGTCTCCTGATGGCATGGAGGTGGCGTACGTATCCTTTGAAACGTCTCGGCCGGCCATTTATCGCCAGAACCTGCGCACCGGAGAGCGCGAGCAGCTCACCAACTTTAAAGGCCTGAACAATTCGCCAGCCTGGTCTCCCGACGGTAACAGTATGGCGCTCGTACTCTCTAAAGACGGCAACCCTGATATTTATCTCCTTGATCTGAAGAGCAGGGCACTCACCCGGCTGACGCGCCACTTTGCTATTGATACCGAGCCGACTTGGATGCCCGATGGCAAGTCGCTGTTGTTCACCTCTGACCGGGGGGGGCGACCGCAGATTTACCGTTACGATTTGCGCACGCAAAAAATTGATCGTGTGACCTTTCAAGGGCCTTACAACGCCAGAGCACGCGTCGCCCAGGATGGTCGCAATGTGGCGCTGGTGCATCAGCGCGAAGGCCGTTACCACATTGCTGTTTTCGATCTGGTGACAGAACGGCTCACGGTTCTGACAGAGACTAGCCTCGATGAAAGTCCCAGTATTGCGCCCAATGGCTCGATCGTGCTCTACGCCACGAAACGGGGCGAGGACAGCATTCTCGGTGCGGTGGCAGTGGACGGGGGAGTGCGGTTTAGCCTGCCCGCCCGCGAAGGCAGTGTGCAGGAGCCGGCCTGGTCGCCTTACGTCACGCCGTAGCGGGCCTGTGCAATGTAATGCGCCTGACAATCGATTACGGCTGTGACGCGTATCCCATCCGTCCAAGATAATATTTGGCCGTTTTCATGACAGACAGGGCAGAAGCGCGTCAGCGGCGTTTAATCTGGGGGAGCTGGCAGTGGAGTAAAGCACCATACCCACGACATGCAATATTTCTGGGATAGACTGGAGAAAATGTGTCGGTTATGCGCTACATTAAGCGCGGAAAGTAAACCAGCGACTGGGGAAGGATGAAGACGATGAAAAATGTATCGCTGAATGCGAAGTGGTTGGCTCTGGTATTTGCGGCGCTGTTTCTGGCGGCGTGTTCCAGCAACGAGACCAAAGAAGCCGAGGCTGAAGCCGCTGAAGCCGCTGCGGCTGCTGAACAGGCAGCGCAAGAAGCTGCGGCTCGCGAAGCCGAACAGCAGGCTCAGGCAGAGGTGCAGCAGGCCCGAGAGGCCGCGGCCGCCGACGTCGGGACCGTTTTCTACTTTGGCTTCGACAGCTCTGCTTTGACCGAGGAGGCACGTGGGCAGGTCGATGCGCATATTGCTGCCCTGCTGGGTAACAACGACAGTGTGCGTCTCGAGGGCCATACCGACGAGCGTGGTACTCGCGAGTACAACCTCGCGTTGGGAGAGCGTCGAGCGAATGCGGTTCGAGACTACATGGTGGCGAATGGCGTACCGAGTTACCGCATTGAAACGATTAGTTATGGTGAGGAGAACCCGGTCGCGTACGGTTCGGGAGAATCCAATTGGCAACAGAATCGTCGCGTTGAGCTCAAATAATTGAGGGTCACACCGTGACAGGGTTATCCATCAAGCCGGCGTTATTTGCCGGCTTTTTGTTGGCGGCATCGATCTCGGCGATCGGGCAGGACTATGTGGATGTCGAGGCCGAGCGACGCGCAGCGGCCGAACAGATCGCGCCAGCTTCCGATGCGGAATCGGCTGGCGACGTTGCGCCAGAGACTTCCTATACGGGCATCAAGCCCTACTCCGGTTCTACCACGGTGGCGCAACCGTTGGTTGAGCCGGTGAGTGCGCCGGTCACGGGCACCGACTCAGGCAGTCTGATTCTTCGGGTTCAGCAGCTGGAATCCGATGTCCGGCAGTTAAATGGGCTGTTGGAAGAGGCGATGCAGGCGCTTCGGGAACTCGAAGCGCAAAGTCTGGAGCGCTATGTTGACCTGGATCGCCGAATGGCTGCCGGTGCTCCGCTGGCGCAGCCTGATGGCGAGAACGGAGCGGGTTCAAGCGTCGATACTGGCGCGCCCCCTCAGAGTGCCAGCAACAATGCGGTGGCGCCGCCAAGGTCGGTGGAGGCTCAGGAGGGAGAAGAGGCCGCCTATCGCGCAGCTTATGAGTTAGTCAAAGGTCGCGAATTTGACGACGCAGTAGCCGCTTTTAATGAGTTTTTGTCTGATTACCCGTTTGGGCGATATGCCCCCAATGCCCACTATTGGTTAGGGGAGCTATATCTTGTTGTAGAGCCGCCCGACCCCGAGCTAGCGAGACAGAATTTCAAATTGTTGCTGGATCAATATCCTGCTGATCCCAAGGTGCCTGACGCCCTTTATAAGTTGGGCCGAGTGCAATTCATCAAAGGTAACCGGCAACGGTCACAAGAGTATCTGGATGAGGTGATCAGGGAATATCCCTCTCACGCCGCCGCCCAGTTGGCGCGACAGTTTTTACTCGAGAATTTCTGACGTCAGTGACTGAGGTGACGCGGTGACCGCAGACCAACATCATGACACTGGTGAGGTCGTCCGCCGGACTGGGCTCAACCGGTTGCTCTTTACGCTGGTGAATTCGGGCAAAGGGCTGCGCTTTTTACTGCGGAAAGAAGAAGCCTTTCAGCTAGAAGCGCTATTGGCCTGCGTGCTAATACCCATCGCTGCGCTACTCCCTGTTTCGCCGGTTGAACGCCTTTTACTCATCGGCGCGGTCTTCACCGTATTGATTGTTGAGGTGCTGAACACGTCAATTGAAGTGCTGACTGATCGAGTCGGCTTAGATCGGCACGAACTGTCGGGGCTCGCTAAGGACCTGGGATCACTTGCGGTGACCTTCTCGCTGATTTTGTGGACGGTGGTGTGGGGTACGATTGTCTATCAGCACTGGCCGTTTACAGCGCAATAGGGCTTGTTTTTTCACCCGGTAGCGTTAGCATACGCGGCTTCCCTTTTCGGGCCGTTAGCTCAGTCGGTAGAGCAGTTGGCTTTTAACCAATTGGTCGCTGGTTCGAACCCAGCACGGCCCACCATTTATTAAACCACCTTCGGGTGGTTTTTTATTGCGCGTAATCCGGCTCCTCGCGGTCCAGTATTGCCTTGAGCTCAGCAAAGTGACGCTCTGCTTGCCCCGGGTAGTCTTCCAACTCTCTTGCGGCTTTTTCGGCAACCTCGTCCGACAGCACTCTCAAGGGCTGCCCGGTCCACAGCGCTTTAATGTAAGTCTCTGCCGCGCGCTCAAAATAAAAGAGTCGATTGAAAGCGTCTGCCACGTCTTCTCCAATTACCATCACCCCGTGATGGCACATGATGAGCACCTTTTTATTCGTATCTGACAATTGCTGGCAGCAACGTTCAGCCTCTTCTTCAAACGCCAATCCTCCGTACTCGGTATCTATGGCGTAGCGATTAAAAAACATGGCGCAGTTCTGATCGATAGGAGGCAGCCGCGGATCTTGCAACGTGGACAGGATGGTCGCGTGAATCGAGTGCACATGGAGCGCCACGCGGGCATGTTGGCACTGACGGTGCAGGGCGCCATGAAGACCCCAGGCAGTGGGGTCGGGCGCGTCGGGCCGGTTCATCGTTTCCGGATCGTTGGCATCGACCAGAATCAGGTCAGAGGCCTTGATGCGTGAGAAATGCGATTGATTGGGATTCATCAGAAATTGCGTGCCGTCCTCATTGACAGCTACCGAGAAGTGATTGGCCACCCCCTCGTGAAAGTTGAGCCGAGCGGCCCAGCGAAACGCCGCGGCGAGGTCCGCTCGTTCTTGATGATGAGAGGCTGATGCAATGGCCATGGGTGATGTCGATCGAGCGCTTTGCATAGTGCGGGGTCCAAGACAGGATCTCCTAACGATACCACCACAAGCCTGATTTGTGGCTGTGCAGTGTGGAGAAACAGCTCGCCCCGAAAGTCGGCGAACTGTTGCTGACAACATGACCGGTGCATGATCGGGGTTTCGGCGCGTTATACTCAATGCCGCTCTGGGGACGCCCGTTGGAGGCACTGGCATGACATTGCAGACGTTTGCGGCTTCGGATGACATTCAGCACATGGTGGCCGCCCTTCAGCAAAGCGGGGCGGTGGTGATCGATGCTGTGTTACCGGAAGCTGTTTCGGACGGATTATGTGCTGACTTGCGCCCCGAGTTTGATCGCGAGGGCCACCTCTACCAAAACACCTTTAACGGTCATCGCACCTTGCGCGTCGGTGGTGTGACCAAGTACTCCGCGCACTTTTCCACGCTTCTCCTGCACCCCACCGTATTGGCGATCGCAGATGCCATCCTTAAGCCACACTGCGAGGTCTATCAGGTGGGTAGCACAACCGCGATTGAGATACTGCCCGGCGAAGACCCGCAGGTGCTACATGCTGATGACGCCTGTTACCCCAGTCATTTGCTGCCGTTTGAGGCGCAGATTTCTGCATTGTGGGCACTGGATGACTTCACCTTGGAGAACGGTGCGACGCGTGTGGTCCCAAGAGAGATGGGCGTGGAGAAGCCGGAAGACGCCCGCGAGGAGCATGTGGTGCAGGCTGTCATGCGCAAAGGATCCGTGGTGATTTATCTCGGATCCACGATTCATGGCGGTGGCGCCAATCGGAGTGACGCGCCCAGAAAGGCAGTGGTCAACACCTACTGTCTGGGTTGGTTGCGGCAAGAAGAAAACCAGTACTTGACCCTGACTAAGGAAGAGGTGGCGGCTCAGTCAGATGAAATGCGACGGATGCTCGGTTTTCAGGCTCATGGCCCTTATTTAGGGGTGTGGCCACAGGATCCCGACGGGCTCTGGTACGAGACCTGAGAGGCTGTCACATTATCGCTAGGTCCAAGTTTTAGCGGCGAAACACGAGTCTCCGCTTACCCAGCTGAGCGGAGGTTTCGTGCCAGCAGTGGGTAAAGCAGTGGGCCGGACAGAAGCGCCATAAGACCCGCGATCCCGTACCAACCGATCTCCAAGCCCAGCAAGTTGAAACGGTCCAGCCCCCAGAGACTCACACTGTGATCCGTGATGGTGATGCTCATCATGAAGGCGATTAGGCATAGCGGCGGAACGATCAGGATGGCCAACGTGTAGGTGCTCCCCGGTATTCTGAAGGGCCGCACTAGGCCGGGCTCCTGCACCCTTAGCCGCACGGCCGCAACAAAGATCAGGGCGTACGAGGCTACCATTAGCAGTACATCGATGATTACTAGGCTCTGAAAGGGGCCGATCACCAGCACCGCGTTGACGCCCGCAATCAGGAGAAGCGCTACCACCGGTGTACCGAAACGTTGATTGATGAAGGCGAGGGGTTTTGGCAGCAGGCCGTCTGCCGCAAGTCTTTGTAGCGGGCGCGCGCCCGAGGCCATGTAATCCAGATACAGCGCGAGGTTACCCAACACCACTGAAGCCAGCAGGGCGTGGCCGAGCGCCGTGCCACCTAACGCGCGGCCGATATCGACGAAAGACACGGTGCCGTCTGTGCCATCGACCGAGAAGCGCTCCCAGTGCCCAAAGGCGGCAAGACTGGCCAGGGTGGGCAGGAGATACATCAAGGCTACGAAGGGGAGGGCCAGCATCAGGGCTCTGGGGATGATGCGCTGGGGCTCCTCGATTTCGCCCGCCAGCGTCGACATGGACTCGTAGCCCGAGTAGAACCACATACCGATGCTCAGTCCCACGATGAGTGCCCCGTCAGTGCCAAATAGATCAGTGTCAGGCGGCGTCATCGGCGTGAACGGGTTGAACTGCCAGTTGGCAAGTCCAATGACCCCGAGCACGAGAATCGGTGAAATGATCAGAATCGCAAACAGACTCGACCCAACGGCCACGATCTTGATGCCCAGCACATTGAAGATAGTACACACGGCGATGACGGCCCAGCAGATCGCATAATAAATCTCATCGCTAAAGCCGATTTGGTTCTGCAGGTAGGTGGCGCTGAGAACGATGTAGAGAGACGTATCGACGAGTAAAGCGAGCGACCACCACCAGCCCGCTTGAAACCCCCAGAATTGGCCCAATCCTCGGCGTGTCCACACATAGAACCCACCGTTGTCAGGTAGTGCAGAGCCCAATTCGCTGGCAATGAGCGCCATGGGAAGCGCCCAAATGATGGGGAGTACGAGCAACAGCAATAAGGTGAGGCCGGGCCCTGAGGACGCCACCATCTCCTCGATGCCAAACGAGCCGCCCGACACGAAGATGTAGATCATGAAGAAGGCGCTGAAGAGCGGTACGCGGGTGCGTTTCATGCTCGCATGGGGCCGATATAAACGTTGCGGTTCAGCAATATCTGCTCCCGTTGTGATCAGTGATGATAAGCGCAACCAGAGCAGAGAAGGCGCCGCCGTTCAGGATGCGATGCGGTTCCCAGTATAGACCGGCCGCTCGGCACTGGGTGGTGCCGGGCAGTCGGTCCTTAAAGACAGTCTCGGGCGTTAGTGAAGGCTCGCTTCCAGTGAATGCAAATACCAGTGCACAAACTGCTGCAGGGTGAACTCAAATTCCGGGTGATAGGGGCCGGGTTCGAAGAATCTGGAATTTACGCCCGCAGCATTACGGGTGATGATGTATTCGTCTTCTAAGGTGGTGTGATGCCAAAGCCACGTGACCTTATCGACATCATAGTCGACACCCTCTTGTGCGTCTTCGCGCACAAACCACACCAGTTCCATGTCGGTTTCCGTGAGTGACCGGGGAATAAAGCGATACAGCACGCAGTGATCCGGGTAGTTGAGCATGAAGGTGACGGGGCCCATCTGAAAGTCTCCCGCGCCACCGTCGTAATCTTTGAAGTCGCCCATGAGCGGCGCAACGGGCTGTCCGTCCTGGCTACCGGTGACATACCCCTCGAATAAACCGTAACGCATGGTGTGCGCGCAGGCGCCAAAGCTCGGCGCGTCCAGATAAATCTCGGTATGTTCTTTTGAGATTCCAGGAATGCCGGTGATGGCGTCGGCGTTCTCCAGCATCTTTGCGACAACGGGCGCGGATTTTTCCTCGAGATCCTTCAAGGTGTGCATTTTCGCGTAGGCGCGGTGGGACGTGGCGCAGTGATAGCACTCGAGATAATTTTCAATTGCTAACTTCCAGTTCGCATCGACCCGGTAGGTTTTGCGATGCGCGACCTTGGCGTGCTCGAGATCATAGGCGCCGAGTGGCTCGCGAATATTCTCAAGTGACGCCACCAGATCGCCGGCATCGGGATCACAATTAATAAACACCAGACCCATATAGGTCACGCAATTAACCGGCTTCAGGCCGTGTGCGGCGGCGTCAAAGTCAGGCATCACGTGGGTCTCGCGCGCGGCTTTGAGTGAGCCATCGACGTTGTAGACCCACCCGTGGTAGGGGCAGACGTAGGTTTTCCGGTTGCCGCTCAGCTCTTCACAAACCCGCGCGCCGCGATGGCGACAAATGTTGTGCATGGCCCGGATATCACCGGTCTCAGTGCGCGCGACGATGATCGAGTCCTCACCGATTTCCACGAGCTGGTAGTCACCGGTTGAGGGGATTTCGCTTGCATGCAGCGCGTAAATCCAGCTCTTGAAAATTAAGTGCTCGAGTTCTTGCTCATGCACTAGATGGGAGCGGTAGAAGTAGGGGTCCATGGCATGATGCGGGCGCAGCTTTTCAGCTTCCAGCTTGTCGCGCATGCGTTGAAAGGAATCATCTACAGAAGTCGCGATGGCGTTCATAGCGTCTCTCGGAGAAATCGTTCGATCAGTGGGGTGGTGCGGGCGTCTGCCAACGCTTGGGTGATTTAAAGATCGGTGCGTCAATCACCTTGCAGGGCGCCAGTAAACGGGTCCAGTGCAGCTCGCGCTGATAGTAGATTTCCGCAACCAGTTCATCTCCTACGGCGCCGTGGGGCATCTCGATCTGTGCATAGGCAATATTGGCCTTGGCCGTCGGGCACCAGGCAGCGGACGTCACAGTGCCCACCTGCTTATCGCCTTTGAGAATGAAGGAGTGTTCAGCAGGCTTGTTGCCCTCGACATCCAGCATGGCAAAGCGGTATCGAGAACCCTTTTCCTGCTCTTTGAGTAGCGCCGAGCGACCATTGAAAAGCGGTTTCTTGAAGTCGACCAGCCAGCCGAGCCCCAGCTCAAAGGGACTGCGGGTGCGCCCGACACGAACGACCTCTTCGGCGGGCATGAAATCGACATTGGCCTGCAGAAAGCCCGCCTCGATCCGCGCAAGTTCCAGTGCGTGAGAGCCAATGGGCTTGATCAGGTAGTCGCGGCCCAGCTCAAAGAGTTGGTCCCACAACGCTTCGGCTGATTCCGGTGGAACCCATACCTCGTAGCCGAGATCGCCGGTGAAGCCAGTGCGGCTCACCATGAGCGGTCGTCCCTCGAAGCTGTAATGCGCGATCCCGAAAGGCTTTAACTGATCTAGGTCAGTGCAACCTAGAAGGGTTAGAACGGTACACGAAGTGGGCCCTTGAACAGCCAAACCGGCGACGGCGTCGGATTCATTCTCGATGGTGACGTCAAAACCCAGGGTGTTCCACGCTAGCCAGTCATCAGCGCGCTGGTAGGAACAGATGCGGTAGTCCTGCTCTCCAAGCCGGAAAATTGTGCCGTCGTCCATGACCTGGCCGTTATCGTCGCACC
>JADHQG010000061.1 GCA_016778045.1 Luminiphilus sp. | reverse complement strand
CGCACCACTGCCGACCAGTTGTTCAATAATCGAGCCCGGGCCCCCATTGTCTCGTGCGTCATCGAGGCAGGCTGGCTGTGGCATGCCGTAGTAAGTGCTGCCCAGCACCTCTTCAGGACCCTCGCAACTTCGCGCGGATACGTGGGTGAGAAAGGCGGCGGGTGTGGCGTCAGTCAGCGACGATGTCGTGACCAGCCCGACGCGAAAACCTGCGGCAATGGCGCGCTCGCCGATTGTTGGCAGGTCCTTGTCGCCGATATCCGTGGCGATGCGGCCAATATTGGTGACGCCTCCAGTGGCCAACGACGTCGCCGTATTGGCTGAGTCTGCTACGTACAGAGATCGACCCTCGTCCGATACAGTTTCGATCTGTACCGATGCTCGATACGGAAGGCTATCCACAACCAGACTGCCCTGCATACCCGATAGATAGTTGCGTCCCATAGTGACATGTTGGTCGTCAAAGCCATCGCCAATGATCAGAATCAGATTGCGAGGACTGGCGTTCGACAGCGAAGCGTAGATACAGCAGTACAGAGCTAAAAACCCGCAGAACACAAAGCGCATGATCGACTCGTAAAGTGAGGAAGGAGCGCCGAGAATAATCGGCGCTGGTGACATTCTCAATCACTGACATGATCTCGAATTTTGGGTTGCTGACCACCCTATGGCACACTGCCGCCTTCAAAATAATTCCCAAGGACGCAAACTCATGTCTGGATTAGCCAGCCGATCCCTATGTGCTCTCATTTCTTCAGCGGTGATCATTACGCCCGCGATGGCCGATACGCTGTCGGGTGCGGACACCGCTTGGATGCTTACGTCGACGGCGTTGGTATTGTTCATGACCATCCCCGGGTTATCTCTATTCTACGCCGGGCTAGTGAGGGTAAAGAATGTCCTCTCTGTACTGATGCAGTGTTTTGCGCTGACCGCTTTAATGTCAGTACTGTGGTTTGTGGTGGGGTATACCTTGGCGTTTGGGTCTGCGGGAGTAGAGCAAGGTCCTTGGATCGGCGACTTGGGCAATATTTTCCTTGCAAAGGTCAGTATGGACAGCGTCAGTGGATCAATCCCCGAAACGCTTTTCGTGATGTTCCAGCTGACTTTCGCGGTAATAACGCCAGCACTCATCGTGGGTGGATTCGCCGAACGCATGCGCTTTTCTGCCATGCTGATCTTCAGCTCACTTTGGTTGATTCTGGTGTACGCGCCGATCTGTCACTGGGTCTGGGGGGGAGGCTGGCTTGGAGAAATGGGCCTTCAAGACTTTGCCGGAGGTTCCGTTGTGCATATCACGGCGGGTGTCGCGGCGCTGGTCGCGGCTACGTCTCTTGGTGGGCGCAGGGGTTTTGGTCAAACTGCAATGCCGCCTCATAATCTCACTATGACCGTCACCGGTGCCGGCATGCTGTGGGTGGGTTGGTTTGGTTTTAACGCAGGCTCCGCTGTGGCAGCTGATAGCAGTGCCGCGATGGCCATGCTGGTGACGCATCTCTCTGCGGCGTGTGGTTCCCTTGCCTGGATGACGATGGAGTGGCTGCGTCACGGTAAGCCATCTGTACTCGGAATTGTGACTGGCATGGTAGCTGGGCTGGGTACGATCACCCCCGCATCGGGGTCAGTCGGGCCCGCGGGCGCAGTGGTGATTGGCCTGTCGGCCGGCGTCGTGTGTTACTTCGCCACCATTACGCTGAAAAATCGTCTCGGCATTGACGACAGTCTCGATGTCTTCCCGGTGCACGGTGTTGGCGGCATGCTGGGTCTGCTGATGGCAGGCATTTTTTGCTCGCCCTCGCTCGGATTGTTCAGCGGCAATGGATTTTCTGACGGTGTCGAGGGTATTGCCGGTCAGCTCGGGATTCAGTTGACGGGCATTGTCTCGACCTTCGTCTACACCGCGATTGTCAGCTGGGTGTTGCTTCGTGTCGTTGATGCAATGGTCTCATTGCGGGTGGATCAAGAAGATGAAACCGCTGGACTCGATATCGTCCTGCACGATGAGCGTGGCTACGATCTCTGACAGCACTGCTGACTATTTTGGCGACACATCGCTGGCCGTCGTCAGGCTGAGGGCGAGTCGTTCGGGTAATGCGCTCAGGTCGCTTTTAATAGCACCGTGACGCCCAGTTTTTCCATTGCGGCAGCGCCCTGTTCGATTTCCCATACTGTGAGAGGGTGGTCGTCGCCCCAGCTCTGAGGGAAAGCCAGCGTGAGCGAGGTATCGTCAGCTGATACACTGAGGTCGGGTATTTCTTCCAGCGCCTCGACGTGCTTGAGCATGACAGCAAGCCGCAGCAGCACCATCATTCTTGCCACGCTGAGACGCTTTCTTTTCGCGATACCATCCAGCAGCTCGGATCTCGGTTTGCCCTTGAGGCCAGTGATTAGCGTCGCCATGACCTCCTGATCTTGCTGGGCAAACCCCGCTAAATCGGTATTGAGTACGAGGTAGGCGGAGTGCTCCGAGTAATTTTTCTGTGAGACCGCTACACCAATTTCGTGCAGTGCTCCCGCCCATTTCAATAGTTCGATGTCGTCGACCTGCAGGCACCATTGCTCTCTGGTTGCCTCGGCAAGTACCGCAACGCGCTGGGTCACCAGTTCTGCAATGCGCTGATCTACAGAGTAGCGCTGCTGCATCGCGGAGATACTGCGATTGCGGACATCTTCATGGCTGAACCTGCCCAGTAGGTCGTAAATCACGCCTTCGCGCAGCGCACCCGCTGAGGTTCGCATAAGAGAGATTTGCAAGCCATCAAAAATGCCCATGGTGATCGCAAGACCGGCGGTGACGACCCCTTTTCGCGTTTCACTGAGGCCGGCCAGATCGATGTCTTCGATATGCTTGAAAGCCAGCAGTTGCTTCCGAAGACGTGTGAGAGATTCCCTGTCAATGCCGTCTTCTCGCCAACCAGCGGTGGTGATGAGGGTCTCAATCGCGCGCAGCGTGCCCGATGAGCCGACAGCTTCTGTCCACAGTGCCTGATGGTAATTCCGCTTGATATGGGAGACCTCGATGCGCGCTCGATGATAAGCCGCCTCAAACCGCTCCTTGGTGATCTTGCCATCGGGGAAGAAGGCCTCTCCAAAGGAGACACATCCCATTTGCAGGCTCTCTAGGCGGATTGGCTCGAATCGCTGCCCTAAGATGAATTCTGTGCTACCCCCGCCAATATCTACGACCAGTCGTGTGTCCTCGTCGTCAGAGAGGGTGTGTGCCACCCCAAGGTAGATAAGCCGGGCCTCTTCCCGACCATAGATCACATCAATCGGCGCGCCCAGAATTTGTTCAGCGGGCTCGATAAAATCTTGTCGGTTCTTGGCTCGCCGAAGCGCATTGGTACCGACGACGCGAATTTTGACTGGCGTGGTGCTGTCAATGAGCTGCTTGAACCGTTCGAGGCAGGCCAGTCCTCGTGAAATGGCGCCCGCTGTGAGCGTGGCGGCGCCGGAGGTTTCTCCCAGTTGGACTTTTTCGGCCAACGCCTGAACAGGTCGGAGCTCGCCAAACTCAGGCTTGGCAATAATGAGATGAAAAGAATTGCTGCCGAGGTCAATGGCAGCCAGCAGATCTTCAGGCGAGGTATGTGTGTTGGGCATGCTTTAGGTGTCCAGTCCTGACCTGATGTGGCGAGTGCTAGTCATGCGTTCAGGTATCTCACGGGCGTACGGCGTGTGAACCTCGTCATCAGTTCATAACCAATGGTCCCACAGTGGCGAGCGACCTCATCTATGTGTGGTTCGTCGCCCCACAGCACAGCCATTGATCCGACCTCGACATCGGCACAGTCGGTGACATCTACGGTGATCATGTCCATGGAGACGCGCCCAGCCAATGGAGCGAGCTGCCCGGCAACGCTTACCGGAGTGCCATCGGCAGCACTCCAGGGATAACCATCTCCGTAGCCGACCGGCACTGTGGCGATCAGGCTGTCGCGCTGCGCCACCCAGCGACCGCCATAGCCCACGGAGTCGCCTACTGGGACCTGCCGAATCGCTATGACAGCGCTGGTCAAGCGCATTGCGGGTTGAAGTCGGTCATCGGCGGCCATGCCTTCTATTTGACCGCCGTAGAGCGCGTAACCCACGCGGGCCCAATCGCTGCGATAACCCATGGCTGACCGTGTCGCCGCCGAATTATTCAGGCTGGTTTGACCATCCCATCTTTGAGTCAGTTCGCTCCATCTGCGAGCTTGCGAAGTGGTCAGCGCGTTGTCGGGGTGCTCGGCGGCCGCAAGATGCGACATGAGGGTGAGGTCTGTTCCGCCAGCGTGGCTGAGCTTGTTTCTGATGCTATCGAGCTCTTCGAGCTCAAAGCCAAGCCGGTGCATGCCGGTGTCGACTTTGATCCAGATTTGCGAGAGGTCGGCAATGTGCGCCTGACACCATTCAAATTGTTGAGATTGATGAATCGCGGGCCACAGATCGAGCTTGGCTGCTAAAGCGATGTCGCTGGCGGCGTGGGGCCCTTCCAGTACCAAGATAGGCGCAGCAATGCCGGCTTCACGCAGGGTGACCGCTTCTTCGGTAAAGGCGACCGCCAATGCATCTACCTGCGATTCGATGTGACGCGATACGGCAACGGCCCCATGCCCGTACGCATTGGCTTTGACGACCGCCATCAGTTTCTGTTCGACGGTGATCTCTCGTAGCACGGCGATGTTCGCACTAATCGCACTGAGATCGATATCAAGCCGCGTTGAGCGAGACATCAAGCAGTGTCGAAGCGATGTTGTTGGAAGAGCTGCTGCGCGGCAGACCAGAGAGGACCGGGCTTTCCGTCACCTACGGGCTGGCCGTCCACGCTGATGACCGGCGCTAATTCTTTGGTCGAAGAGCTGAGCCAGATTTCATTCGCGGCAAGTACCTCCTGTTTGCTCACCGAGCGCACCTGCACAGACCAGTCGGTGTGCGCCGCCAATAGCTCAAGGCATTGTCGTCGAGTGACTCCGGGGAGTTTCTGGTGATCGAGCTCGGGGGTCAGGATGACATCGTCAAGCACAACAAAGACGTTGCACGCCGCCGCCTCTGTCAGCTCGTCGCTGGCGTTGAAGAGCAAGACCTCCTCAGCGCCTTCGTCTACGGCTTCCATCATGTGCAAAACGTTACCCAGTAATGCTGTTGACTTAATGTGACATCGACCCCAGCGCTGATCCTGCCGTGTCACTGCGCGATAGCAAACAGCGGTGTCAGCAGAGCCATCAGAGGGCGGTGTAATCGGAAAGGTGTAGGCGAAGATGGTCGGCTCGCAGTTTTGTGAGAAGGCATGCTGCCGCTGCGCTACGACGCCCCGGGTGATTTGCAGATAGATGCCCATGTCGCCGCCCCCGTTTTGCTGCACGAGCTCCTCTAGCAACCCGATCAGGTCTTCTTCGGTATCGGGGACGGAGAGCGCAATGCCGTCCAAGGATTGCTGCAGGCGCTCGAGGTGATAGGCCAGTGCCACCATCCGACCCCCATAGCAGGGTATGACTTCATAGACCCCGTCACCAAACAGGAAGCCGCGGTCCATTGGTGAGATGCGAGCCTCGGACAAGGGGGTGAGTGCGCCGTTGAGATAAGCCATTGTCATGTCACGGTGTCCTGCGCAAGGATTGTGTGTATGTCGTGAATCAGTCGTTGCGCTGATTGTTCGGCAAAGCCGTCCTCAGTGGCGGTGGCATGGCCTGTAACGCCATCTACGGCGCCCTGGCTCACAAGGTGCTCCAGGTCCGCCTGGACGTCGTCTGCCAGGCAGTAGCGGGCGCCATTCAGCCAGTCTGTTATTAAGCACAGCGCATAGGCCGCCCAGTTTGAGACATCTGCCACCACTAGCTCTTCGCAGGTGCTGACGGCGGGGTGGATATCGAAGTGAGAGAGCGCGCCCATCAAGTTGCCCATGCCTATTTCGTTGCCTCCATCGCCGATGGCAATGGTAGGGCAGTTGGCGAGCTCGAGGTAGGCTTCAGAATAAGCGCTGTGAGCGGATATGGTGTCTCCGGCCATGTTATAGCAGCGACCGTCCTGGGCTGCGCCCGGCCGTTCAATGCTGATGACGAGGGCAGGGGGGGCTTGCTTAAACAGTGCTGTGGCAGACTGCCGTGCGCCAGCGGTCGAGGTATCAGTCAGCGTGTGACAACGAAACTCAGCGGCCAGAGCGGTAGTTACCGCGGGGTCCGATAAGATGATCGGATCGCTACCGAGACGCTCGCATAGTCGATACAGCGATATGGCGCCTGCCGGGCCGTCAGTCTCGAAGGTATCTCCGACCGGGAACCCCGTCAGGATGTAGACTCTGCCGGCGCTGGCCTGAATCAAGCGCGCTGCACGAAGTAAGTAGCCGGGCTCCAGTGATGCGCCTGCTGTGGCCATGCCGCGATGGTTATGGGTGACCAGCAGCGACTCAATTTTCTGAGAGGTGGTCAGTAGATCAGGGGTGTTCACTGGAGTCGAGTCTCCACAAAGTGACGCTCCAACCATTGAATCCGATCTGCTTCTTCCGCGCTACAGCTGACAAAGCGAACCTTTTGTCCCGGCCGCGCCTGAGCAAGACGTGCGCAGTCGCTACTGATGACAGCACCTGGCTTGGGATAGCCCCCCACCGTCTGTCGGTCGTTGAGTAGGACAATCGGGGCTCCATCGGGCGGTATCTGAATGGCGCCATAGCAGGTTGCTTCAGAAAGCAGGCTCTCGATGCCGGAATGCAGGCCGCCCCTGGAGAGTTTGACGCCCATGCGGTTGGCGCTGGGCGTGACCGAGAATTCCGTTCCCAGCAGCGCGCTCATCGCAGCAGGAGAGAATTCGTCGTGTTGAAACCCCGGCACAAATCGCAGTGTGAGCGTCGACGGCGATGGGGACAGATCGAGTAGGGGGTCATCTCTGCTTGGCCTACTGTGAGTTGGCCCAATGGGCAGGGTGTCGCCGTCACGAAGGTATCGTCCCTCGAAGCCGCCGATAACCTCGCGTGGTGAAGTGCTGCGGGACTGAAATACTGGCTCGGTGGCGATACCTCCGGAAATGTGTAGGTAGCTGTAGATACCGATTTTGGTCGCCCTGATACTCAGTGTTTGGCCAGCTTTGATAGCGTGAATCTTTCTAGGGTCTAGGCACTGATCATCAATAGCCAGCGTCACTGGAGCGCCAGTGATGACGATATGACAGTCATGCGTGGATCTGGCGATTAGGTCGGCATAGGCCATTTCGAGGGCGGCCTCGTCGTGAACGTGGCCCAGCTGGTGTTGTCCGCTCACCAAGGCATACGGGTCCATGGCGCCTGATGGGGGAATGCCCAGTTGCAAAGTCCCCGCTCGGCCGCTGTCTTGAACGCTTGTTGCGATCCCTGCCTGCCCGATTATCAACGTGCTCATCTTGCGCCGCCCATGGCGTAAAAATCAGCCTCGCTCACGGGCTCAAAACGAACGGTATCTCCGACTGACAGGAGGTTTGCCGGGGTGTGTCTGAGATTGAACAGTGGCTGAGGACACTGGCCAATCAGTCGCCAGCCGCCGGGTGATTCGCAGGGATAGACCGCCGTCTGTAAATCCGCGATGGCAACCGAACCCGGGGGCACTTTGCTTCTGGGGGTGGCCAAACGGGGTGCCATGAGCTGAGATGGCAGTGTGCCGAGGTAGCAGAATCCCGGTGCAAAGCCTGTCGCATAGGCGAAATAGGTGGCCCCACTGTGCAGTGCGATGATGTCGTCGACACTCAGGCCTTTGTCGTCTGCCAGCCACTCGAGATCCGGGCCAACGCTGGGATGATAGAAGACGGGCAGTATGATGGCGGGCGGCGGATCACAGTGCGTGTCTGATTTTGTGAGGTCGACTTGATCCAGTAGCCACGCCTCAACTCGATCACGTTGAAACTGGAGCGGCTTAAAAAAAAGGGTCAGCGTGGCGTAGCCGATGACGCTGTCTGTTAGGGTGCCCTGGAAGTGGCGCTGGGCGCTCTTTTGAATGGCGAGCAATGTGCGGGTCAACTCTGGTGCGGGGTCTGCTTCGAACACGAGACGCATAGCAGCTTCACCCGCCGGACCGACAGAGCAGGTCACTTTACAAACGGTCCAATGCCTGTCTAATCGACCGGATCATTTTGACGGCGCCCGGCGTGTCACTGTGAACGCATAGCGTGTCGGCTGTCACCGGTATGCGTTTGCCGCGCGGGGTCCTAAGCTCATTTTGTGAAATGGCCACTGCCTGTTTGGCGGCGTCGTCTGCATCAAGTACTGCGCCGGGTTTGTCTCGGCCTAACAGTAACCCGCGACTCGTATACCCCCGATCGGCAAATGCTTCGTAGCGAAGGGTTAGGCCATGTTCGACTGACAGTTGCACGGTTTTGCGGTCTCTCGGGGTGGCAAGTACCACCAGTTCGAGGTCAACGTGCCAGCTGGCGACAGCTCGCATAATGTCATTCATGATAGCCGGGTCGTCCAGCATGGCGTGATAGAGCGCGCCATGGGGCTTTACATAGCTCACCCGCGTACTGTGGGCTCTGGCGATGCCGTCCAGCGCGCCGAGCTGGTAGTGAATCAGGTCAATCAGCGCTTGGCCGCTGATATCCATGGCGCGGCGGCCAAAGCCTTGCATATCCGGGTAGGAAACGTGCGCGCCAATTTCCGTTTTATGGCGTCGCGCCAGTTCGACACATTGGCGCATCGTGCTGGGGTCGCCCGCATGGCCACCGCAGGCGATGTTGGCCGCATCAATCAGCGGCATGATGCTGGCGTCGTCACTCATACTCCACGGGCCAAAACCTTCTCCCATGTCGCAATTTAGCGTCAGGCGTTCCATGATGCTTCACCCTCCAGCGAGGCGTTTTTTAGATCGGTCACCAGCATATGCCCCGGTTCGTGAGTGATTGCCAGCGGCAGCTCCGCTGACTCTAGTGCGACTTGCGGCGTCACGCCACAGGCCCAAAAGAGCGGGATCTCGTTTGCGCGGACGCTGACTGGATCGCCAAAATCAGGTTGGTTCAAATCGGCAATGCCAATCAACTCGGGATCACCCAGATGAATGGGGGCGCCGTGAACAGAGGGATACCGTGAGCAGATCTGAATGGCAGTGATGGCATCGCTGGCTGGCATGGGCCGCATGCTCACGACCATTTTTGCCTCGAACGGGCCGGCAGATTGGCAGTCGATGTTAGTGCGATACATCGGCACATTGACGCCCTCACTTACGTTTCTGATTTCTATGCCGGCATTGCTGAGGGCCTCCTCAAAGGAGAACGAACAACCCAAGGCAAAGGCCACCCAATCATCCTGCCATAGGTCGAGGATGTCATCGCGCTGTCCCGTGCATTGGCCGTGTTCCCAAATTCGGTAGCGGGGCAAGTCAGTTCGAATATCGATGTCATCTCCAAGTTCAGGCAGATCGGCCGCGCCGGGGTGGCGGCTGGTCGCCAACAGCGGACAGGGCTGCGGGTTGCGCTTGCAGAATGCGGCAAACTGCTCCGCGTCTTGGGCGGGCAAGATGACGACGTTGCACTGCACGTAGCCGGGTGCCAGACCCGAGGTCTGACGGGTGAAATCGTTGGTTCGACAGTGCGCCCTGATTTCTGCGCCGGTGCTCATGGTTGCTGCCGCTACCATCTCGTGTCCGAACTTGTATAGTGAATAGGAATAATACGCTCATATAAGAGGGACGCCATGCCGCATTTTTCTTTGTTTGCCGCTGAGACGCCGGACCGACCGGCCTACATTATGGCCAATTCGGGCGAGGTAGTGACTTATGCTGAGTTGGACCGTAGGTCGAACCAAATAGCGCACCTGCTGCGCGCATCCGGAGTCAACCGCGGCGATCACATTGCCATGATGATGAAGAACTGCGCTGAGTTTTTGCAGGTGGCGCAGGCGGCAAACCGGGCCGGCGTCATCTTTACGCCCATCAGTACCCACCTCAAGCAGGAAGAAACCGCTTACATCATTACCAATTGCAAGGCGAAACTGTTCATAGCCTCTGCCAGTCTTGCAGAGGTCGCGACTCAGGCGGCTGCGGCATCTGCGGGGCTGAAGCGATGTTTTTGCGTGGGCGGAGCCATCGCAGGCTTTGAGGCCCTCGACGAGCAGCTGGCAGCGATGCCCGAAACGCCCATCGATGACGAGTGTCTGGGTGCGCCGATGTTGTATTCATCGGGAACCACTGGAAGGCCCAAGGGCGTTTATTGGGCGCCGCATGCAGACAGTATTCATGCCGATCATCCAATGTCAGGTAGCGTCGGCGCGTTTTTTGGGTTCGGGGTCGAGACGATTTACCTGTCGCCGGCACCGCTCTATCACGCTGCACCGTTGCACTATAACTTAATGGTATTGGGCCTAGGCGGCACCTCTTTAATTATGGAGCACTTTGACCCCGAGCAGTCTCTGGCTCTGATTGAGAAGTACAAGGCGACGCATAGCCAGTGGGTGCCGATCATGTTTGTTCGAATGCTGAAGCTGCCCGAGGAGGCGCGGAGTCGATATGACCTGAGCTCAATGAAGTGTGCCATCCACGCCGCGGCGCCGTGCCCTATTGACGTCAAAGAAGCGATGATCGACTGGTGGGGCCCGGTGATCGTGGAGTACTACTCCGGCAGCGAAGGGAAC
>JADHQG010000009.1 GCA_016778045.1 Luminiphilus sp. | reverse complement strand
AGGCCGGTGCGGGCGATGTGGCGCTGTCACTCCAGCAGTCGTTGGTGAAACAGCTGATTGATGGCACTGCTTTTGCCATGGCTCAGCAGGATGTTCGCTATTACTTGAATGGCCTGTATTTTGAGGTGTTGGGCGGCAGGCTTCGCGTGGTTGCTACTGATGGGCACCGCCTGGCGTTGGCGACGGGCCCCGACAGGGTCGAGGCAGCTGACACTGGTGTTATCATTCCTCGCAAGGGTGTGCTCGAACTATCCCGCTTGCTCGAGGGTGACGCGCCCCTGGAGTTGACCATTGGCAGCAATCATATCCGGGCGACAAACGAGCAGTTTACCTTTACGTCCAAGCTTGTTGACGGCAAGTTCCCCGATTATGAGCGTGTAATCCCGAAAAATGCCGACAAGTCAGTGGTAGGCGACCGCGCCGAGCTCAAGCAGGCATTCACGCGGACGGCGATCCTATCTAACGAGAAATATCGTGGGGTCCGCTTGAAGCTATCTGATAATAATCTGGATATTACAGCGAACAACCCCGAGCAAGAGCAGGCCGAAGAAGTGGTGGCGGTAGATTATACTGGCGCAGAGCTTGAAATTGGGTTTAATGTCAGTTACTTACTCGATGTGCTGTCGGTTTTGAGTCAGTCTCAGGTCAAACTATCACTCTCTGATGAGGCCAGCTCTGCCCTGCTGGAGCACGCGGAACCGCCCTCTGACCAAGAGCCTGAGCGACTGTATGTCGTCATGCCGATGAGGCTCTGATTCGCGTCCTGCCCGCTTCGTATGTTGGAGCACGTGTCGATAGAGGGCGTCAGAAACCTGTCTGATGTCAAGGTGGCGTTGCCACTAGGCGCTTCCGCGCTATACGGCGCGAATGGGTCAGGTAAAACCAGTTTCTTAGAGGCGATACACCTTTTGGGCGTGGGTCGGTCATTCCGCACACACCAGTCTAAGCCCGTCATTCAACACAACACAGACTTCTGCCGAGTGGTCGGTCGCGTCGAGACAGCAGGCCACAAGGTGACCATGGGTGTTGAGAAACATCGCGATGGCGCTGTGCGTGCTCGAGTCGCCGGGCAGAACGCGCCCTCGCTGTCTGAGTTGGCGCAGAATCTCCCGCTCATTGTTTTTGATACCGATTCGCTGGGCGTGGTGACGGGCCCGCCTGAAGGGCGGCGGCGCCTTTTGGATGGCACATTGTTCCACGTGGAACAGGAGTTCTTGCTGTTGTGGAGGCGGTACGCGAAAGCGGTTCGGCAGCGAAATAGTGGTTTGCGACGTGGTATCATTACCAGCGACGCAGCATGGCGCGCTGAGCTAGCTCAAATTGGCGAGCAATTAACAGACGCGCGAGCCAGGATCGCTACAGAGCTGGCAGTTGAATTGGCCGCCCTAGGCCCAGTGATCTCCTCTGATTTGGCGGCTGTGCAGGTAGTGTTTCGGCCTGGTTGGGATCGAAGCGTGACGTTATCAGAGGCGCTGGAGCGGTCGGCTGCGAGCGATGCGGCGCAGGGGTTTACGCAGATTGGGCCGCATCGGGCAGATCTTCGCCTCATTGTTGAGGGCGTGGCCGCATCGGACCTATTGTCGCGCGGCCAGATGAAACTGCTGGTGGTGGCGTTAAAACTGGTTCAGGGTCGTCTGGTGGAGCGTGCGGCCGCGCGCTCGCCGCTCTATCTGGTCGATGATTTGCCAGCAGAGTTGGACAAAAACCACTGCGCCAGCGTGTGTTCGCAATTGGCGTCTGGGCGGCAGGTGGTGTTGACGGCGGTGGATCGTGGTTCGCTGGAAGCCGCTTGGGGCGGTGAGCCCTTGCAAATGTTCCACGTGGAACAGGGGCATGTGACGGCTTGCGGCGCCTGACGGCAGAAATGCCAGTTTTTTACGATTGAATGATCATTAGCCAGTAATGAGGTCATATGTCAGACGAGATGAGTCAACAAAGCGGATCTAAAGATTACGATTCCTCAAGCATCAAGGTGCTCAAAGGGCTTGATGCCGTGCGCAAGCGGCCAGGTATGTATATCGGCGATACCGATGATGGCACCGGTCTACACCACATGGTGTTCGAGCTCGTGGATAACAGTATCGATGAGGCTCTGGCGGGACATTGCAGCCAGATTGATGTGGTGATTCACCCGGATGAGTCCGTTACGGTCTCTGATAATGGCCGTGGTATCCCCACCGAGCAACATGAAGAGGGTGTATCCGCTGCCGAGGTCATCATGACCGTGCTGCACGCAGGCGGGAAATTTGATGACAACACCTACAAGGTATCCGGGGGTCTTCATGGCGTAGGTGTCTCAGTCGTGAACGCACTGTCTTCTACCTTGCAGTTGACCATCCGCCGGAAGGGCGAGTTGTTTGAGCAAACCTATACTCATGGCGTTCCAGAGACCCCGCTCACGGTTGTGGGTGAGACCAATGAAACAGGCACATCAGTGCGCTTCACGCCGTCTCCCGACACGTTCAGTAACATTGTTTTTCATTACGACGTGTTGGGTAAGAGGCTGAGAGAGCTTGCCTTTTTAAACAGTGGCGTCCGAATTCTCCTGAAAGACGAGCGCTCGGGTGAGGAGGAGCTATTTGCATACGAAGGCGGCTTGCGTGCCTTTGTCGATTTTCTCAACCAGAGCAAAACACCCATAGCAAAAGTGTGTCACTTTCAGGCAGAGGCGGATGAGGGCGTCGAGGTTGAAGTAGCCCTGCAGTGGAATGACGGATTCCAAGAAGGCCTCTACTGCTATACCAATAACATTCCCCAGCGAGACGGTGGTACACACCTAGCGGGCTTTCGCGCCGGCCTCACCCGATGCTTGAATAATTACATTGAAAAAGAAGGACTTGCAAAGAAGGCCAAGATTTCCACCACGGGTGATGATGCGCGGGAAGGTTTGACCGCTATTGTTTCTGTGAAAGTGCCTGACCCTAAATTTTCCTCACAAACTAAGGATAAGTTGGTGTCCAGTGAGGTGAAGGGTGCTGTTGAGCAGGCGATGAACCAGTTCTTCAATGATTTTCTGATGGAAAACCCCAACGATGCCAAGCTCGTTGTTGGCAAGATGATCGATGCCGCCCGGGCGCGGGAAGCGGCGCGCAAGGCGAGAGAAATGACGCGTCGTAAAGGTGCACTGGATATCGCGGGATTGCCAGGGAAGTTGGCCGACTGCCAGGAGCGCGATCCTGCTCTGAGCGAGCTGTACCTGGTAGAGGGAGACTCTGCGGGAGGATCAGCCAAGCAAGGGCGGGATCGGAAGTTTCAGGCCATCTTGCCGCTCAAGGGGAAGATTCTGAATGTGGAGAAGGCGCGCTTCGACAAAATGTTGAGCTCGGCCGAAATCGGCAACTTGGTAACGGCGCTCGGCTGCGGCATTGGTAAAGATGAGTTTGACCCAGACAAGCTTCGGTACCACCGAATCATCATTATGACGGATGCCGATGTGGATGGGTCTCACATTCGTACGCTATATCTCACTTTCTTCTTCCGAGAGATGCGGGAGCTCATCGATCGCGGGCATGTTTACATTGCGCAGCCTCCGCTCTACAAGTTGGCGCGCGGAAAGCAAAGTCGCTACCTCAAAGATGAACCAGCGCTTGCGGAATACTTGACGCAATCAGCGCTCGAAGATGCCGCTATCTTTGCTAACGCTGAAGCGCCCCCTCTGGCGGGTGAGGCGCTCGCCGACTTGGTGACGTCTTACCAAGCGGTTGCGGCTGATATCGAGCGGCTGGGTAGGGTATACCCCAAAGATGTGCTTTGGCCGATGATGACGGTGTCGCCGCTGGCGACCGCGGACCTCGCAGATGAGGGCAAGGTACAGGCTTTTGTAATAGAACTAAGTAAGCGCTTACTAACCCCCCAAAGCAAGTCAGTGCAGTATGAAGTCTTCGTGCGACAGGACCCGGAACGTGGTTTCTATTACCCTGTCGTACGTCGAACCGCACACAGTGTTGCGACCGATACGGTACTCGGCAGAGGGTTTTTTGACTCACCCGAGTACTCGGCGTTGCGCGCCGTCGGCGACCGTCTCGACGGCCTTATTGAGGCGGATGGATTTTTCCAACGCGGCGAGAAGCGTCACGAGACGCAGGATTTTGCCGCCGGCTTGGACTGGTTGCTGGCTGAAGCGCGGAAAGGCTGCACCATCCAGCGGTACAAAGGTCTTGGCGAAATGAACCCAGGACAGCTATGGGAGACCACCATGGACCCCGAGGCACGACGGATGCTGCAGGTCACCATTGAAGATGCGTTCTTGGCAGATAAGATGTTCTCGACATTGATGGGCGATGACGTTGAACCGCGCCGGGAGTTCATCGAACAAAACGCTTTAGCGGTGGCGAATCTCGACATCTGAATGCTGAGTCAGGCTTCTTAGCGACGCAGGGCCTGTCTAACCATATGGGTCAAATACGTAGGCAGAGCAACGGAGAAATACTGGCGCGCTTGGGGGAAAATAGGTGTACCGCAAGCGACAGGCGTGACACTTTGGGGCCGACTAGTTGTGTGCCACTTACTCGGTATCCGGCTGCCCGGACTCGATGTCTTCTAAATCTTCGAGGCGCATGTTCTCTACATCGGGCTCGATAGGGGCCAGCGTCTCTGGAAAAGATTTGTTGGCTCGCTGCGACAGCGAGCGAAACCGAGAGACCTTCCCGAGTAGCCCTTGTTTTCCCTGAACTGCTTTGACTGCGTCGTTGTAGCGATTCGCGGTCGTTGAAATTGACGAACCTAGTGCGAACAGCCGCTCTCCCAGCAGGCAAACCGTGTTGTAGATGTCGCCAGCACGTTCGCTGATTTCTCGTGCCTCCTGGTTGCTGTGCTCGATCATCCACAGATTGGCGACTGTTCGGAGAATCGGCATGAGTGTCGTATGTGACACCAGCACCACGTTTCTCTGGTATCCGTGATTAAAAAGCTCTCGATGGCTGCGCATGACCTCAATATAAGCGGGCTCTACCGGCATAAACATCAATACGAAGTCAGGGCTCTCCATGCCAGGCAGGTTTGCGTAATCTTTCGCGGAAAGGGCATCGATATGATTGCGAACCGCCTTTGCATGCGCCTCGAGTGCGGCGGCTCGCTCGGTATCACTCTCGGCGGTTACCGCCCGCTCATAGTCCACAAGAGAGACCTTGCTGTCGACGATGAGGTTTTTCCCCTCGGGCAGTCGAATAACAAAATCTGGCAGGTGGCGGTCCCCCTGCTCATCCTTGAATGCCACCTGAGCGTCGTAATGCTCGCCCCGGCGAAGTCCGGCCAGCTCCAGGGTTTTCTCGAGCTGCGCTTCTCCCCAGTTGCCGACTAATTTTTTGTCGCCCTTAAGAGCGCGAGTGAGGTTTTGTGCCTCGCCTGACATCGATACCCCGACCGACTCGAGGTGCTTGATTTGCTCACTCAGCGACGCGCTGTTGCGCACCATGTCAGTGTGTACTTGATTCACGCGTGTTTGAAACTGGTCGATCTTCTCGGCTAACGGTTTGAGCAGGCTGTCCAGACTTTTTTGATTTGTGGTCTCCAGCGCTTTACCTGACGATGACAGCAACTTTTGACCAATGACCTCCAGCTCGGCTCGAAGGGTGCTGCGCGATTCCTCGACCCATTTCATCTGTTGCTGGTGATGCGAGCCGCGCTCGGACAGCGTGGCCGTCTGCGCGCTCAACTGCGCATTGAGGTCCGTCAAGGTTTGTTGCAGCGTAGCCAGCTCAGCCTCTAGCTTGCGAGTGCGCTCAGCGGCCAGAGTTGCTGAAGTCGATTGCGCCACTAACTCCGCTTGCAGCGTCGTCAGTTCCTGACGTCGCTTGCTTAGTTGAAGCAAACTGTAAAGCAAACCCGCGCCGCTGGCCGCCGCCAGTCCTATCCAGAATAAGGCGCCTGAAGTCACTCGGCCGCCGACGAGAGCAATGCCAGATCAGCCACTTGCGTAAACAGTGCGCGGAGTTCGCCGAGCAGCCTCAGCCGGTTCGAACGCTCCGCGGGGTGCTCTGCATTGACCATGACCGTATCGAAGAAAGCGTCGACCGGCCCTCGTAGTTGGGCTAGCTGGTCCAGAGCGCTCTGGTAGTTCCGCTCGGCGAGAAGGGGTGCCAAATTGTCACCGCTGACTTTAATCGCTTCGTAGAGGGCCGTCTCAGCTGGTTCGACAAACAGCTCTGGGTCTGGAGAAGTGGCGCTTTCGGCGCTCTCGGCCTTAGCGAGAATATTCGCGACCCGTTTGTTGGCCGCAGCAAGATGCTCAGCAGTATCGCTTTTTGCAAAGGCGGCCAGCGCACGGACGCGAAGGTCTGCGTCGTAAAGGTCTTGGCTGCCACTAGCCAGCGCAGCCCGCACTACCGAGATATGAATATCGTCGTCGTCGTACCAGCTGCCAAGTCGCTCTAGGATGTACTGCGCTACCGCCTCAGCTGTATCGGGTGCCAGCTCGGCAGCGTGCTGGTCACAGGCAGACTGAAGCAAAGTGTTGAGGGGCAGGGGTCTACCCAAATTAATGAGCATTCTGATCACTGCCAGAGATGTCCGGCGCAGTGCAAAAGGATCTTTTGAGCCCGTTGGTGGCTCGCCAATGCCAAAAATGCCGACCAATGTATCGAGCCGATCTGCGAGGGCAACTGACATCGCCTCCGGAGAGGGAGGTAAGTCGTCTCCAGCGAATCGCGGGTAATAGTGTGACTCGATAGCTTCTGAGACGGCCGCTGACTCCCCATCATGTTTCGCATAGTGCCCGCCGGCGATACCTTGCAGCTCGGGAAATTCGAGCACCATTTCTGAGACGAGGTCACACTTGCTCAGCTGCGCGGCCCTTTCGGCAACATCGACATCCGCGTCGATAAGAGCCGCCACCTGTCTCGCATTCGCGACAATGCGCGCGGTTTTATCTTGCAAGCTACCCAGTTTTTGCTGGAATACCACACTCCCCAAGCGCTCTTGCCTTGACGCCAGCGTAACCCGTTTGTCGTTGGCAAAGAAAAATGCGGCGTCGCTTAAGCGTGGCCGGATTACGCGTTCGTTACCGGATACGACCTGCGCTGGTTGCTGGCTCTCGATATTGGAGACTGTGATGAAAGTGGGCAGCAATGCGCCGCTCTTGGCATCGGTAAGATGGAAGTACTTTTGGTGTGTTTTCATCGCCGAAATCAGCGCTTGGGCTGGCACATCCAGAAATGCGGGATCAAAACTGCCACGTAGCGCTGTTGGCCATTCCACCAAACCCGTTACCTCGTCGAGCAAGTCATCAGACAGAGAGACAGCCTCGCCCTGATTGGCCAGTGCCAGGACTTGCTCTGCGATACGCGACCGCCGCTCTTCACTGTCGACCAGTACCCGCGCCTCGCGCAATGTCTCGCGGTAAGCGCAAGGTTCAGAGATGGCCACCGGCTCGTTGTGATGAAATCGGTGACCGCGACTGTCTCGGCCACTCCTGAGCCCGAATAACTCGAGAGGGAGCACGTTGTCGCCAAATAACAACAGCAACCATTGCACTGGCCGTAAAAACTCATCGCGCGAGCGGCCCCACCTCATCCGCTTCGAAACAGGAATGGCGGAGATAGCCGCACTGATGATGTTGGGAATCACATCGGTGGCCGCCGCGCCGACGTGTGACACATTCACGGCGATTCTTTCCACGCCTTGTTCCTCGACGATAGAAAGGTCGTCAGGAGTGAGGCCTTGTTTTCGGGCAAACCCTTCAGCGGCTTTGGTCCATTGGCCTTGGTCATCTCTCGCAGCGCTAAGGGGCGGACCTACTACGTGCTGATCTGTATCGGGACCTTTGGCGGCAACATTCTCTACCCACACGGTCAGTCGGCGCGGCGTGGAAAAATGATGTGCCGTACCAAATGGCAGCCCATGCTCGTTCAGTCCCGTGGTCACGCCCCGGCACAGCGCTTCGGCCATGGCGGTAATCTCCCCAGCGGGGAGTTCCTCCGTGCCCAGCTCAAAAAGCAGGTCCGAAGTGCTCATGCTGTCTCGCCCTGTGCTGCTGCCAGCTGTGCGAGCGCGGCGGCGGCCAGGTCCGGATCAGCCTGAGGAAAACCCAAAGCTCCTCTTGATGCCACATAGGCCTCGGCAGCTGATCTGGCCAGTGCCCGGACCCGCAAAATGTAGCGCTGGCGCTCTGTGACGCCGATCGCATGGCGAGCGTCTAACAAGTTGAAAGTATGTGAGGCTTTCATCACGTGCTCGTAAGCGGGGAGCGGTAGCTGCTTTTCGGCCAGTCTTAGGGCTTCCCGTTCACAAAACTCAAACTGTGAAAACAGGTAGTCGACATCAGCCTCGATAAAATTGAATGTCGACATCTCAACTTCGTTCTGATGGTACACATCACCATAGGTCACGGGGCCTGACGGCGTGTTAGCCCATACGAGGTCGTAAACTGACTCGACGCCTTGTAGGTACATTGCGATTCTCTCGAGGCCGTAAGTCAGCTCGCCCGTAACGGGGTAACACTCCAGCCCGCCGGCCTGCTGAAAGTAGGTGAACTGGCTGACTTCCATGCCGTTCAACCACACCTCCCACCCCAAACCCCAAGCGCCCAGCGTCGGCGATTCCCAGTTGTCTTCTACGAAGCGGATGTCATGGACGAGTGGGTCTACGCCCAGCGCAAACAGGCTACCTAGGTAGAGATCCTGGAAGTCGGCAGGAGATGGTTTCATGACCACCTGAAACTGATAGTAGTGCTGCAAGCGGTTGGGGTTTTCACCGTAGCGGCCATCTGCAGGTCGGCGGCTGGGCTGCACATAGGCGGCATTCCAGTTTTCGGGGCCCAGTGCGCGCAGAAAGGTCGCGGGATGAAAGGTTCCGGCGCCAACCTCCATATCAAGGGGCTGCAAAACCACACAGCCGTGCTGGGCCCAGTAATCCTGCAACCGCAGGATAACCTCTTGAAATGTCGCAGGCGCCAAGGGATGCAACCTAAAGTCGATGAGAGCAGTTAGTATAACTGCGTTGCCCGCGCCATAATCAAATTTCCCAGCACTGACTGCGCCAATTTCCTCCTTACCTATGCCCGCATCACCTAAACCACTCTGGCTGGAATGGACCGTTGCTTTCCTTGTCAGACTGTTGATCACCGTGACGCGTTTTATGCCCCTCGCTTGGGCGCGCGCGCTGGGGAGAGGTGTGGGTGCGGGCCTGTATCACTTGAATAGCCGCATGCGGCGAGTGGCCATTCGAAACCTCGAATTGGCTTACCCACAGTGGACCTCCAGTCAGCGCAGAATGGTGGCGCGACAAAGCGTCCAGTCAACGGGAGAGCTGATGGCCGAAATGGGTCGGCTGTGGAGGCAGCATTGGTCCAGGACTGAGGCGCTTCTTGAGGTGGATGGGCTGACCTATGTGACTGAGCCACTCGCAACAGGGCAAGGCGTGATCGTGCTGGGTCCGCATCTCGGGAACTGGGAGTTACTCGGTATGCACCTCGCTACCCTCGGTGATTTGGTCGCCCTTTACGAGCCGATTACTCTGAAGAAGCTTGATGCGCTGGTCCATCGCGGTCGGCAAGGTACGGGCGGGAAGCTGGTGCCCACCACGCCACGGGGTATTGCAGAATTAGTGCGGTCTGTGAGGGCTGGTGGGATCACCGGTATCCTTCCGGACCAAGTACCCAGTGATGAAAGAGCGGGCCTCAATGCGCCTTTTTTTGGGGTCGATTGCTTCACTGCGTCGTTGGCCAGCAATTTGATCAGAAAGTCGGGTGCGGCACCGGTGATGGGCACCGTCTTGCGCACCGCAACAGGTTTTCGTGCCGTTTACCGGCCTGCCGAGCCCGCCGTTCAGAGCGACAACCTGCTGGAAGCACTCACAGCAATCAACCGTGGTGTAGAGAAGCTGGTTGCCGGCAATGAATCACAGTACCAGTGGCAGTACAAAAGATTCCGCTGTCGGCCGAAGGGGCAGGTCGATCACTACGATTGGGTGGCCACGCCTTTGCTGGACGAGGTGGATTTGAAATGATTACCAGGGTAACAGGCAAGTTGATTGCGGGCCTCATAGGACTGATGGCCTTCGGTCCGGCCGGGCTCTTGTTTGGTCTGGTCTTGGGGCACGCCTTCGACAAGGGGCTGTGGCGCGCGCTGCAACTATCGGGGCCGGAGGCCGTGCACATTATGCGTGCACAGTTTTTTGAGACCACCTTTACGTTGTTGGGTTTCGTTGCAAAAGCGGATGGGCGGGTGTCTGAAGCTGAGGTGGCCCAAACAGAGGCGTTGTTTGCACAGCTGCGTCTCACTGCGGCGCAGCGGCGTAGCGCCATCGAACACTTTAAGCTTGGCGCGACGGCGGGCTTCGACCCAGCACCCACTGTCTCCAAATTTAACGACTGCCTCGGGCCGCGCCGGCAGGCACGGCATACGTTGATGGCGTTTTTGGTCGGCATTGCTATGGCCGACGGGACCTTTTCAGAGACTGAACGCGGTGCTATCTATGGTCTTTCAGACCTGCTCAGGTTGCCGCGTCGCGAAGTCGATCAACTGATTTCCATGGTGAGCGCCCAGGCGCAGTTTCAGCAGGGCCGGTACCGACAATCGGCGGGCGGCGGGCGCTCATCTGCCGGCCCCGGCGTCTCCGAACTGGATACAGCTTATGCTGCGTTGGGTATCGATAAGGGCGCAAGCGATACCGATATCAAACGTCGTTATCGGAAATTAATGAGTGAGAACCATCCCGACAAGCTGATCGCCGAGGGCGTGCCTGACGAGTTATTGCGCGTGGCAACAGAGCGCGCTCAAGAGATCACGGCGGCCTATGAAGTGATACAAAATGCGAGAGGTCTGAAGTAACGCGCTCGCTTCACACATGCGGTGACTAATGTCTCCAAAAGGCCGGCGTGAGCAACACCAGCAGCGTAAATACTTCGAGGCGACCCATTAGCATGGCGAGGCAGAGGATGACCTTGCCGGGTTCGCTGACCGTCGCGTAGTGATCTGCCACCTCGCCCAATCCCGGGCCGAGGTTGTTCATCGTGGCAACAACGGCAGAGAAGGCCGAAATAAAATCGAGTTCAGTTGCCAGCAGCGCCAGCCAAATGAGCACGAAGCAGAACATGTAGACAGCGAAAAAGCTCCAAACGGCACTGATGACCTCGGTTTGAACACGGCGGGCATCCAGTTTGAGCGGAATGACGGCGTTGGGGTGCAACAGCTGCCGCAATTCCCGCATTCCCTGTCTGAAAATCAACAGGATGCGCATGGCTTTCATACCGCCGCCAGTTGAGCCCACACAGCCACCCATAAAGCTGAGCATTAATAGCAACACGGGCAGGAATAGTGGCCAGATTGAAAAATCTTGCGTCGTGAAACCCGTGGTCGTGGCAATGGAAACGGTTTGGAACAGACCATGAATGAGGCTGTCCTCTAGGTTGAGGGTTTCTGTGGTCAATAACAGGCACCACACGACGACCGTGGCGAGTGCGATAACCGTTATGAAGAAAGCCGCCTCAGAGTCTTGTGCATAAACCCAGATATTGCGGCGTTGCAGCGCCAAAAAGTGCAACCCGAAATTGAGGGCGGATAGCAACATAAAAACGGAACTCACCAGCAACACCGAGTTTTGTTCGTAATAGCCCAAGCTCGCGTCATGGGTCGAAAACCCGCCAATGGCGACGGTCGAAAAGGCGTGACACAGGGCATCAAATATCGACATCCCGGCCACGAAGTAGCTGGCCGCGCAGGCAATAGTTAACAGCAGATAAATACCAAAGAGTGCCTTTGCAGTGCTGGTAATACGGGGCGTCAATTTCCTGTCTTTCGAGGGGCCGGCGCTTTCCGCCCGATAGAGCTGCATGCCGCCAATACCCAGCATGGGGAGGATGGCGACGGCCAGCACTACAATGCCGATACCGCCTAACCATTGGAGTAACTGTCGATAAAGCAGAATCGACTGAGGGAGTGCGTCTAGCCCCGTAATCACCGTGGCGCCGGTAGTCGTTAACCCAGAAATAGACTCAAAAATGGCGCCCGCAGGCGACATCGCCAGCTGGGGTGTCAGCCAGAGCGGTATGGCGCCAAATAAACCCAGCACAATCCAAAACAAAGCGGTGACAAGAAACCCGTCGCGGATATTGAGATCGCGGCTGACATGGCGCGTTGGCAACCACAAAAGCACGCCGGCCAGCAGCGTGGCAGCGAACCCCGTAGCGAAGGCCGACTCGATGGCATCCTCCGTAATGAGGGACAGAAATAGCGAAGGCAACATGGCGGTGCTGAAGATAATCAGCAGAACGCCGATAATTTTAAGCGCCATCGCGAATTGCATCAGATAAAGCCGAAGCCCACCGCGAAGAGTTTTTCTACCGCCGAGATCTGTGCGCGGTCTGTTAGAAAGAGAATCACGTGATCATTGGCTTCAATGACGATGTGGCCGTGGGCTATCAGTACCTCTTCTCCCCGCAAAATGGCGCCAACGGTGACGCTGGATGGGAGATTCAACTCATCCAGACGGCGCCCCACCACTTTGGAAGAGCGGGCGTCGCCATGGGCCGTGACCTCGATCGCTTCTGCTGCGCCTCTGCGGAGCGAGTGCACCGCACTGATATCGCCGCGCCGAACATGCATGAGCAAGCTACTGATCGTGATTTGCTGTGGCGAAATCGCGATGTCGATTTCTTCACCAATAAGGTCGGCATAGGCAGCATTGGTGATTAGTGTGATCGCCTTCTTGGCGCCGAGACGTTTAGCCAACATCGACATCATGATGTTGGACTCGTCGTTGTCAGTGAGAGCACAAAAGACATCGGTATTCTCGATATTCTCTTGCTGTAATAGGAGCGGCTCGTTGCCACTGCCGTGCAAGACGATGCTGTTCTCCAACATGTCCGATAACTGTCGGCATCGGTCATACGACCGCTCGATCACTTTGACCTGATACTGCTTTTCCAGGCGCTGTGCGAGGTTGGCGCCAATGTTGCCTCCGCCGGCGATCATGATGCGCCAATAGGGCTTGTCGACCTCTCTCAGCTCCGAGGTCACGGCGCGAATGTGTTCCCGAGCTGCGATGAAGAACACTTCATCATCGGGCTCCACCACGGTGGCCCCCTCCGGGATAATCGGGTCGCCGCCGGCGCGGAAAATCGCTGCCACGCGCGTATCCACTTTGGGCATGTGTTCCCGAATTTCCTGCAACTCTCGTCCGACAATCGGCCCGCCAGTGACGGCCTTGACGGCTACCAATCGGATGCGACCCTCCGCGAAATCCAGTACTTGTAGCGCGCCGGGGTTGGCAATCAACTGTTCGATATTGCTGGTGACCAGTTGTTCCGGGCCGATAATCACATCGACTGGGATCGCGCCAGAAGCAAATAGCGCCTGATGTTGAGTGAGATAGTCGGAGGACCGCACGCGGCTGATCTTGGTGGGAGTGCGATACAAGGTAAATGCCACAGAGCACGCCAGCATATTGATCTCGTCACTGTCTGTCACGGCAACGAGCATGTCGGCGTCTTCGGCGCCGGCGTTCATCAGTGTTGAGGGGTGGGCGCCATTGCCAAGGACGGTGCGTATATCAAGACGTTCTTGAAGGCGCTTTAGCGTCGCCGCCTGTTCGTCAACAACGGTGATATCGTTTTGCTCATCGGCCAAGTGTTCAGCGAGTGTTCCGCCGACCTGTCCGGCTCCGAGAATAATGATTTTCACCGGCCTCTGGACCCTCCCAACGACCCGCGCCCACCTTAAACCATGTCAAAGCTGCCACGCCATGTGGATTAGTCACGTTGGCTTTTCAGCTCCGCCTGCTCAGGTTGATGCTTTTCGCAGCATTGCAAAATACAGGCCGTCGCCGCCATCGGAGCGGGGTAGCACTTGCCAGCCATGTTGCTTGGCGACCCCCTCGGGTAGCGAGATCTGTTCAGCTAGGGCACCTTGCTGTAGGCAGAAGGCGCTGACGATGTCGTCGTTTTCTCTGTGTAGCAGTGAGCAGGTGACATAAAGCAGCCGTCCACCGGGTTTCAGTGCCGGCCACAGCCCACACAGAATAGCGAGCTGTTGTGTGGCGAACCGGCCAATATCTTCCGCCTGGCGCAGGATTTTGATATCCGGGTTGCGGCGCATGACACCGGTGGCAGAGCAGGGTACGTCAGCCAAAATGGCATCAAAGGGAGGCGCCAAGACGTTATCTGGCAAATGGGTGCTGTCTGCCACGGCCGCTGTTAGGGTGAGCCCGAGCCGGTGACTATTTTCCCAGACGCGCTGTAACCGCTTTTCGCTAATGTCCAGTGCCACCAGCTCGTTAAGGTCAGGTTGTTGCTCGAGCAAATGACAGGCCTTTCCGCCCGGAGCCGCACAGGCGTCGAGAATGCGCTCGCCCGGCATTGGGTTCATTAATCGCGCGGCCAACTGTGCCGAGCTGTCCTGCACACTGACCTCGCCCTCTTTAAAACCCGGGAGCTGACTCACATCCAGAGGATTCTCGAGCATCACACCGCCCTCATCGGCATTGCAGGGCTGTGCAGGGATATCGCTCGTAGCGAGCTTTCTCAGATACTGGTCTCTGGAGGTGCGCTGTTGGTTAACTCGGAGGATCATGGGCGGCCGATGGCGGGCACTCGCGGCAATCTGCTCAACGTGCTCACCGTATTCCTGGCAGAGCGCTTCATGCAGCCACTCTGGAAGGGCCTGCTCTGCCGCCGCTGACAGTGGTGGGGTGAGATTGCCACCCCGCCGTTGGAACGATCGCAGTACGCCGTTGACAAGCCCAGTTGCCCAGGGTTTTTTTAATGCTTTGCAGGCATTGACCGTTTCCGACACCACAGCGTGTTCAGGTGTGTTCAGGTGCAAGAGTTCATACAGCCCCATACAAATGAGCGCCAAAACGTCGTGATCCTTGCGCCGCAACGGTTTTCGGAGGAAACGCTGAGAGAGGGCCTCAAGGTATGGCCACTGACGCAGCGAGCCATAGATCAATTCCTGACACAGCGGCCGGTCAGCAGGCACCGCCGGGTCAAGCGCATGGGGAAGTAGCTTGTTTAGCGACTCGCCACCGAGCACCCGATGAAGAATGCGGGCGGTCACCGCCCTTGGGCTATTCATTGTCAGTGAACACTTGCGGTGGTGAGGTGTTTGCCGGGCAGCATTCGGTCGCGATAACCGTTTAACAGCGCCGATACAGGTTGCGCCTTGGCGCCCGGAAGCTGCGCCTCGGTAATCACGAGCATGCCCTCGCCGCAGGCGACCTGCAGGCCGGACTCGTCTGCTACCAATATCTCCCCGGGGGCGCCGGACTGTGAGGTCGCGGCGGCATGTGCGGCGATGACTTTGAGTCGTTCGTTGTCGATGAAAGTATGGCAGCCCGGCGCAGGCTGGAAGGCGCGAATACGGCGCGCCAGCTCTAAAGCCGAGCAGGACCAATCCAAGGCCGTTTCCTGTTTATCAATTTTATGCGCGTAAGTGGCACCGGCATCATCTTGTGGTCTGGCATTGGCCAGCAGCGAGTCGGTGTGCGCCAGAGTTTGGGAGAGCGCTTGCGTACCTAACGCGGCCAAGTCCTCGAGTAATGTGCCACTGGTGTGATGTGCCAAGATGGGTAGGCGGCTTGTTAGCAGCACGGGACCCGTATCGAGGCCGGGTTCCATGAGCATAATACTGACGCCGGTTTCCTGATCGCCCGCTTCAATGGCGCGTTGCACGGGTGCCGCCCCCCGCCATCGCGGTAGCAGGGAGGCATGGACGTTTAGGCAGCCCAATCGTGGTATCGCCAGAATGTTGGCGGGCAATATCAAGCCGTAAGCCACCACTACCAAGGCGTCGGCCTGCAACGCTGCGAGCGTGCTCTGGCTCTCCGGCGTTTTCAATGATTCAGGCTGCCACACCGGCAACCCCGCCTCGAGGGCCAGTGCTTTGACCGGAGAAGGCTGCAGCCGCTTTCCGCGACCGGCAGGCCTGTCTGGCTGGCTCATGACCGTTTTGATGTGATGAGGCCCTGCGATCAAACTCTCGAGGTGAAGCGCCGCGAACTGGGGGGTGCCCGCAAACACGAGTTGTAGCGGCGCCGACATTGATCAGTCGCGTCGCTTCTGTTCTTTAACGAGCTTGCTACGGATGCGCTGTCTTTTCAGTGGCGACAGATAGTCCACAAACAGCTTGCCTTCGAGGTGGTCAATTTCGTGTTGTAGACAGATACCCATTAACCCATCCAGCTGCTCAGTAAATGCCTGTCCTTCTCGATCCAGTGCGTTGACTTCGATCACGCTCGGGCGTTCTACGGTCTCGTAAAAGCCGGGTACCGAAAGGCAGCCCTCGTCATAAGAGCCCAGCACTTCGTCAATGACCTTGATCTCCGGGTTGATAAAGACTCTCGGGTCAGAGTGATCATCAGTGAGATCAATGACGATAACGCGTTTATGAACATCCACCTGACTGGCCGCTAAACCAATCCCGGGTGCGTCGTACATGGTTTCAAACATATCGTCGACCAGCGTCTGAATGCTCGCATCAACTTCTTTAACCGGTGTCGCGCGGGTCCGCAATCGCGGATCCGGAAATTCGAGAATGGGAAGTAATGCCATGCAGGTTCGGTCCGGTATTCATCAGGTATGGAGGCGGCGAAAAGTGTTCGGATTTGGTCTTGCCCCACCTGTGACACCGCCGCACACTCGGATTATACCGCGATGCCTGAGGGTTGTAGGCCAAGGCGGTTGGCGGAGCGAGCAGTTACAAAGGAGTGGATGCTGTGAACGCGAGCAATTGGATTGCGATCTGCGGGTTTTCTCGAACCAAGCAAGGCCGGCACTTGAGATCGGTGGCCGGGGTGGCCGTTGGTTTGCCCTTGCAAGGGCATTGCGGTCGGTCATGGCCTCGGCGGCTAATGGTTTATGGAGCGCTGTTATTGTCGCTTGCAGTGCAGCCGGCCCTATCTGACGCACAGGAGCCACTGACGCTCAATTCAGATGTGCCCCTGACGTACACGGTAAAACCGGGCGACACCTTGTGGGATATCTCGACACTGTTTTTGCGAGACCCTTGGCGTTGGCAGGAGCTGTGGGCCGGCAATCCCCAAGTCGATAATCCGCATCTCATCTACCCCGGCGATGAGCTGAGGCTGATTTGGGAGGACGGCATTCCCCGGTTAGTTCGCGCGCAACAAAGCGTGGTGAAGCTCTCACCCACGATGCGCCCCAGCCCATTAGACCTTGCTATTCCGCCTATCTCTCGTCAGCACATTGACCCTTTTCTGCGTCAGCACCGGGTAGCAGAGGTGAAGGCCCTGGAGAGCGCACCCTATATTGTGTCGGGTGACGACGGGCGTTTGATCAGCGGTGTTGGCGACACTGTCTACGGCACGGGAGCATGGCACGAAGACCGCAGCTTCCGATTAGTGCGCCGGTTAGGAAAGCTTACCGATCCTGTATCTGGTGAGGGCTTGGGCATATTTGTCAGCGATATCGGGGAAGCGATGTTGCACGACGGCGAAGCGGCCGCTGGCTTGGCTGCCATGACGGTGACGGAAATGCGTGAAGAAATCCGCATCGGTGACCGCATGTTGCCTGTTACCGAGGCCGCGCTTGACACCGTCTTTCAGCCACAGGCACCCAGTACCTCGGTCGACAACGCGTTCATGATCGCTGTGGCCGGAGGCGTCACGCAGATCGGCGTACTGGATATTGTTGTGATCAACAAAGGGGAGCGGGATGCTCTGCGGGTGGGTGATGTATTGGCCATCGACCAGGCCGGACAGGAAGTCAAAGATCCCATTTCTGAGAAAATGGTGCGCCTCCCTGACACCCGGGCCGGGGTACTGATGATATTCGCTGTTTACGACCGCGCGAGCTTCGGCTTGGTGCTGGAGGCAACAAGAGCGCTTCGGGTAGGCGATAAACTGGTCAACCCCTGACTGACCTGCAGCAGATCACGATGTTGCGATAGCCGTCGCGCCACTCAGGCGCGACCAATAAGTCCTGAGACCTCATGGAAGAGCGATGGCATTTCAGTTTGGTTTAAACGCCGAGGCAGATGGCCGCTGGTTAGCGCTGACACGCAGCATTTTGCTCAACGATGCGCGCTGGCTTGACCAATTGCTGGCCGCCTTTCCGACCCCCGAGTCGCTACTCAATGCGTCAGCATCAGCACTATCGCGACAAAACCGCGGCGCGGAAATAGTGCGGCGTTCTATTGAAGAAAGCCGGCCACTGTCTTTACCCGACAGCTTGGTGGATGGGTCGGGCCTGTACCTGGTCACGCCACATGATCCTGAGTATCCGGCTCTCCTTGCAGAGTGCGCAGATCGACCACCATTTTTGTTCGTTCGTGGCGACCTGAAGCATCTTGATACAACGACGCTGTCGATCGTAGGTACTCGAAAACCATCATTGGATGGCCAGCGAGCGGCTGCGGAATTTTCTGCTGGCGCTGCCAACGCCGCCATCTGCGTGGTCAGTGGATTGGCACTGGGTATCGACGGCATTGCCCATGATGCTGCCCTGCGAGCAGGGGGCGCGACGATCGCCGTGCTGCCCTGTGGTATTGATCGCATCTATCCACACCGTCATCGCGATTTAGCACAGCGGGTGGCTACTGGTGGGGCGTTGGTGAGCGAATTTCCTTTTGGGACGCCCCCGCGAAAGCATCACTTCCATCGGCGCAACCGTACTTTATCGGGGTTAAGCATGGCGACATTGGTGGTTGAGGCCGGCCGCCCCAGTGGAACATTACTCACCGCGTCGTCGGCTGCGGATCAGGGCAGGGATGTGTTGGTGTTGCCTTGGTCCATTTATCACCCCAACGGAGCGGGCTGTCGTTATCTGCTGGCTGATGGCGCGACGCTGATGCAGTCGGTTGAGGACCTCTGGGCCTATCTGAATGTGACTCCTGCTGTCGGCCCTACCGACGCATCGCTTGGGTGGGCCTTTGGTAGTGCTGATAGCGAGATGCCTCAGCTCACGCCTGATCAGCGCCGCCTGCTCGGGTTATTGGGGGATAGCACCCACCACGCTGATGTGTTGGCAGATACTCTGAAGTGGGAGCTGGACCGTTGCCTTGCCTGCCTGTCTGCGTTGGAGGTGGATGGCTGGGTGGTCAAGGTTGCCGGAGGCTACCGGGTGAGGCGACAACCGCGCACAGTACACTGAGGGCCGCGGCAGTATTGGCCGGGCGGCTGTCGTCTGGGGTAAGGTGCGTCTCTGTTGTTTTATTTTCTTGTGTCATGACATCGCCTCAGTCCAACCCATATTACGCTCGATGGCGGGCACCCCTGATGGCATCCAAGATCGCATCAGGCGAGGTCATCGCCTGTCCAGCAGAGGGGGTGTGGGGCCTCAGCTGTGACCCGTTTAGTGAGCAAGCAGTGCTCACATTACTGGCGATGAAGCACCGGGCGGTGGACAAAGGCTTGATTGTCGTTGCCGCTGATGCGGCGGTTTTTTCAGAGGTGTTGTTGCCGTTGCCAGAGCGTGTGCAAAAAGCGATCGCACTAAGTTGGCCCGGGCCGAATACGTGGTTGGTACCCCATCGAGGTGCGTTTCCCGATTGGGTGACCGGCAACAGTGAGGACGTGGCTATTCGTGTTACCTCAGCCCCGGCTCTCGAGGCACTCTGCCATGCTCTTGGGGGGCCGGTAGTGTCAACCAGTGCCAACCCGACGGGTTTGGCGCCGCCGCACCGACTCTGGGAGGTCAGGCGGTATTTCGGGCCGCTACTGCCGGCGTTGCCGGGGGCTATTGACCCAGAAGGCAAACCATCAACAATACGTCGTGCGGGTGACGGGGAAGTGATTCGTGGCTGAGCACAGCTCGCGCCTAAAAAATAATGGGGGCCTTTGATGGACGCAACCGCCGTAGAACAGTACCTCACCTCGCTGCAGGCAAAGATTTGCGCCGCTTTGCAGGAGATCGATGGCGGGCAGACCTTTGCTACCGAGTCCTGGGATCGTCCTGAGGGCGGTGGCGGCATCAGCCGCGTGTTGGCGGGAGGTGGGGTCATCGAGAAAGGCGGCGTCAATTTCTCTCATGTGGTGGGTGCGGGTATGCCAGCCTCCGCAACACAGCACAGGCCGGAGTTAGCTGGGCGAAGCTTTCGAGCCATGGGCGTGTCTTTGGTGATTCATCCACGCAACCCCCATGCACCGACATCCCATGCCAACGTCCGCATGTTTATGGCGGAAAAGCCGGATGAAGAACCGGTGTGGTGGATGGGTGGTGGGTTCGACCTCACGCCCTACTACGGCTACGAAGAGGACGCGATTCATTGGCATGAGACGGCAAAGGCCGCCTGCGACCCGTTTGGTGAAGACATCTACCCAAGGTTAAAAAAATGGTGTGACGATTATTTTTATTTGCCGCATCGGCAGGAGCCGCGAGGCGTAGGAGGTTTGTTCTACGACGACCTCAACGAATGGGGCTTTGAGCAGACGTTTGCTTTCATGCAGAGTGTCGGAGACGGGTTTCTTAAGGCTTACACGCCCATTCTTGAACGACGCAAGGACACGCCATGGAACGAAGCCCAGCGCCAATGGCAGTTGTATCGCCGGGGCCGCTATGTCGAGTTCAATCTGGTCCACGATCGGGGAACTCTGTTTGGTCTTCAAACAAATGGACGAACTGAAGCGATCTTGATGTCTCTACCCCCATTGGTGCGGTGGGAGTATGGTTACAGACCTGAGGCCGGCACCCCTGAGGCCACATTGATGAGCGATTTCCTTCGGCCGCGGGACTGGTTGGGGCTGGAAACCGCGGCGGGGGCGCAGTGAGCCTCTACCTGGCGGCGCAACCTACTGCGGGTTCAACATCAGCAAAGAGTGGGCGCAGTGAGCGCGGGTGAGTCCATACCCGGCCGCTTCGCGGTGGTGGGTAATCCCATCCAACACAGCAAGTCTCCAGCGATTCATGCCGCGTTTGCCGCGCAATCCAGTCGACAGATCGATTACCGCGCAGAGCTTGTCGCAGAAGACCAATTCGAGGCTTGGGTAGGCCGATTCTTTGAGCAGGGTGGCCGAGGCTTGAATGTCACGCTGCCCTTTAAAACCCGCGCCTTTGAACTGGCGGATCAGGTATCGACCCGGGCGCAAATGGCGGGCGCGGCCAATTTTCTGATGCAAGACGCCGCCGGCGAGATCGTCGCTGACAATACTGATGGCAAAGGACTGGTCGCGGATATGACTGCCGGGGCAGGCTGGTCTCTCACCGGAGCGCGTATTCTGTTGGTAGGCGCCGGTGGTGCTGTCAAAGGTGTGATCCCATCGCTCCTAGACGCTGGGCCGGCCAACATTTTGGTGGTCAATCGCAGCGCTGATCGTGCTGAATCCCTGGCCGCATTATGGCGTCAGCAGGGCGCATCTGTTCAGGGAGGGGGACTCGAGTTGGCCGCCTCGGGCGAGTGGGATGTGGTGATTAATGGCACCAGCACGGGTCTGTCCGGCGAGATGCCACCCCTGCCGGAAGATCTGGCACTTGCTGCGGGGTGTTGTTGTTACGACATGGCCTACGCGGACAAACCGACCGCATTCATGGCGTGGGCCAGAGAGCGCGGCGTGTCAGAGGTGCGCGATGGGTTGGGCATGTTGGTAGAGCAGGCCGCTGAGAGTTTTCTCCTCTGGCTGGGTGACTACCCTGACACCGCGCCGGTCATCAACGCTCTGCGAGCAGCCCAACAGTCCCCACATTAAATCGAGTCGTCCAGATATCGTTGCTTTAAATTAATGTAGCCCTGAGCACTGTAAGGCAAGAAAGTTATCTCCTCCTCCGTCAATGCGCGCACTTCCCGGGCCGGACTCCCTGCATAGAGGTGGCCGCTTTGCAGGTGTTTGCCCGGGGTAACAAGGGCGCCAGCGGCGATCATGACGTCATCCTCGACAATGACGTTGTCCATAATAATCGCACCCATCCCTACCAAAACCCGATTCCCTACAGTGCAGCCGTGCAACAGCGCGCGGTGGCCAATCGTTACATCATCACCAATGTGGAGCGGATAGCCGCCCGGGTTGTAAGGGCCGTCGTGGGTCACATGCAGAACCGTGCCGTCTTGAACGTTGGTGCGCGCACCGATGCGGATAATCTGTACGTCGCCGCGCATGGCAGCATGAGGCCAGACACTGACATCATCACCTAGGTGCACATCACCCATCACCACCGCTGTGGGGTCAATCATCACTCGATGGCCCAGTTTTGGAGTAATGCCCAAGGCATCGCGGACATTGGCTTCGCCACGAAAACTACCGTTTTTCACTTTTTGTCTCCGAATGCCATCTTGCTACTCGCCCAGTGCGATGGGGGTGATCACGACGTTGTGCTGAGGGCGCGGCCAGAGTTGTTAAACTGGCGGTCGTGACAGTGTGCGAGGCGAGTATGTCCGATTCTCATCCCGAACCCAAACAGCGGCCGCGGTTCGTCGCCGGGGCGACTTGTCCCAATTGTGGGGCGGTTGATCGCATGGTGATCGACCCAACAGGGGACGAAAGACGCTGTGTGGCGTGTGAGTTTGTCGAGGCGCGACCCGATGGGCCTACCGAATTGCCGGTGACCCGGGTGACGCGGGCTTCGGCGCGTCGGGTGGAAACCCCTGCTGAGGCCATTAAGCTGCTTGACTGAGCCGGTTTTAGGTCGGGTCCGTCGCGTTCAGAGATAACTGCTGTTTATGAGCGGAATCAATAAAAAGCATTGGCATTCATGGCGCCTTGGGCCGACCATACGCGCGGTTCGGGGCTGTGGCCTATTGCCCATGGATTTTTCAATAACTTCGCTATAATCCCGGCGCTTTTTAGCCCCCTTAGTGGCCCGGGGACAAGCGCCACATCAACAACTGGAGTTCGCGCGCGATGGGGAAACGTGTCTCAGGAGCAGCCGTGGCGTTAATGTCGCCAGTGGCGTTTGCTCAAAATCAGGTCAATATGTCGCCAGGCGTGACAGAGATTGGCGCTGATATTTTTGAGTTGCATATGCTCATCATGTGGATTTGCGTCGTCATCGGTGTTGCCGTATTCGCGGTCATGTTTTATTCGATCTATGCCCACAGGAAGTCCAAGGGGCATCAGGCATCGCAGTTCCACGAGAGCACCAAAGTGGAAGTCGCGTGGACCGTTGTGCCTTTTCTTATCTTGATCGCAATGGCAGTGCCCGCGACTTCAACCCTGTTGGAGGTCTATGACAATGACGAGGCAGAGCTCGATATTCTCATCACGGGCTATCAGTGGAAGTGGAGGTATGAGTACCTCGACGAGTCGGGTGAGCCTGTCGCCTTTTTCTCAAACCTCGCAACCTCGCAAGAAGAGATCTATAACACCGAGCGGAAAGGGGATAACTACCTCCTCGAGGTTGATGAGCCGCTGGTGATTCCCACCAATACGAAGGTTCGTTTTCTTATTACGGCCAATGACGTCATTCACTCGTGGTGGGTCCCCGAAATTGCCGTCAAGCGCGACGCCATTCCCGGATTCATCAACGAAGCATGGACCCGTGTTACCGAGGAAGGGATATACCGTGGCCAGTGCACCGAGCTATGCGGCGCTTATCACGGTTTTATGCCAGTAGAAGTACACGCGGTTTCACGCCCCGAGTTCGATGCCTGGATGGCTGCCAAGCGCGGCGCGGCGGTGGCTGAGACGCAGCTGGCGATGCAGACATTGACTGTGGATGACCTGATGGACAGGGGTAAAGCGGTTTATGACAGCGCATGCCTCGCATGCCATGGCGCTGCAGGCCAAGGCGGCATCGGCAACGCGATTGCCGGAAGCGCCGTCGTTATGGGGGATCTCGGTAACCACATGGCCGTCGTGTCAAAAGGCGTCTCCGGTACCGCCATGCAGGCGTTCGGCGGCCAGCTTAATGATGTCGAGATGGCGGCAGTGCTGACCTATCAGCGCAACGCCTTTGGTAACAACACGGGCGATGTCGTCCAGCCCGGCGATATCGCCGGTATGAACAACGGTTAAGGGGGAACCACCAGATGGGTGATCATCATCACGGACCGGCTCAGGGCATCTCGCGCTGGCTCTTTACCACCAACCATAAAGACATCGGCACAATGTACCTGTGGTTCTCTTTCGCCATGTTTTTGCTGGGCGGTTTCTTCGCGATGGTCATTCGCGCAGAGTTGTTCCAGCCCGGCATGCAGTTAGTGGAGCCGCTCTTCTTCAATCAGATGACGACCCTGCACGGCTTGGTGATGGTCTTTGGTGCCATCATGCCGTCGTTTGTAGGCCTGGCTAACTGGCTGATTCCCATGATGATTGGTGCGCCGGATATGGCGCTGCCCCGCATGAACAACTGGAGCTTCTGGATTTTGCCGCCAGCTTTCCTGATGCTGGCGTCAACGCTCTTTATGGAGGGCGGTGCGCCGGCCTTCGGCTGGACTTTCTACGCGCCGCTATCGACGACTTACGCGGCACCCTCGGTCACCTTCTTTATTTTTGCGATCCACATTCTGGGTGTGTCTTCCATCATGGGCTCGATCAACATCATTGCGACGGTGATGAACATGCGCGCGCCGGGCATGACTTATATGAAGATGCCCCTATTTGTGTGGACCTGGCTCATTACCGCATTCCTGTTGGTTGCGGTGATGCCAGTCTTGGCGGGTGCCGTCACGATGATGCTGATGGACATCCACTTTGGGACCAGCTTCTTTAGCGCCGCTGGTGGCGGTGACCCCGTATTGTTCCAGCACATTTTCTGGTTCTTCGGCCACCCTGAGGTGTACATCATTATCCTGCCGGCTTTTGGTGTGGTGTCACAGATTATTCCTGCGTTCTCACGAAAGCCACTGTTTGGCTACGCCTCAATGGTTTACGCCACGGCGTCCATTGCTTTCCTGTCATTTATCGTTTGGGCGCATCACATGTACACCGTGGGCATGCCCGTCGCCGGCGAGCTGTTCTTTATGTACGCGACCATGCTGATCGCTGTGCCGACCGGCGTGAAGGTCTTTAACTGGATCTCGACGATGTGGCGCGGCGCGTTGAGCTTTGAGACCCCTATGCTCTTTTGCATCGGCTTTCTCATTCTGTTCACTTTGGGTGGCTTCACCGGCCTGATGCTGTCGATCGCGCCGGCTGATTTTCAGTACCACGATACGTATTTTGTCGTGGCCCACTTCCACTACGTGATGGTGGCGGGTGCGGTGTTCTCCATGACCGCAGCGGTTTATTACTGGCTGCCCAAGTGGTGTGGCCGCATGTACAACGAAGCCATGGGTAAGACCCATTTCTGGATCTCATTCATTGGTTTCAACATCACATTCTTCCCCCAGCATTTTGTGGGGCTTGCGGGGATGCCGCGCCGGATACCCGATTACGCGCTGCAATTTGCTGACTTCAATATGATGTCATCGATCGGTGCCTTTATATACGGCGCCTCTCAGTTGCTGTTCCTCTACAACGTGATCGCAACAATTGTCGCTGGCAAGCCGGTCAGTGATGAGAAAGTTTGGGATGGTGCGGAAGGGTTGGAATGGACCGTACCGACACCCGCTCCTTATCACACCTTTGAAGAGCCGCCGCTGGTGCCTAAACCTGCGGGCACTATATAGGGCTTGATAATCAGATGGAGGTCTGAGGTGAGCAGTTTGCGCTTGAGTCGTGTGCCGGCAATCGATACTGCGCTGAAGCTGGTGGCGGTTGCCGTGGCGATGTTTGCTTTTGTATTTGTCGTGATGGTCCCCCTCTACAACGTGTTGTGTGATGCCTTGGGCATTAACGGCAAGACCTCAAGCCAGGCCTACACGGCGGTGCCGGCGGCGATCGACGAGAGTCGTGAGGTGACAGTGCAATTTGTTGCCATCAACAACGACGGCATGCCTTGGGCTTTCACGCCCGAGACGCGCGTGATGCGGGTCCACCCCGGTGCCGCCAATGGCATCACTTACAGAGCGCTGAACCCGACCCAAGACAATATGGTTGCTCAGGCCATACCCAGTATTTCGCCGAGTCGCGCGGCGGCTTATTTCCACAAAACCGAGTGTTTCTGCTTTGACCAGCAGGCGCTTGACGGGCAGGCAGAGGCAGACATGCCGCTGCAGTTTATTGTTGATCAGGACCTGCCCAAGGACATTCACACAATCACGCTTTCCTACACTTTGTTTGACGTCACCAGTGCGGTGACCAACGGGCTCGCCTCGCGCTAGCGCCCGACCCAGGAGAAACCCATGTCGAGTTCACCATCCGCACCAGCAGGCCACGAAAAGTACTACGTGCCCGAATCCTCAAGCTTGGCGGTCAGAGCAACCATCGGCCTCATTCTGTCGGTCTTCGGCGCGGCGCTTGTGCTGAACGACATGACCTTTGGCGGCAACGAGCAATCCAGCACCTCTGTTTGGGTGCTGACAGTCGGTCTCGTGTTTTTCATCTTTACCCTCGCCAGCTGGTTTGGTACTGCTATTCGAGAAAACCTCGCCGGTATGAACAGTAGCCAGTTGCACCAGAGCTACGTTCTTGGGATGTTCTGGTTTATTTTTTCCGAAGTCATGTTTTTCGCCGCTTTCTTCGGCGCCCTGCTCTACGTTAGGCAGTTTGCCGGTCCGTGGTTGGCAGGTGAAGGTGAGGGTGGCCGTATGAACGGCTTGTTGTGGCCTGGCTTTGAGTTCGCCTGGCCGCCCGTGACGACCCCCCAAGAAGTCGTGGGCGGGGTGGATGCACAGGTCATCGCCAACAATGGCGCCTTTGTTTCCCAGGAGAAGTCCATGGCGCCCGCCGATGCCCATGCGTGGTACGCCTGGCTGCCTATGTGGAACACGTTGATCCTGCTTTCATCCAGCGCTACGGTTCACGTTGCGCATACCGCGATCCTCGCAGACAACCGCAAGAAATTTAATCGTTGGTTGGGCATTACGGTCGGGCTTGCACTGATTTTTCTCGCCCTGCAGGCGGCCGAGTATTACGAAGCATATGAGCTGTTCGGTTTGACGCTGAACTCCGGCATTTATGGATCCACCTTCTTTATGTTGACTGGCTTTCATGGTTTTCATGTTGCAATGGGTATGACCATGTTATTGATTCAGCTGGTGCGCTCAATGAGAAATCAACACTTCACGGCAACGGAACATTTTGGTTTCGAAGCGTCGAGCTGGTACTGGCACTTTGTCGATGTGGTGTGGGTCTTCTTATTCTTGTTCGTTTACATCCTGTGATAAGTCTTCACTAGTGAGGTGAGCACAGGAGATAAAAAGGGCGCCGCAGCGCCCTTTTTTTATGGCGATGCGTGATGCCGTGCCGGACGCCCGTGTAGGGCTCGGTGCCCTGACCCGGCCTCGGCGGCACATCACGACAGGTTGGCTATTGTTGTGAGCCCTCTGGACTTATCGGGCCGGGGTCCCAGGGGTTTTGGTGACCCAGTTGGCCTGTGATCACGCCGTAAAGAACGACGAGAAGCAGGCACACACCCAGTCCGAGGCGCACCCCGAGAGACGTGAAGAGACGCTTTTTGTCGGGGCTGCCTCGGTCTGACATCAGGAAAACCAGGCCCGACGCGAGGCTGGCGACAAGCGCTATCATGAGCAGCACGATGACGGTCTTGAGCATGGTGAGTATCCCGGCGAGCCTGATGTGGCCGCTGAAGAGTGCCGCGACCAAGAGAGAGAGTATGGCATGCAGTTTAACCTAAGCCTCGGGCCTCTGGCGGTCAGAGGTGATTTAAGGGCGGCGCTGGCGGGCGTGGTCTTGCTGGCGCTGTTGCTGAACTTGGGCTTCTGGCAGCTGGGTCGCGCCGGGGAGAAGTCTGCTCTTGAGGATCGATGGCAAGCTCGGGCCGCGTTACCGGCCGTCACCCCCCAGTCCCTCGCTGTTCAGCCGATCGCTGCGACGGCTGATCGGCAGGTCGCTTGGCAAGGTCGGTTCACATCGAATCACTATCTCTTGTTGGACAACCGGCTGCATCGCGGGCGGGTGGGTTACCACGTCATCGCGCTGGTCAGTGCTGGTGATGCACTGGTGCCGCTCAATTTGGGATGGATTGCGGGTGATCCTGCGCGCAAAACTCTGCCGGTGCCCACCTTGCCTGAAGGCGAAGTGTCCCTGTCCGGCCGGATCTATGTGCCCAGTAGCAAGCCATTGATGATGCAAAAGCCCGAGCCACCCGCCACCTTGCCGGCTCCCGTGCAGACGTTGTACTGGGACGACTGGTCGAGCTCACTGACAACGTTGTCGGGTAGACAGGTGCTGCCCTTCGAAGTTCGTATTGCGCCGGACTCACCGGTTGCTTTGGCAGCAGAGTGGCCTGTTGTGAATCAGGCGCCTTCAAAGCATATCGGTTACGCGCTGCAATGGTTTGCCATGGCTGGGGTACTGGTATTGATTGGGCTCTGGCGTCTGACCAATATTGGCAAGTTAGTCGGCGGCGGTAAATCATGACAGCACAAAGCCCAGCTATGGCGCAGCGGAGCGCGCGACGCATATTGCTGCTCATTGCGGGAATCCCGCTGAGCATGATGGTGGCTGCCACTGCACTGTGGTGGGCGGTAGAAAAGGGATACGTTGATATTTTGGACAGCGTCGGCACCGCGAATCACGGTGAGCTGATTAATCCCCCCCGCTCGTTGACAGACGTCGTGTTTCAACACGAGGGGGTGGCAGACACACTGTGGGAGGATTTGCCGGCCAAGTGGCGGTTGCTGGTGGTGCAACGTGGTGATGTCTGCGGCGACACTTGCCAGCAGCAGCTTTACCAAACGCGACAAATTCACTTGGCACTGGGTAAGGACTTCAACCGCGTTGGGCGAGTCGTGTTGGGTCATGTCGCAACGGCTTCGGTGACGGTTCCTGCCAATCTCGAGGATGGCGAGGCCTCTCTCGCTCTGTTGGATTGGTTGGGCCAGGAGCATCTTGGCGTAACACCACTGACCTTGCCTGTGGCTCAGCTAAATGCGCTGGTACCCGAGTCCGTTGACCAGGCCGAACACTGGTACGTCGTTGATCCGGCCGGCTGGATCATGATGCGTATATCCGATGACCTCTATTACAAAGATGTGATTAGCGATTTGCGCTTTTTATTGAAGCATTCAGGGGCCTGAGGCAGCGTGGTGGATTCAACTCGAAACGGTGTTCGCTGGACCATTGCAGGCGTATTGCTGTTTATGACGGTCATCGTTGCCAGCTTTATTCACCGTGTTGGCGAGCCTCGCGTCATGAGTCTCGCTGAAACTCGTGCCAATGGCTTGTTTTTGTTCGACGCGCCTCGCGACCCGGGCGATTTCTCACTGGTTGACCACCACGGAATGCCTTTTACCCGCGCTTCTTTGACGAATCATTGGACGCTGATTTTCTTTGGTTTCACCCACTGCCCGGATATCTGCCCTACAACGATGGCAGAACTGGCGGAGCTGAAGGCGCAGCTCGCTGATACCGAAGCCAGCGATGCGCGTGTGGTCATGCTGTCGGTCGATCCGGCTCGCGATACACCGGATCGGCTCGCCGAGTATGTGCCGTATTTTCACGCCGACTTTTTGGGTGTCACCGGGGAGTTCGCCGATATTCTCAGTTTTGCGCAACGGCTTAATGCGCCGTTCCGCAAGGTGAGTGAGCCGACTGGCGACTACCAAATGGAGCACAGTGCGAATGTCATGCTCATGAATCCGCGCGGCGATTACCACGGTTTTTTTCGTGCGCCCCTCGACATCCCCAAAATGCGGGTAACCTTACGTTCCACTCAGTACTTGTGGGAGCACTGACGCAATGGCTAACCGCCTGATTTTGGTCGACGGATCCTCATACCTATTCAGGGCCTATCACGCACTACCTGCGCTCACGAATTCCAAAGGCCTCAATACCGGTGCGGCCAAAGGTGTCATTGGCATGATTCGCAAACTGGTGTCGGACTATGCCGGCGATCAGGTGGTGGTGGTGTTCGATGCAAAAGGTCCCACGTTTCGCAACGAGATCTACTCTGAATACAAGGCTAATCGCCCACCGATGCCGGAAGAACTGCGAGAGCAGATCGAGCCGATCCACAACGCGATTCGTGCAATGGGATTGCCGCTGATCTGTATCGGCGGTGTGGAAGCGGACGATGTGATTGGCACGCTGTCGGTGCAGGCTGCCGCCAACGCCCGTGAGGTCGTGATTTCGACCGGCGATAAAGACATGGCGCAATTGGTGAATGACCACGTGACGCTCATCAACACCATGAACAATACCGCCATGGATTGTGACGGCGTGGTGGAAAAGTTCGGTGTGCCTCCCGAGCTGATTATTGATCTGTTGGCATTGATGGGCGACAAGGTCGACAACATCCCGGGGGTCGCGGGAGTGGGTGAGAAAACGGCGACGGCGCTATTGCAGCACCTTGGCGGTCTCGACTCGATTTACGCGCAGCTCGATGCGGTCGCCGAGCTGCCGATTCGCGGTGCCAAGGGTCTCGCCGCCAAGCTAGAGGGTGCCAAAAGCGACGCAGAACTGAGTTACGAACTGGCAACTATCAAGACAGATTGCGAATTGGGTCTTGCGGAGGGTGACCTCGATTCAGATCCGCCGGACCAAGACGCTTTGATCACCCTGTTTCGCGAGCTCGAGTTCAAGACCTGGCTGGACGCGCTGCTACAAGGTGGCAATGATGCGGCGGCTTTGTCAGGTCGCACGGCCGAGGATGATGTGCCGGCCGCTGAGCCTGCGCAGGCGAGCGAAGCTGTCGAAGTCACCACCGTGTTCGATCAGTCGACTTTTGACGAGTGGCTTGCCAAGCTCAGCCGCTCATCGCTGTTTGCCTTTGATACCGAGACGACCAGCCTGAATTACATGGCTGCCGAAGTCGTGGGGGTGTCTTTTGCCGTAGAGGCAGGTGCGGCTGCCTATGTGCCGCTGGCCCACGATTATCCGGGTGCACCGGACCAGCTAAACCGAGACGCGGTGCTGGAGGCGCTCAAGCCGCTGCTGGAAGACGAGCGCGTCGCCAAAGTCGGCCAGCATCTGAAGTACGACGCCAACGTGCTGGTCAACCACGGCATTACGCTACGCGGCATTCACGAGGACACCATGCTGGAGTCTTACGTGATTGATTCGGCAGGTAGCCGACACGATCTCGACACGCTGGCGCTGAAATATCTTGGACAGCGCACGATTCATTTTGAGGATATCGCGGGCAAAGGTGCCAAGCAGCTCACCTTCAATCAGGTGCCGATTGAGCAAGCCGCACCCTACGCGGCGGAGGATGCGGAGGTCACATTCAGGCTCCATCAGCAGCTGTCTGAAAAACTAAAACAAGAGCCAGCGCTTTCTGCGCTTTATCGTGAGTTGGAGATTCCGCTAGTCCCTGTGTTGTCACGGATCGAGCGCAATGGCGCACTGGTATGCCGCGATACACTGGCAGCTCATAGTCAGGAGTTGGGGGAGCGAATCCTCGCGCTGGAGTCTCAGGCTCATGAATTGGCCGGTGGCCCCTTTAATTTGGGCTCGCCAAAGCAGTTGGGAGAAATTTTATTCAACCAGCTTGAGCTGCCTGTCTTGAGAAAGACACCCAAGGGCGCCCCCTCTACCGCTGAGGATGTTCTGGCCGAGCTTGCGCTGGATTACCCGTTACCCGCCGTGCTGATGGAGTACCGTGGTCTGAGTAAGCTGAAGTCGACCTATACCGACAAGCTGCCAGAGATGATTGACTCGCGGACAGGTCGGGTCCATACCTCTTACCATCAGGCGGTTACGGCAACAGGCCGCCTCTCTTCCTCTGACCCTAACCTTCAGAATATCCCCATTCGAACGGAAGAAGGTCGGCGTATCCGCCAGGCTTTTATCGCCTCCCCAGGCAATAAAATTGTGGCCGCCGACTATTCCCAAATCGAGTTGCGCATCATGGCGCACCTCTCCCAGGACTCCGGCTTGCTCACCGCTTTTGCCGAGGGGCTGGATGTGCACAGCGCCACGGCGGCGGAGGTCTTTGGCGTTGGCATCGATGCGGTTTCGGGCGATCAGCGGCGCAAAGCCAAGGCCATCAATTTCGGCTTGATCTACGGCATGTCGGCTTTCGGGCTTGGCAAGCAGCTGGGTATCGGTCGAAACGAAGCGCAGGAATACATCGATCTTTACTTTGCGCGCTACCCCGGGGTGGCGGAGTACATGGCCCGCACCCGAGAGTCAGCGCATGACATCGGATATGTCGAGACGCTCCGGGGGCGCAGGCTTTACCTCCCAGAGATCAACGCGCGCAATCGCCAGCGGCAACAGGCTGCCGAGCGCACGGCTATCAACGCACCGATGCAGGGCACCGCCGCCGATATCATCAAAATGGCCATGCTGGCGGTGGACGACTGGCTGGCCACCTCCGGCGTCGACGCGCGCTTGATTATGCAGGTTCATGATGAGCTGGTGTTTGAAGTCGAGGCCAGTGCTGTTGAGGAACTCTGCGCAACGGTCACCCAGTTGATGTCAGGAGTAGGGGTACTGGATGTGCCGCTGCTGGTAGAGGCGGGTACCGGTGATAATTGGGATCAGGCACACTGAGTTAACGCTCAGGCGTCGCTAGCGGGCGTCGCGAGATCTTCAAACACTGAGTCGTCTGTTAACCACTGGTTGAGCTGTCGGCTCAACTCATCCACGCCTTGGCGTTTCAGTGAGGAAAACAACTGAACGCTGATCAATTCAGATTGCGCAGCAAGCTCACCACGCACTGACAGCAGCGTGCTTTGTGCCGGGCCTCGCTTCAGTTTGTCAGCTTTGGTGAGCAGGATATGCACCGGCATGCTGGCCGCCACTGCCCATCCCAGCATTTGGTTGTCGGCATCAGTTAAGGGATGGCGGACATCCATTAGCATGACCAGACCGCGAAGACTCTCCCGGTACTGAAGATAGCGCTCCAACTGCTGATTCCACTTTTTCTTAACGGCTAGCGGCACCTTGGCAAAGCCGTATCCCGGAAGATCAACCAGTCGCTGGCTTTGACTGAGAGAAAAGAAGTTGATCAACTGTGTTCTGCCGGGCGTGCGAGACGTGCGTGCCAGCTTTCCTTGCGCCGTCAGCGTATTAATGGCGCTGGATTTTCCAGAATTGGAGCGGCCCGCAAATGCTACTTCCGAGCCGGTATCGCTCGGGGCATTTTCAATAGCACTGGCGCTCTGTAAAAACGCGGCATTGCGAAAGTTGATGTAGCTGGAGGAGGCCCCCGAGTCGGTCATTTTGCGATTTGTGCCGCGACAAGGAACGTCTATAATGCCACGCTCTTTGGGCTTTGACGCCTGAAAACCGCTGTAATTTTGGCCTTGCGGGCCAAAGCTCGGGTAAGCGGTGCGGCAAGATCGACCGGTAATACCATCACACTGCAGGTCGATCGCCAGATAAGCAACGTTGTTTGAGCCACTGGGCTGAAATGGGCGTAAATGAACCACGTCGTCGCTAGGGCGAAGATGTACTGGCGTAAGCCGGTAATAGAAATAAAGGACATCAGAGGGTCTGATCATGAGAACAGTAGCTTTTATTCGCAACACTGCACGGGTTGTTGCTCTCGCGGCACTGGCCGCTGCACCGGCAGTTTTTGCGGGTGATCCACCTCCTCAATATGCCGCCTCGTGCGGTGCGTGCCATGCAGTTGGCGTGGCGGGTGCGCCAGCGACTGGCAATGCCGAAGCCTGGGCGCCTCGTATGGAAAAGGGCATGGAGGCGTTGGTGGCTTCGGTTCGCAATGGCCTTAACGCAATGCCCCCAGGCGGGTTGTGCAACAGCTGTAGCGATGAGGATTACGCAGCACTGATTACTTACATGGCCACTGCACAGTAAACACGGGTCGCTGATTTACTGGGGTGCAGATGGCCGCGCCCCCAAGTCCGATTTGATGGGTATTCTTATGTTTCAGTCTTTAAGCAAATTTTCCATCGCGCTCACGCTGGTGCTGGCCGGCGATCAAGCGATGGCCGGCGGCGATGTCGAGGCGGGCCAGGCGAAGGCTGCAACCTGTGTCGCGTGTCACGGCGTTGATGGTAATAGTGCCGTCCCTGCCTTTCCAAAGCTGGCCGGACTGGGGCACAAGTACTTGCTGAAGCAGATGAAAGACATCCGAGACGGCCGTCGGCCCGTTGCGCTGATGGCGGGGCAGGTCGACAACATGTCAGATCAGGACCTGGCCGATATCGCCGCGTTTTATGATGCTCAGCCGCGAACGGGTGGCATGGCTGATCCCAACAAAGTGGCTCTGGGCCGCAAGGTTTATCTCGCCGGCATTGCTGAGCGGCAGGTGCCGGCCTGCTCTGGTTGTCACAGCCCTACGGGTAATGGCAATGGTCCGGCTGGTTACCCGTCTTTGGGTGGTCAGCACGCCGAATACATCGCGGCTCAGCTGAAGATGTTCCGAAAAGGCTATGAAGACCCTACCGGGCGCACCAACGGCGGCGAGGCCAAAATTATGCGCACAACCGCATTCCGCATGAGCGATATGGAGATCGAGGCGGTCGCAAGCTATATTGCAGGCCTGCAACCCACTCAGTAGCGTTTCAGGGGCCAGTTGCCCCGGGCATATTCCAAGGAGGGAGAACGACATGACCGGCATCCGCACTCACTTTTCTTCAATGGCCTGGGCGATGGCGGCGCTGCTGTCTATCGTCTTCGCAGGCACGGCCTCAGCAGAGGAGCGCTGGGTCGAGGGGGAGCACTACCAAACCCTGAATCCTCCGGTGGCTGTCAGTCGCGGTGATGACGTCGTGGTCACCGAGTTTTTTTGGTACGGCTGCGGCCACTGTTACACCTTCGAGCCTATGCTCACCGCGTGGGGTAAGCAGTTACCGGAAGGCGCTGTGGTGAAGCCATCGCCGGCAGTGTGGAACGAGCCCATGCGAATCCATGCCAAAGCGTACTTCATTGCCGAAGTGCTTGATGTGAAGGAAAAGCTGCATCCTGCGATTTTCGATGCCATGCACGTACAGCGAAAGCGCCTGGTATCCCGGCTGGAGCTCCGTGATTTGTTCGAGGACAACGGTGTTGATCCCGCGCAGTTTGACAAGGCCTTTGACTCATTTGGCGTTGATTCGCAGGTGAGACAGGCAGACTCTAGGGCGCGGTCTGCAAAAATTTCCGGTACGCCCTCGCTGATGGTCGCAGGCAAATATCTGATCGAGACACGAGCGGCCGGCAGTCAGACGAATATGCTGGAAATTGCGCGGTATCTGGTCGACAAGGAATTGGCAGCCCGCTGATCAATCCTCCGACACGGATATCGCTGTCCGTGTCACGACCCTGCGCAGTTCAAAACTTGAGTGCACGCCGGTGACGCCCGGAATGCGAGTCAACTTGCCCAGCAAGAATTGCTCGTAATGCGCCATGTCTCTCACCACTGCCTTCATCAGATAGTCCGCGCTTTGCCCGGTCACGACGCAACAGTCGACCACCTCTGGTAGCGCGAGCACTGTCTCTTCGAAGGCTTCGAACCTGTCAGGCGTGTGCCTGTCCATCGTGATGCTGATGTGTGCGGTGAGGTTGAGCCCCAGTTTTCTGGGGTCGACCATGGCCACTTGGTGTGTGATGACGCCTTCCGCGAACAACCGCTTCACCCGTCGCGCGCAGGGGGTGGGCGATAAACCGACGCGTTCGGCAAGCTCTAGGTTGCTGACCTCAGCGTTGTCCTGAAGCACTTGCAGTATGCGCCGGTCTAGCCGGTCGAGCGCTGGGAGCATATTGTCCATTTTTTGCCTAAATAAAAATAATAATCTCTAATTTATATCATTAAAATAGCGAAAAAAACTAAATTAAAGCGATTTATTGAAATATATAGTGAAAATCACTCATCGGGTGTCGGTAGACTAGGCGGCCCAAAAACGCATTAGGAATGATCCGTGGACACGCCCCGTTTTGATCATCGTAAATACCGCGCTTTCCAGCCGATCGCAAAAGCTGATCGTCGTTGGCCGGATCACACAATATCGCGCGCACCCGAGTGGTGTTCTGTGGATTTACGCGACGGCAATCAGGCGCTTGTTGAGCCGATGAATGCGGAGCAAAAGCTCCGGTTGTGGGAGCTGCTCTTGGAGATCGGGTTTACGCAGATCGAAGTCGGCTTTCCGTCCGCCTCGAGCCACGACTTTGCTTTTTTGAGAAAGTTGATTGAAGAAAATCGCATACCTGACGGGGTCACGGTACAGGTGCTAACGCAGGCGAGGCCCGATCTTATTGAGAAGACCTTTGCCGCGTTGCAAGGCGTAAAGCGCGCGGTCGTGCATTTTTATAACAGCACGTCCACAGTGCAGCGAGAGTACGTGTTTGGCTTGGACCGAGATGGCATTCGGGACATTGCTGTGAACGGCGCCCGCTTGGTTAAAGAGGCCGCCGATGCGCGACCCGAAACCGAGTGGGTTTTTGAGTACAGCCCCGAGAGTTTTACCGGCACTGAGATCGATTTTGCCGTTTCGGTTTGCGATGCTGTGAACGAGGTTTTGCAACCAACGCCCGAGCGCCCAGTCATCATTAACCTGCCTGCGACGGTAGAGATGAGCACACCGAATATTTATGCCGACCAGATCGAATGGTTTTGTGACCACGTACAAAACCGTGAGGCGTTGATCATTTCGCTTCATACCCACAACGACCGCGGTTGCGCAGTTGCGGCAGCGGAGCTCGGCGTCATGGCTGGCGCTGATCGCGTCGAGGGCACGTTGCTAGGTAACGGTGAGCGAACTGGCAACATGGACATCATGACGATGGCCATGAACCTGTATAGCCAGGGCGTCGACCCGGAGCTTGATTTCACACACATGGATGAGATCTGCACGGTTGCCCGTGAGTGCACGCAGTTGCCGGTTCACCCCCGACACCCTTACGCCGGAGAGCTGGTGTTCACTGCTTTTTCAGGGAGTCACCAGGATGCCATCCACAAGTGTTTGTCCAAGCGGGATGATGATGCCGCGTGGGATGTCGCCTACCTGCCAATTGATCCCGCAGACATTGGTCGCACGTATCAAGAGGTGATTCGCATCAACAGCCAGTCCGGCAAAGGTGGTGTGGCTCACGTGTTACGGCGCGATTACGGGCTCGAGTTGCCGCGCTGGTTACAAGTGGATTTCAGTTCGGCGGTCCAGGGGCTGGCGGAGGATAGCGAGGCTGAGGTGTCTTCTGAGGACATCTTTGCGTTGTTTAGCAACACTTATTTGCAGACGGCGGATCGCTGGCAGCTGGGTAACTATCAGTTATCCCGGCAAGATGGTTCAGATGGTCTAGAGGTGACGCTTCACGGCCCGCAGGGGGAAGTGGCGCTATCAGGTCAGGGAAATGGTGTGGTCGATGCATTTGTGCAGGCGATGGAGGCCTTCACAAGTCGACACATCGTCGTAGTGGAGTACTCTGAACACACGCTGGGTCAGAGTGCAGACGCGGAGGCAGTGTGCTACGTGCAACTCAATATCGATGGCGAGCGCCCCTGTGGTGTCGGCCGCAGTCACGATATCGTGCAGGCTTCGTTGGCTGCCATCCTCTCGGCCCTGGATGGGCGAGATCTGGTGTTGGCAAGCGCTGCTTAGCGACGGTTAACGCCCATCCCGCCGGGTGGGGTCGCTGCTGGTCACCGCTGCGGCCCCGCCATATTGAACAGCCTAATCGGTTACGAAGCACCCGCCGTCAAACGACTACGGGCCTGGCCCGTGGCGCACGCTGGCTACTGTGGGCCCTCATACTCCTGACCCTAAACGGGTGCTCCGCAACGCAGTTTATCTACAACCGCGTCGATGTTTTGGTGAGATGGTATCTCGATGATTACGTGTCATTGGATCGCGACCAGCAAGCTCGATTCGATGAGCGTCTGACCGTCTTGCTGGAGTGGCATCGTCGTGAAGAGCTACCTGCATATGTTGTCCTGCTCGATGATGCACAGACAATTCTGGATAACGGGGTGCCGCTGAATGACACCCGCGCGATGGCGGACCGAATTGAAGAGGCCGCTATCCGCTTTCAGGACCCTTTTCTGGAGCTCCTGCTGAGCACCGGTCAAGACCTCAGGCCTGAGCAAAAGGAGGCGTTTGTCGCCGTTTTAACGGCCAAGCAGCAGGAGTTTGAGGAGGACCGCCTGACCCGCAGCGATCAGGAATATCGCGATGACTTAGCGTCGCGCTTTGATAAGCAGCTCAGTCGCTACTTGGGCTCACTGACCGCTGAGCAAACCAACCGAATCGAAGAGGGGGTGGCGGAAATGACGCGCTTGGACCGCTTTTGGTTGGAAGATCGGCGGGTCTGGATAGCGGATTTGTCAGCGATTCTGCTGGCGGCTGATCCCGATTGGCCTGACCAAGTGCGGGCGCTCATAGCCGGGCGTGACGAGGCTCTGCTGCCCGCTTACCGCGAAGGGATCGACCACAACGGCGAAGTGATTCTGCAGCTCTCTCGCGATGTGCTGATACTGCGCACCGACAAACAGGACCGAAAACTCCGGGGTCGCCTGCAAGCGTTGCGAGATGATTTGGCCGCCTTGTCTGAGCCAAGTGAGCCCGCGCCTAGCCCTCAATGAGACTGCGGTCTCGGATGGCACCTTTATCAGCACTGGTGACCATGCTCGCGTAAACCTTGAGTGCGGTGGAGACTTGCCTGGGCCTGTCTTCTGCGGGTTGCCACGCCCGGTCGCGTTGGTCCATGTTTGCGCGCCGCTTGGCCAGCGTCGCCTCATCGAGGCGCACATTGATCGTCCTTGCAGGGATATCGATATCGATCTGATCTCCTTGCTCAATTAAGGCGATCGCGCCGCCGCCTGCGGCTTCAGGCGAAACGTGCCCGATGGATAAGCCGGAGGTGCCGCCCGAGAATCGACCGTCTGTGATCAATGCGCAGGCTTTCCCCAAGCCCTTGGATTTCAGGTAGCTGGTCGGATAGAGCATCTCTTGCATCCCCGGACCACCGCGGGGACCCTCGTAGCGAACCACCACCACGTCGCCGGCTTTAACGCGGTCTTCCAGAATATCGGCGACCGCAGCTTCCTGACTCTCGCAAATATGTGCGGGGCCCGAGAAGCGCAGCGACGCCTCGTCGACCCCTGCGGTCTTCACCACACAACCTTGCTCGGCGATATTGCCGAACAGGACCGCCAGACCGCCCTCTTGTGAATAAGCATGGGCCATCTCACGCACGCAGCCACCCTCCCGATCAGTATCGAGGCTGGGCCAGCGCAGGTTCTGGCTGAAGGCTTGCTGAGTTGGAATGCCAGCAGGTCCTGCGGCATAAAGCGTTCGGACGGCTTCTTCATCCGTTTGCATGATGTCCCACTGCGTCAGAGCCTCGCCAAGGCTGGCGCAGTGGACTGTTGGGCAGTCGAGGTGTAGCAGGCCGCCTCGGGCCAGCTCGCCGAGAATCGCCATCACGCCACCAGCGCGGTGCACGTCCTCCATGTGATAAAGCGGGGTGCTGGGCGCCACTTTGCAGAGTTGCGGTATCTTGCGTGACAGCACATCGATGTCGGTCATGCCAAAGTCCACACCGGCTTCCTGCGCCGCTGCAAGCAAGTGCAGAATGGTATTGGTTGAGCCGCCCATAGCGATGTCGAGACTCATGGCGTTTTCGAAGGCCCGCCTGTCGGCGATCTCGCGGGGTAGCGCGGTTGCGTCATCCTGCTCGTACCATCGCCGCGCCAGATCAACGATGAGACGGCCCGCCCGCAGAAAAAGCTGCTCCCGGTCGGCATGGGTAGCTAACAAAGAACCGTTGCCGGGCAGGCTGAGTCCCAAGGCCTCGGTGAGGCAATTCATCGAGTTGGCGGTGAACATCCCCGAACAGGAACCGCAGGTCGGGCAGGCGGAGCGCTCATAGGCCTCTACCGTTGCATCGTCGGCATTGGAATCTGCGGCAATGACCATGGCATCAACCAAATCCAGCTTGTGTTCAGACAGTGCCGTTTTACCGGCCTCCATGGGGCCGCCAGAGACGAACACTACGGGAATATTGAGCCGCATGGCGGCATTGAGCATGCCGGGCGTGATCTTGTCGCAATTGGAAATGCACACCATCGCGTCAGCGCAGTGAGCGTTGACCATATATTCCACGGAGTCCGCGATCAGGTCGCGTGAGGGCAGGCTATACAGCATGCCATCGTGCCCCATGGCGATGCCGTCATCGACCGCGATGGTATTGAATTCTTTGGCAACGCCTCCGGCAGATTCAATTTCCCTGGCTACCAACTGTCCCAGATCTTTCAGGTGAACATGTCCTGGCACGAACTGGGTAAAAGAATTCACCACGGCGATGATGGGTTTTTCGAAATCCTCGTCCTGCATCCCGGTGGCGCGCCACAGGGCGCGGGCGCCTGCCATGTTGCGTCCAGCGGTGGAGGTTCGGGAACGATATTGCGGCATCGAGCGCTCCGGGAGATCGTATGAAGGGCCGCTAGCTTAACACCCGCCTGCGGGCGGGGTCAGACCTTGCGCCACAGCACTGTGGCGTTGCGCTGCCAGTTATAAAGACGTTGTTTTTCAACGGGTAGTCGGTCGGGGCTGGCCGTCTCAAAACCCTGCTCCAGAAACCAGTGGGTGCTCTGGGTCGTCAGCGCAAAAACGTGTGTTAAGGACTGGTCTTTAGCCTGAAGCATCAGTTCGTTGAGCAACTGTTCTGCGCGCCCGGCATTCCGATAATCGGGGTGTGTAGCGACGCAGGCGATTTCTCCCACGGCGTCCTCGGCACAAGGGTAAAGTGCTGCGCAAGCCAGTACCCGCCCGTCGCGCTCAAGAATGGAGAAAAAGCCAATCTCTTCCTCGAGACGCTCGCGCGACCTTCTGACCAGTGCGCCGGTGTCTTCAAGGGGCCGGATTAGCTCGACAATACTGGCGATGTCGTCGATGTCGGCTGTTCTCGCTTGCTCATAGGGATTTTGCGCAATCAGCGTACCCGACCCGTCGTGGGTGAAGAGCTCTTCAAGCAATGCGCCATCGCGCTCGAAACTCAGCAGATGCCCACGGCCGACGCCGCGGGAACACGCGCGGCACGCCGCGTCGCGCAATCGTTTTTGTTCATCATCTGGGATGTTTAGGGACAGTGCCGAATCGATGGTGCACTGACGAATCAGCGCACCGTCTTGATCTTGCAAGCCCGAGTGCCGGTCCATAAAAATCAGTTTGTCGGCGCCAACGGCCACAGCCGTGTGTTCCGCCACGTCGCTCGCACTGACACTGAACAGCTCGCCGGTGGACGAGTAGCCCAATGGAGAAAGCAGTGCGATCGCATCATGGTTCAAAATCGCGCGCACGCCGTCCGCGTCGATGCGCCGCACTTGGCCACTGTGCTGATAATCGATGCCGTCGTGAATACCAACCGGTTTGGCGGTCACAAAATTACCGCCCATTACCCTCAGACGGGCACCGGTCAGCGGGGTGTTGGGTAAACCCATGGACAGTAATCGCTCGAGCTTGATCCGGTGCTGCGTAGCCGTATGGCTGGCAATGGCCAAAGTGGCGCCGTCGGTCACCCGAAGCCCGGCGTGAATCGGCGCAGTGACGTCGGCCGGTAGCGCTGCGTCGATAGCCGAGCGCGTGGCGTGCACCAGTACTAATTTGACGCCGAGAGAATGGAGCAGCGCCAGGTCGTGCACCAGCGTATTCAAAGCGGGCGACTCGAGGGCACCATTACCCAGATAAATGACAAAGGTACGCCCACGGTGTGCCTTGATATAGGGCCCCGTGTGGCGAAACCAGGCAATGTGATCTGAGGTATCTGTCATGGTGTCGATGAACGTTCTTTGGGAAGGGCAGCACAGGCCACCTTTCAGGGAGGCGCATCCTACCGAGTCTTGATGGCCCGAAAAAGGGTAAAAATCGCGATGCTACTGCGTGCTCTGCTCTGAGTGGCGGGCCGGTTGGCTTGCCGATACGCTAAGGTCAACACCCCATGGAGTCCGTTCAAGCATGCCTCAGGACCCGCACAGGCCCGACTGGATGGAGGATCGCCTTCGAGACGCCACTGCCCGGCTCTGCACTCGACTGGGCGAAGCGCCCTATACGGAACTCGTTTCGGCTGTGCAGGCACTCGACCAGTGGTTGGTTTTTCAGGAACTGATAGCGTGTAGCGACTTTTTCGTTGAGCAGGTAGCGCGACAACACGGCTGGTTAACGAGTGCGCTCCGCCGCGGCGACATACTGACGTCGCGTCATTGGGAGGCTGACGACTGGGGTCAGGCGCTGTCTGAATTATTACCTTCGGGCTCCTCGGAGGCGGCATCGATGGCGGCCCTCCGCACCTTTCGGCACCGACAGATGTTGCGGATTCTGTGGCGGGATCATGCAGGGCTCGCCCCCATTGAAGAGGCCTTTGAGGCACTCAGTGAGCTCGCCGACAGCTGTATCCGAGCAGCGGTGGGCATTGCCAGCGCAGCGCTAGCGCCGAAATACGGTGTGCCGATGGGTGAGGATAGCGGTGAACCTCAGTCGTTTGTGGTGCTGGCGATGGGAAAGCTGGGAGGGCACGAACTCAACTTTTCTTCTGATATTGATTTGATCTTTGCCTACCCCGAGGCCGGTAGCACCGAAGGTGGCCGGCAACAGCTGGACAATCAGTCTTACTTTAGTCGTCTCGGACAGATGGTGATTCGCCTGTTGGACGCCGTCACTGAGGACGGCTTCGCGTTTCGTGTGGACATGCGGTTGCGACCTTATGGTGACAGCGGGGCATTGGTCGGCTCCTTCGCCGCGCTTGAGGTGTACTACCAGGAACAGGGTAGGGAATGGGAGCGCTATGCCATGATCAAGGCCCGGCCGATAACAGGCACGCCGGCTGCACGCGAAGCGCTGACAGCGATGCTGAGATCATTTGTCTACCGCCGCTATACCGACTTTTCAGTGATCGCGGCGCTCCGGGATATGAAGCGCATGATGCGCGCAGAGGTCGCTCGTCTTGGCGCAAAAGATGACTTGAAACGGGGTGCCGGTGGCATTCGCGAAATGGAGTTTATCGTTCAGAGTCTGCAGTTAATTCATGGCGGGCGTATGGATGAACTGCGACCGCGCCCCCTGCTCGCGGCGCTGGCTGCACTGAATGACGCCGGGGTGCTCTCGACCCAGCAGGCAGAGCGCCTCGCACAGCATTATCGCCTCGAGCGGCGCGTAGAGCATGCACTGCAGGCGATGCAGGACAAGCAAACACAGTCGCTACCCATTGAAGCCTTACCCCGAGCGCAGTTGGCAGCGCTCTCGGGGTTTGACTGTTGGGAGACTCTGGCGGCTCATCTCACGCAGGCGCGGCGTGAGGTTGAGGCACTGTTTAATGACTTGATTGCAGAGCCCGAGGTTTCTGCGCATCCCAGTGCCTCCGATAACGCGTTTCAGAACCGCCTGTCGTTCTCGACACTCAATGCCGCTGCACTGGCCGAAATCGGTTACTTCTCTCCCGAAGACAGTTGGTCTGCGCTCGAGTCTCTGCTCGACAGCGCCTGGGTAACGGCATTGCAACCCGAGGGGCGTCGTCGACTGGAGTCCTTTCTGCCGCTCCTCTGTGAGACGGCAGCTTCGGAGCGACATCCGGATCAGGCTTTGACGCGCGCTCTACCTTTTGTGCGATCTGTAGGCCGACGAAGTGCTTACCTCGTTTTGTTGCAGGAAAATCCGCGTGCGCTCAGACATCTGCTCTCGCTGGTGGGATCCAGTGCTTGGATTGCTGAACGGCTCGCCGCAAGGCCCGAGCTTGTTGATGAGTTGTTGCATGAGGCAACGCTTTACAGCGCACCGAGTCGGGCCGAGCTACGTTCATTGGTTCGGCAGCAATTACTGCGGATACCCGAAGAGGACTTAGAAGCGCAAATGGCCGCGCTGAGTCGCATCAGAGATGCGGTGATTCTGCGCGTGGCGGCCAGTGAGCTCAGCGGCACCCTGCCGGTCATGAAGGTCAGCGACAACCTCACCTACCTCGCGGAGGTCATAATTGAGCAGGCCGTGGCGGTCGCGCGGGCAGAACTCGTACAGCGGCATGGTGAACCGCAGGCCGATAACGCGGGTTTCGCTGTGATGGGCTATGGAAAACTCGGCGGCTTGGAACTGAGCTACGCCTCGGATCTTGATCTGGTTTTCGTTTTCCATGGTGCAGACGGAGAGACGGCGGGTCCGCGTGCCATTGATAACACACGTTTTTACACTCGCCTTGCCCAGCGGGTTGTCCATGTCTTATCCGCACAGACTTACGCGGGCCGCTTGTACGAGGTCGATCTGCGCTTGCGACCAGATGGGGCATCTGGTCTGGTTGCCACCACTTTGCCTGCGTTGCGGCGCTATCAGCTGGAGTCTGCCTGGGTGTGGGAGCATCAGGCTTTGGTTCGCACGCGGGTTGTCGCGGGCGATGCCGCGTTGAAGTCTTCACTAGAGGCATTGCGTTCAGAGGTGCTGGGCCTGCCGCGAGACACGGCGGCGCTGGCTTCGGCGGTGTGTGAGATGCGTGAGAAGATGCGCGGAGAACATGTTGTCGCCTCCGCTCAGGCGGCGGGCTTTGATCTCAAGCGGGATCCCGGCGGTATTGTCGATATAGAATTCTTGGTGCAATACCTTGTCTTGGCAAACGCCAGCAAGAATGATGCACTGAGTCAGTGGTCTGATGTCGTGCGATTGCTCGAGGTGTTGGCCGCCGCGAATTTAATCTCAAGTGACGACGCCACCACACTGACCGATGCCTACCTGATGTATCGAAGCCG
>JADHQG010000008.1 GCA_016778045.1 Luminiphilus sp. | reverse complement strand
GGTCGTCTGGATGGCTTCTGGGAGATGGGGCTCAACCAGTGGGATATCGCTGCCGGAGGACTACTGGTGCGCGAGGCTGGCGGCCTGATCACTGATTTAGCAGGCGGCGAAAGGTGGTACGAGAGCGGCAATGTGGTCTGTGGTAACGGCAAGCTGATGCGTCATCTGCTACCACTGGTAAAGTGGGTCGGCGCCTAACGCTTCAAGAAACACCCCCGCAATAACAGCCTCCCGTTATCGGCCGCCTTGCTGTCAGGGCACCAAACCGTCCTGATCCGCACCCTCACGCTCGGGCACCATCACGTCTTCTTTGTTCACCCCCAACTGCAGTAGCGTGGTCGCCGCGACATACATGGAGGAGTAAGTTCCCACCGCAACCCCGACCAGTAAGGCAACAGCGAATCCAAAAATCATCTCGCCACCGAAAACCGCCAGCGCGGTGAGCACCAGCAGCGTGGTTAACGAGGTGACCAACGTTCTACCAAGCGTCTCGGTGAGCGATACGTCGATGACCTCGCTGGGACTCGCGCGACGAATTTTGCGCAGATTCTCGCGGATACGATCAGACACGACGATTGTGTCATTCAGGGAATAGCCCACTACCGCCAGTAACGCCGCCAGCACGGTGAGATCAAATTCCAGCCCCGTCAGTGAAAAGAAGCCAAGCGTGAAGACCACGTCGTGGGCCAGGGCTATCACGGCGCCTAGCGCAAATTTGATCTGAAAACGGAACGCGACATAGAGCATGACCAGACCCAGTGCCGTGAGCATGGCGATACCACCGTCGTCGCGCAGTTCTTCTCCTACCTGGGGCCCGACAAATTCGATACGCCGCAGTTCAATGTCCATCGGCGTGGCGGCACGGAGCTTATCGACCATCACTGCGCCTTGCTCGTCGGAATATCCGTCTGGCAACCTCACCAAGACATCTTTGTCGGTGCCAAAACTGACTACGACCGCGCCTTCGTAGCCTTCCTGATCCAGCGTCGTGCGAATCGCGCCGAGATCAGCGCTGTCACTGTAGGCCACCTCTACCAGCGTACCGCCGGTGAAGTCCAGCCCCCAGTTCAGTTGCTGCACGCTGAGCGAGCCGATAGCCGCCAGCATGGCTGCGGCGCTGAAGGCGATGGCAACCCACCGCCACTTCATAAACGGCAAAACTTTCATCCCGTCGCTCCTTCGGCACTCGCGGCAACGCGGCCGACACCGCCAATCGCCAGCTTGTTCACCCGCCGGCCACCGTAGATCAGGTTAATCAGCGCACGGGTTCCCATAATGGAGGAGAACATTGACGTCACAATGCCCACTGACAGGGTGACCGCGAACCCTTTGATCGGTCCCGTGCCAATGGCATAGAGAATGATGGCCACAATCAACGTAGTGATGTTGGCATCGAGAATGGTCACAATCGCGCGGTCGAAACCTTGGGTGATTGCCGTCTGGGGAGGCGCACCACCGCGAATTTCCTCTCGGATGCGCGCGAAAATCAGAACATTGGCATCGACCGCCATACCGACGGTCAAGACAATGCCGGCGATGCCGGGCAGCGTCAGGGTGGCGCCGAGTAGCGACATGATGCCCACCAGCAACACGAGGTTACCCGCCAAAGCAATGACGGCAGCAACGCCGAACACGCGGTAATAGAACATCATGAATACAACAACCAGACCGAGGCCGACCTGTACCGATTTCATGCCGAGGCGAATATTCTCAGCCCCCAACGACGGCCCGACGGTTCGCTCCTCGACAAAGGTAATCGGCGCCGCCAACGCGCCAGCGCGCAACATCAGAGCCAACTCAGAGGACTCGGCAGGATTATCAAGCCCGGTAATCTGAAACTGTGCGCCCAGTGCCGATTGAATCACTGGCGCGGTCAGCAGCTTCCTCTCATCGTACGGGATACGAACGGGCACCTCTTCGCCGGCCTCATCGCGCTCGTAACGAGTGCGATACTTGCGCTCGATGAACAGCACACCCATACGACGCTTGATATTGGCGCGGGTCGCGCGCGACATGAGCATACCGCCCTCACCATCGAGGCTGATCGTCACGTTGGGTTGACCGTTCTGGTCAAAGCCTGCTTGGGCGTTCGAAACGCTCTCTCCGGTAATGATCACGTCGCGCTCGAGCCACTCGGTCATGCCGCCGCGATCGGCGCTCCGGTATTCAAAACGCTGGCGCTCTGATACCGGCGCATTGGCTTCAGCGACCAACCGGAACTCCAGATTGGCGACCTTGCCCAAAATGCGCTTCGCTTCGGCCGTATCCTGGATACCGGGCAGCTCAACGACAATGCGGTTACTGCCCTGACGCTGCACCAGGGGCTCTGAGACACCCAATTCATTGACGCGGTTTCGGATCGTGGTCAGGTTTTGTGCGACCGCATAGTCGACAACCTCTTTAATCGTCTGCTCTGTGACTTCCGCATAGAGGGACCAGGTATCACCCTCGTCAACCCGATCGAGAAACAGCTCGGGGTATAACTCGACCACCTCGCTACGCGCCGCTTCTCGATCATCCTCAGTACGGAACTGCATCGCCACCTGCTGCCCATCGAGACTGACCCGCCCGCGAATACGTTCCTCGCGCAGGCGCTTCTGAATGCCGGTTTCGTATTGGGTGAGCTTGCGTTCTGTGGCGGCGGCCACGTCCACTTCCAGTTTGAAATGAACGCCTCCACTCAGGTCGAGGCCCAGCTTCATGGGGGTAGCGCCGCCCTCCAGCAGCCAATCTGGCGTGGTGGGCGCAAGATTCAGGGCCACAATAAATCCATCGCCCAGCTCTCTAGCGACAATGGACTGCGCGCGGAGCTGCTGCTCCCGGTCATTGAGTCGCAACAAGGCCGACTTGCCCTGATTCTGAATCTCTTCACCAAAGAAGCCGATGCCTGCCTCTTGCAGTGCGCCTTCTGCGCGCGTCAGCACGCGGTCGTCAATTTGCTGCGAGCTGCTGGCCCCGGCGATCTGGAGAGCGGGATCCGGCGCATACAGATTGGGCGCGGCATAGTAAAAGCCACAGAGGACCGCAGTCAGTATTAGCAGGTTTTTCCAGAGGGGGTAGCGATTCATCATCGGTGGTTCAACGTGATTGGGCTAGCGTCGTGCTCAGCGATTAAACAGGCGCGGAGTGTAACGACTCAGCGACCCCAACACCATGTCAGTACTACCCAAGCCAGACGCGGGCGTTGCGGAACAAACGCATCCAGCCCGAGTCGGTCTGCCACTCGGCCGGACACCAAGAGAGCTGCGCCGCCCTGAAGACCCGCTCGGGGTGGGGCATCATGATTGTCACGCGCCCATCGGTATTACACAAACCGGTAATGCCATCTGGCGAGCCATTGGGGTTGGCGGGATATCGACTGGCGGTATTCAGTTCGTGATCGATAAAGCGCATCGCCACCAGGCCCGCTGACTCCGCCGAATGGCGATGTTGTTCAGTCGCGAATCGCGCGCGTCCCTCGCCGTGGGCCACGACGATCGGCAGGTGCGAGCCGGCCATGCCCGAGAGGAGCACCGAGGGCGAAGCTTCTACCTTCACCAGAGCGAGGCGCGCTTCGTATTGCTCCGAACGGTTTCTGGCAAAACGGGGCCAGTGATCTGTGCCAGGAATAATCTCCTGCAGTGCCGACAACATCTGGCAGCCGTTGCACACACCCAGTGAGAAGGTGTCGGTGCGCTCGAAAAACTGTGCAAACCGCGCCCTCACGCCCTCATTAAAGAGAATGCTTTTCGCCCAGCCCTCGCCCGCACCCAACACATCGCCGTAAGAGAAGCCACCGCAGGCGGCCAGACCATGAAAGTCAGCTAACGTCTGGTGACCGGCCATGAGATCGCTCATATGAACGTCCACCGCCGTAAACCCGGCGCGGTCGAATGCCGCCGCCATCTCCATCTGACCATTGACGCCCTGTTCTCGGAGAATCGCCACTTTGGGGCGCGAGCCCGTTGCAATAAAGGGCGCTGCGATGTCGTCATCACAGTCAAAAGTGAGCGCCGCTGACAGCCCAGGATCAGCTACCTGAATCGCCGCAAACTCCTCATCCGCACAGTCGGCGTTATCCCGCGCTCGCGCAATCGCATGGCTCGTCTCTGACCACAAAGATTGCAGCGCGCTGCGGCGGCTATCGATCAGTTCGAACTGCGGGGTGTTGACCACGATTCGCTCGTCCTGACGCGGTGTCGCCACGGGGCTGACGGCATCACCCAGCCCGAGAGAAGTCGCCAGTGACATCAGTCCAGCGACATGCTCGTTAGCCACCTGAATCACCACACCGACTTCTTCTGAGAACAATCGGGCGTTGGCTTGCTCCGGCGTGACATCGAGATCTACCTGCAGTCCGCTCCGACTGGCGAACGCCATTTCGAGCAGGGTGACCAGCAGGCCACCATCCGATCGGTCGTGGTAAGCCAGTATCCAGCCTTCCCGTCGGGCTTTCGTCATCAAACTTACCAGCGCCAGCACGTCTTCCGCCTCGACGTCCGGCGCCAATCGCCCCATGTGCTGCCAGACCTGTGCCAGCACCGACCCACCGATTCGATCCCGTCCTCGGCCTAAGTCAATCAGCAGCAGCACGGTATCTTGTCTCGATGACAACACCGGCGTCAGGGTTTGGCGGGCATCTCCGCAAGGCGCAAACGCCGACACGATGAGCGAGACAGGCGCCGTCACAGCGCGGTCTTCGGCGCCCTCTTCCCAGACCGTGCGCATTGACATGGAGTCCTTGCCCACCGGGATCGTCACGCCCAATGCGGGACAAAAATTCAGGCCCACAGCTTCAACGGTGTCATACAGCACCGCGTCATCACCCTCGTAACCTGCGGCACACATCCAGTTGGCGGATAACTTGATGTCCTGCAGTGATGCAATCGGGGCAGCCAGCAAATTGGTAATCGCTTCGGCGACCGCCAGCCTGCCAGAGGCCGGGCCGTCGAGCAGTGCGACCGGCGTTCGCTCCCCCATCGACATCGCCTCGCCCAGATGAGAATCGAGTGACACTGTGGTCACAGCGCAATCAGCGACCGGCACCTGCCAGGGCCCCACCATTTGGTCTCGCGCCACCATACCGGTGACGCTGCGATCGCCGATCGTGATCAAAAAGCTCTTGGACGCCACAGCGGGAAACGTCAGTACGCGTTCAAGCGAGTCAGGGAGCGAGACCTGCGCCGGATCAAAATCGTCGGCAACCGGCGGCCGCCGCTCGACACGCCGATGCATTTTGGGCGGCTTACCGAACAGCACGGACATCGGGAGGTCGACGGGCTCATTGCCAAATTGACGATCGGAAACCGCCAGATGTAATGCCTCCGTCGCTTCGCCCACCACGGCATAAGGGCACCGCTCTCGCTCGCAGATCATCTCGAATCGCGCCAAATCCTGTGGCTCTACCGCAAGTACATAGCGCTCTTGGGATTCGTTACACCAGATCTCCAGAGGAGACATGCCGGGTTCATCATTGGGCACATCGCGCAACTCAAAGCGCCCGCCACGACCACCATCCTTCACCAGCTCCGGCAGGGCATTGCTTAAACCCCCGGCGCCCACGTCATGAATAAAAGCAATCGGATTTTCATCGCCAAGACTCCAGCAGCGATCGATCACTTCCTGACAGCGACGCTGTATCTCAGGGTTTTGGCGCTGCACCGATGCAAAGTCCAGATCTTCAGCACTGTCGCCGCTGGCCATTGACGACGCTGCGCCGCCGCCCAAACCGATGAGCATTGCCGGGCCACCCAGGACAATGAGGCTGGCACCCGCTGAGTAGGCACCCTTGCTCACATGCTCCTCGCGAATATTGCCAAAGCCACCCGCGATCATGATGGGCTTGTGGTAACCGCGGACACCGCCGGCAGTCTGGGTTTCAAAGGTGCGGAAATAACCCGCCAAATTGGGTCGACCAAACTCGTTATTAAAAGCCGCTGCGCCAATCGGCCCCTCGGTCATGATTTGCAGCGGCGAGACAATCCGGTTCGGACGGCCGTAGCTCAGCTCCCAGGGCCGCGGCTGATCCGGGATTTCCAAATGTGATACCGAGAACCCCGCCAAGCCCGCCTTGGGTCGGGAGCCACGCCCCACCGCGCCCTCATCACGGATTTCGCCACCGGCGCCGGTGCCTGCACCGGAAAAGGGCGAGATGGCGGTCGGGTGGTTATGGGTTTCGACCTTCATCAACAGATGAACCGGCTCCTCGTGAAAGCGCCAGACCCGGTCGTCATCGTTTGGATAAAACCGCCCCGCCCGGTGGCCCGAGACCACCGCAGCATTGTCTGAATAGGCCGACAGTACATTGTCACCACCGACCTCATTGGTGTGCCGAATCATGCCAAACAACGAATGCGGCTGGTTTTGGCCGTCGACTTCCCAGCTGGCATTGAAGATTTTGTGGCGGCAGTGCTCTGAGTTGGCCTGCGCGAACATCATCAATTCGATATCGCGGGGATTTCTGCCCAGATCGGTAAACGCCTCTACGAGATATGCAATTTCGTCGTCAGTGAGCGCCAAACCCAGGTTTTTATTCGCTGATTCCAGCGCCGCTGCACCGTCCCCGAGCAGGTTAATCTCGTCGAAGGATCGCGGAGCGGATCGTTCAAACAGTGGGTCGAGTGCGTCAAAAGCATTCACCACAGTTTCAACCATTCGATCGTGGAGTAAGGCATCCAGAGCACCACAGGCTGCCCCGGCCTCGAGACCATCAATGCCATACAGCGTCAGTCGCTCAATACGGCGCAAGCCATCGAAGCCACAGTTATGAGCGATATCAGTGGCCTTGCTCGACCAAGGGGAGATGGTGCCAAACCTTGGGCTGACAATGCGCTGCCCCGGGCGACTCAAGCACTGTGGGTCAACGTCAGGAGCGGTACCGGGCTGCAACAAGGCAGCCAGACGCTCTCTATCAAGCGCCTGCCCAGAGTCGACGTCCACCGCATAAGCATGCACCGCCTCGCGGAGCGTCCACCCCTTGTCCAGCGCCGAGACTTCGGCCGCCAACAACTGATAACGGGCGTCGGACAGCGCGGACGATCCGGGCAGAATAAGCATCTGGGGTTCCTGAGCGAAACAGCGAGCAGAGTATACCGCGCCGCCCCCTTCGCATGAATAACCCGGACGCCTATCAACGCCTCATCTCAGGGCTGGCGACAGGGAGACTCAATGCGAGGCCCACGCACCGCCCTCTCCCACACAGCAACAGATACAGCGGCCATATCGTCTTCGCGAGGGACAGCCTACAATCCGCTTATGGGCCGTGTTGCCACTACTTTTACGATCGGAGGCCTGACGCTGCTGTTACAGGCCTGCTTCGATTCACCCACCCTCGCGCCGATGGCGCCGGGCGAGGAGCTGGTGGTTGTGACGCGCAATACGCCCACGACTTACTACTTTGAAGGAGACAGAGCCTCGGGATTTGAGTACGCGCTGGTGAAGCAATTCGCGCGCGAACACGACATGCAGTTGCGTATCAAAGTGGCGTTCAGCTTGCCTGAGGTTTTTGATCTGCTCGAGAAGGGCGAAGCCCACATCGCCGCAGCTGGCTTGAGTCAAAGCCCCTCTCGAGACGCTAAATTTATCGCATCGGACGCCTACCTAGAGCAGCAGCCACTGGTGGTGTACAAATCTGGCGCTCGGCGGCCACGCACGCTGCCTGAGCTGGTAGGCCGTGATCTGATTGTTGTGGCCGGTAGCGCCCATATCGAGCTGTTGACGACCCTGCGAGAAGCCCTACCTGAGCTGTCATGGCGAGAGATTCACGCCGCAGACTCTCTGGAGTTGATGCAACTGATTACGGAGGAGAGAGCAGAGGTCGCCATCGTCGACTCAATCGAATTCGGCATTCAGCAGCAGCTGTTTCCGCGTGTCGTCGCAGCGATGGAGATCGGCGAGGTCACGCCGGCAGTCTGGTATTTGCCGCGCTCCGAGCAAGCAGAGGACGCCACCACCCTGATCAATGCATTCTTCGCCGATGCTCAGGCTTCTGGGTCTCTAGCTCAACTTGAGCGCCAGCATTTTGGACGCTACGACAACGTGTCGCGGGTCGGCTCGCTCACCTTCCAACGCAAGGTGCAAAACGACCTGCCGCAGTGGCAGCCCCTGATGGAAGCGGTGGCCGATGAGTATCAGATGGACTGGCGTCTGCTGGCGGCGATGGCGTATCAGGAATCCCACTGGAATCCCGACGCTCGATCACACACCGGCGTGCGCGGCATGATGATGCTGACACGGGTGACCGCCGGCGAATTGGGCATCGAAGACCGTACCGATGCGCGACAAAGTCTGCGCGGCGGCGCGCGTTTTTTCAAAGATCTGCTGCGTCGACTGCCCGCCGATATTGATGAACCGCATCGAACATCGATGGCACTGGCGGCTTACACCATTGGCATGGGTCATCTGGAAGATGCGCGAGTGTTGACGCAGCGGGCCGGCGGCAACCCCCACCACTGGCCCGACGTAAGAGCTCAGCTACCCAAGTTACAAAATCCGGAATTCTTTCCGAGAACGAAATTTGGCTTTGCGGAGGGACAAACCGCCGTCACTTACGTCGACAACATCCGCCACTACGAGGGGATGCTGGCGCTACAGAATCTGCCGGGCAGTAAAATATCGCCGCCCATCTCGCTGCAGGGACTGCTCCCCGAGTCGCTGCAAGGGTCACACTCACCCGTACTCTGAACCGTCATGATCACCGTGCTGACCCACGCGGCGCTGCTGAAAAAAGGCGCGCAACAATTCGCCACTCTCGGCGCCCAACAACCCTTCCGACCAGGTCACCGAGTGATTGAGGGAGCCGTTATCCAGCGCGCCGGCGGTACTCACCACTGCGCCCGCACGAGGTTCACGGGTGGCGAAGATTAGCGTCTCGACCCGCGCATGAACCAGCGCGCCGCAACACATCGTGCAAGGCTCCAGCGTCACATATAGCGTTGTGCCCGGCAGCCGATAGTTACCGTCCCTGACACCGGCCTCTCTCAATACCCGGATTTCGGCATGGGCGGTGGCGTCGTGAAGCTCGATCTGCGCGTTGCCACCATGCGCCAGTACCCTCTCACCGCGGGTCAGCACTGCCCCCACTGGCACCTCACCGCGATCCGCCGCACGCCGGGCTTCTTCGAGCGCCAGGGTCATGCAGCGCTCATCCCATTCGCTGAAACTCATAGCGGCGCCTCGCTGTAAAACTGCCAGCACAACAGCGCCAGCGCACTGCGATAAGGCGCGAAGGCGTCGCCCTCGCGGATGACCGTGTTTTCGTCTGGCCGCTCTGTCCAACCCATGATTCGGCCAAACCCGACCCGCACAGCAAGATCTCCACTGGGCCAAATGTCGGGACGCCCCAAAGAGAACATCATGTACATATGTGCAGACCAACGACCAAACCCACGCACCGCGGTAATCGCGGCCTCGACATCATCATCAGAGAGCGTGGGCAACGTCTCGATGGGTAATGCGCCGGAGCGCACGGCCTCTGCCAAAGATTGCAGATAGCTGATTTTCTGGCGTGACAACCCCGCTGCCCTGAGTCTGTCAGCGTTTGTGGCGAGCAAGGTCTCTGGCTGCAGCGCACCCCCCACTGTCTCATCAACGCGCTGAGCGATCGTCGCGGCGGCTTTGGTGGACAGCTGCTGGCCGATGACAATCCTTGCCAGCGATTCAAAGGAGTGTTCACGGCGCCGCGACGGCGGATAGCCGACCTGAGCAACGGCCCGCTCAACTTCAACGTGGTCTTGCGCCAATCTATCCAAAGCTTTGCGAATGAACGCATCGGTGAGTTTGAAACGTTGACTCATACGACGGTTGATGTCAGCCGTGAACGGGATAACCGAGCATGCCATGAAGGTACGCAACAACCCCGTAGAGGGTGAGCGTGATCACAATGGCACCCAGTTCGCGAACCAAGGAAGGATTCGGCTTACTCAGCGGCGGCTTGCCGTCCTGTTTATTGATGATCACCACTTCCAGCACTGCCCAGACCAGCAAACCGCCAAACAGTATCAGCGAGACGGAGTCGCCATTCACAAGCAGATGCGCCAGCGACCAGAGCTTGATGGCAGTCAGCTGCGGATGGCGGATCACACCCGCGACCCGGGCACCCAGGTTGGACCCCACAATAAAATAGAAGCCTAGGTAAACCAGCAGGTTGTTGACGCCGACCCATAGCGTCTGACGGCCCCACCACACGTTGGTAGAGGCCTGCTGATAACCCATGACCATCATGACGACGGACACCAGCAACAGGAGTGCCACGAGAGGTCTGCCGGCATTGCCGAGTCGCCCTCGCTGTGCCGGCGCAATGCGTTTGAAAAGATGTGCGGCGCTCCACAGCAGCACACCACTCAATAACCCGATCACGCCTTCATGCTCTCTTCACAAATTGCAAAAGCACTCTTAAGAGGCAGCGACGGCGGTGCGTCACTGCTTGGCTGCTCTTTGGCGCAGTGCCGCCAAGCGAGCACTCATCTGGCTGTAATCAACCGTCTTGGCAAAGGCATTGCCGCGTTCGCCTTCCAGCACCAATGCGTCGCCGAGCGTCTCTTTCACGCCATCATTCATCAGCGCCTTTAGCGCAAAAACGGCTTTCGGATCCGCGTCTGCGATTTGTGCGGCACTCGCCAGCGCCTCCTCAAGGAGACTTTCAGCGGCGCAAACACGATTGACCAGTCCCCACGCCTCGGCGCGTTGGGCATCAATGAAATTGCCGGTCAAACTCATTTCTCTCGCGCGATTGATGCCAATGATGCGGGACAATTTTTGCGACAAACCCCATCCCGGCAAGATGCCAACGCGGGCATGAGTATCGGCAAAGCGCGCGTGCTCGCTGGCGAACAAATAATCGCAGGCGAGCGCCAGCTCGAATCCTCCGGTGACCGCGGCACCATTCACCGCGCCGATTATGGGCTGGGGGCACCGCTCCAGCGCCACGACAATCGGCGACTCGGGCCCTAGACCGAGTCCGCTCGACAGCAGCTCGGGTTCATCCGTCAATGCCTTAAGATCCACGCCAGCACAAAACGCGCGGCCGGCACCGGTCAACACAATCGCTCGCACCCCCTCGTCAGCCGCTAGATCGGCGAAGGTCGCAATGATGGCCTCGGACAATGCACGATTGAGGGCGTTATGCGCGTCGGGACGATTCAACGTCACGAGTGCGACACCGGCTTCCTGATGAACTTCGATAACAGACACGGTTTAACCTCTAGGATTCACTGAGGCGTCAACGTATCAAACCGGCAGAGTTGAGAACAGCCCCGCGATCCGCAGCCTAAACGAACGAGCGTCTAGCTCACGCTGCGGGCAGCATAGAGTTCGCGCCAGACCCGTCGAAGGCAATGAGCAGCAGGCTCTGCTGATGCACCCCGGTGGCGGCGCGACGACCTGTTGCCCGTTACCAGGCAGGTTCCATGCACACTTGATCCGGAATGGTGTTGGCCTGGGTGGGCAGCAGGAACAAGCGGGCGAAGGTCAGCCCGGAACCCACCCAATAACCCCACTTCTTGAGCATCGCCACGGGCCCCCGCTGACCCTCGAGTGCGTCGCGGGCCACCTGCAGTGCGCGCATTCGCTCAAGACCCGCGCGGAAGCGGGGATCGTCGGTATTCAATGTGAGCGGGAACACCTGTCGGGAGATCTCGGTGGTGATATCAAATACGGTGTAGTCAAACTCGGTGACATCCATCCCGAAAGCTTCGTATAGCTTGGGTCGCGAGTGATCCCTGACATACATAGTCGAGTACACGGCCAACAAGAAAAAACGAATCCAAAGCTTATTGAATCCTGTCAGTAACTTGGGGTCTGACCGCATGATCAGCGCGAAAGCCTCACCGTGGGCGAACTCGTCGTTACACCACTCGAGGAACCACTTGAAGATCGGATGGAACCGCTTCTCGGGGTGGCGCTCGAGATGCCGGTAGATCGTGATGTAGCGGGCATAACCGATCTTTTCCGACAGGTAGGTCGCGTAATAAATGTATTTGGGTTTAAAAAAGGTGTATTCCTTCTCACGCTTGAGCACGCCCAGATCAACCGCGACACCCAACTTGTTAAGCGCTTTATTGATAAAGCCCGCGTGACGAGATTCATCACGGGCCATGAAACGCATCAGCTTGGCGACGTCGGGGTTGCTCACATTTTTCTCAATTTCTTGATAGAGCACGCAACCTGAATACTCTGCAGTGATCGATGAGACCAGCAGGTCCAAAAACTCCTCTTTCAATTCCGGGTCAGACTCCAGAATGCTGGGGTCGTACTCGTAATTCTGCTTAAAGTGTCCGCGGTTCTTGTCGAGCTCAAAGTCGCGCATCATCAGATCCCACTCTGCTCGCACAGGCCCGACATCAATATGCTCCATGGCCGCGTAGTCGGTGCAATAGAACCGTGGGGCCAGAGGCTGGCTCTCCAAGGCCTGCTGGGTGGTTAGATTTGTTGCGACATCAGATGCAGGCGCTTCCATCATGGCATTCCCCCATGTCAAAAATCGGAACGATGAACGGCGCAGCCAAGACGCTTGTCCATGTTTATGTCCATTTTATTTCACACTAGTCTGTCAATTTTATTTGACTATTGGCTATCTAGCAAGCAAGCTCGTTAGTGGGGGCTAGACGGTGAAGTAGCATACATTGCATTCAAAGGCCCCCTACCATGTCAGAGCACGGCAACCCCAGTAATGCCCCACAGTCTTCCGATGAACCGATATACCACCTCGCGTATGTCAGCACTGAGGCAGAGCCTTTCTCTCAGATAGATCTGGTCGAGTTACTCGCAGTTGCCCGCAGCGCCAATTCGGAACGAGGCTTAACAGGACTGCTTCTATACCGAGAGGGCTGCTTCTATCAGGTGCTTGAAGGCAACGAATTCGCCGTCAATAAAACGTTTAACGAGATCGAGCGGGACACCCGGCACCATAGCGTTCGGATTCTTTTCAAAGGCGAGTCCGAGTCACGAGAATTCGCCGAGTGGCAAATGGGTTTCTTAAACTTGGACGGCTTCGATGTCGATAAACTCATTGGCTTTTCTGACTTCCTGACTCGGGACGCGCAACCTCAGGAGTTTCTGGAAAATCTGAGTCGCGGCAAACGCCTAGCGCTGATGTTCAGGACGCTGGAGTAGCGCGCGAGCGAAACCTGGGCCGCCAAACACCGAGTGCCACATTGGCCGTGGCAACCAGACCGATCAATATCAGCGACCACTGCTCTGCCGCCAATTTCTGCGCCAGTTCGCCTACCAGATCGCCGTCTGTCATTGCAGCGACGGCAAGTTCGGCCTCCCGTTTGATCGGACTCTGTATCCCCAGCAAACTGCCTTCTAGCATGAGGACCGTCGTAACCAGCTTGCCCCACGCCCACGGTGCACCATGAAAACCCGGCACCGCCGCCATCGAGGCTAAACCGAACAGCAGGCTGATCAGCAAAGAGGGCATCAGCACTAACGACGCCACTCTCTCCATCGCCGATCGCTGGGCGCTGTAGACCTCGAGCGCGTCGCTGGGCGCCGGCAGCTGTTGATGGAACACCCACAGCACCACCACCGATCCCAGAAAAGTGATCGCAGTCATCGAGTGCCCAAACTTCAGCAGTTTCCTCATCGTGATTTCACTGACCTTTTCTCATGTATGGCGATCCTGTGTGGCGACGGCCGCCCTGCGGGCAAGAGATTGGCCCTATGGCTTACTCGCCGACCTCGTTATGATGGACTCGGCCGCGTAAAGCCTACCGGCTCGACACCACCTTTATCACGGGAGTTTGCCGGCATGAGCACACCCTATGCCACCTTACAGTACGGGCACGGAGAAGAAATCGGTTTACTGCGCGAAACGGTGCATCAGTTCGCCATGGCAGAAATCGCACCCCGGGCAGCAGACATCGATCGGGACAACGACTTTCCTCGTGATCTGTGGCGAAAAATGGGCGACCTGGGCCTGCTGGGCATTACCATTCCTGAGGAGTTTGGCGGCAGTAGCATGGGCTATCTGGCCCATGCGATTGCCATGGAAGAGATCTCCCGCGCTAGCGCCTCGGTCGGCTTGTCTTACGGCGCTCACTCCAATCTGTGTCTCAACCAAATTCGCCTGAACGGTACCGCCGATCAAAAAGCGCAGTACCTACCCGGACTCTGTAGCGGCGAACACATCGGAGCGTTGGCGATGTCGGAACCCGGCGCCGGCTCTGACGTGGTCAGCATGCGTCTGAGGGCAGACCGCCAGGGCGATGATTTTGTGCTCAATGGCAACAAGATGTGGATCACCAATGGCCCCGATGCGGACGTTTACGTGATCTATGCCAAAACCGACCCAGATGCCGGCTCAAAGGGCATCACCGCATTGATTGTCGAGCGCGATACGGGCGGCTTTTCGCGATCTCCCAAGCTCGACAAGCTGGGCATGCGCGGGTCAAATACCTGCGAGTTGGTGTTTGAAGACTGTGTCATCCCTGCTAGCCAAGTGCTGGGACAAGTGGGCAGTGGCGTGCGCGTACTCATGTCTGGCCTAGACTATGAGCGAGCGGTGCTGTCGGGAGGGCCCGTTGGCATTCTGCAGGCTTGCCTTGACGCGGTGCTCCCCTATGTCCACGAAAGAGAGCAGTTTGGTCAGCCCATCGGTGAATTCCAGCTGGTGCAGGGCAAACTCGCCGATATGTATGCGCGCTGTTCGGCGAGCCGCGCTTATCTGTATGCCGTCTGCGAGGCACTCGATCGCGGCGAGCAAAGTCGTAAAGACGCTGCTGCCGTCATTCTGTATACAGCGGAAGCGGCGACCCAGTCGGCTCTGGATGCGATTCAGCTGCTGGGCGGCAACGGCTATATCAATGATTACCCGACGGGCAGGCTGCTCCGGGACGCGAAACTCTACGAAATCGGTGCGGGTACCTCTGAGATTCGACGCATGTTGGTGGGTCGAGAGCTGTTCTCCGACACTCAGTAACGCGGGAAGCGCCCAACATCTCTATGGCGCCACCGCGTGTTCAATCCTCGGAAGCATCCGGTGCGCTGTCCGTGAGCGACATAGCATCCTGCAGCAGCGGCACGCTCAGCGGCACGCCGCTTTGACCGCTTAGTGTCAGAGACTGGCGCAACGATGAAGACAGCGCAGTGGTGAGCACCCGCTGCTGATAAGGCAAGTGCCGCTCTCCCTCGCGCAGCAGTGCCCCCCAGCTACCGGACTCATCGAGCTGAGATCGAATACCGGCGAGATACTGCACCAGGGCATCATGCACTGCCGAACCCTCTGCCACCGATGAGTCAAAAGTGAGCGACCACGTCATGTCATGGCGTAACTGGCAGTGAGCCACGAAAGCACCAGGCAACCGGTGTCCCCATTCCTGTGGCGAAATCAAAGAGAGTTGCCATCGACTCTCGCTCAAATACAGATAGTAAGTGTGCCCCGGCGCTACGCGGAAGCCAAAGGCCGCAGAAAGCACCAGCGCCGACCAACAGTAGTCCTGTGCCGCTTCCTCGCTGGACTTTGACCGCAGCTGGGCAGGAGATGCCGCATGCAGATCCTGTAAGACCAGCACCAGACCCTTGTCCTGATGGGTGTTTTTCTCTCGCGCTGTCACGGGATGACCTCTGGCTTGATGAACTCAAGTCTGATCCATTGATCAGTGAGTTCCAACACAGATACGTCGAGACTTGGCGTTCAGGCCAACTCGGGGTGCCTTGCCAGAACCGAGGCTTTGAAATCAGCGGGCATGGGGCGACTTTTGCGAGTCTGCTTGTCGACAAATACGTAGGTAAAACTGCCGCGGCCGGCGGTTTCTCCGGTTCGGATATTGCGCATGATAAAACCGATAACAATGCTCGAATTGCCGACCCGCTCTGCCGCAACTTCAACTTCGAGCGTATCCCCGGCCAGACTCTCGCCCAGAAAATCCATGTTGGCATTCACGGTAAACGTCAGAAAATCGGGACCGACCACGTCGGCGACATCGAGACCCAATTCATTCCAATATTCCCCCAACACCTCGTCAGCGAATACGAAGTAATTGCCAAAGAAGGCATGACCATTGGCGTCAGTATCGGCGAAGCGCACTTTGATCGTGCCGCGGTAGGGGTTTGACATCAGAAGGCTCCCGTCTCAATGGGTGGCGGTAGAAGTGAGTCCGAAGTATGACGGCTTGTCGCCACAGGGTCACTGCAAAACCGGTGCGCGGTGAGGCATGCGTGAAATAGTCCACAGCCCATGGCGGGAACCTGTCATCTTCCGGGCAGAAGCCTTATCATTCCGCGCTTTCTGCTGGGCCGCCCAGCACCATCAAGCCAATCAGGAATCGCTGCATGAATACCACATCGCTTATCGCCGCTTTTGTTGTCGTTGTATCGGGTTTGATTTGGGCCGGCACCCAAAGCAACAACGCGGACTGGACGGGCAACCGCAACCAGTGTGTGGGAGAGTGCTATGAGGATTGGAAAGCGGCCAATGGTGGCGGCATTGCCGACGTGGAGACCGCCAAACAGGTGGCACTTGCTGCGGCATCGCCTGAAGCATTGGGTGAGAAATATTACGGTCAATGCATCGCCTGCCACGGCAGTCGGGGCGAAGGCGGCATTGGACCCATGCTCGCGGGGCAAGCAGGGTCTGACATTGTCGCCAAGCTGACGGCCTATCGGGCAGGCGAGGAGCGGGGTGCCCAGTCCGCCATGATGTACCCGGTGGCCAAACCCATGACCGACGCGGACATCGACAACCTTGCCGCCTACGTCTCTGCTTTGTGATCGCTAGAACACGCACGCAGCCCCAGGGCAGTTTGAACCACCGCCCTGCGTCGCTAGACCGGGCTGGCCGCCCAAACCGGTATATAGGGTCCATCGGATCGGTCGGAAGTATCCGGTCAGTGCTCACCCTGAGCCTCACACTGCTGTGTCTCGCCTCGCCGGTTTCATTCGGCTGGCAAGCGTCGATTGAACGCGACGCTCTGGGTGTGCCACATATTTATGGCGCTACCGACGCGGACATGGCCTTCGGTCTCGCCTGGGCTCAAGCCGAAGACGGCTGGGAAATTCTGGAAGAGACACTGCCCTATTACCGTGGCAACGCGGCCAGTTATTTTGGTCGCGACGCGGCGGTCACCGACTATCTGATCAAGTGGCTGGGGTTTTGGGACGTCATCGAGCGCGATTATGAAACCCAACTGAAACCGGAAACCCGAGAGTACCTGGCGGCATTCGCTGCGGGCTTCAACGAGTTTGCAGCCGCACATCCCGAGCGCGTCACCCTCGATGTCCTGCCTGTGACACCGCAGGACGTGATTGCAGCGCACATGTTCAGGCACTTGTTGTTCTATGGCTTTGAGCAATCAATCGTTGAGTTGCGCGCCGAAACCCGCCAGTTCGAGGTCAGTGAAGGACCCGTACTCCCTAATACCGCCATCACGCTGGGATCCAATGCGACCGCCGTCGGGCCCACGAGGACCGAGGCGGGCTCAACCTTGCTAATGATCAATTCCCATCAACCGCTCATTGGCCCCGTTTCTTGGTATGAGGCCCACCTGCAGAGCGGCGAGGGCCTCAACGCCATGGGCGGCTTATTTATTGGAGCGCCTGCGTTGGGTGTCGGATTCACCGAGCACCACGGCTGGGGCGCAACGGTGAATCAGCCCGATCTGGTCGATACCTATGTGCTGGATATCGATCCGACTGATGAGAACCGGTATCGGGTTGACGGAGAGTGGCTGGAGCTTGAGGCATTCGACATCGATATCAAGGTGCGATTGTTCGGGTGGCTACCGTGGACAGTGAAGGAGAAGGGTTATCGCTCTATCCATGGCCCGGTCATGAAGACGGATCACGGCACCTACGCTATTCGTTACGCGGGTATGAACGAAATTCGCCAGGTCGAACAATGGCTGGCCATGAGCGCCGCTACCTCCTTTGAGGAGTGGCGTGACGCGATCGCGCTACAGCACATTGCCAGCTTCAATTTTGTTTATGCCAACGCCGACGGCGATATCTACTTCATCCACAACGCGATGATGCCCCGCCGCGCCAGGGGCTGGCAGTGGGACCAGTATCTGCCTGGCGATCGCAGCGATCTGATCTGGAATGAGTACCTCTCTATCGACGAGCTGCCCAGCATGACAAACCCCGCGTCTGGCTATGTACACAGCGCAAACCAGTCACCCTTTCAGATTAGTTCAGCAGGTAGCAACCCAGTACTCGCGGAGTATCCAAAGGAGAGCGGCTGGCCAACCCGCATGACTAACCGAGCGGTGCGCGGACTCGAACTACTGGATGCCGATCCCGCTATCTCCTTCGCAGACTTCAGTGCTATCAAACACGACAACGCCTATTCGCCCCAGTATCGCGGTCATGCCTACCTCGCCGCGATTGCCGAGTTGGAAGCCAATAATGAGCAAGAGGCAGAGGCACTGTCGTTGATTCGCGAATGGGATCTGCACACGGACAAGACCAACCGCCACGCCGCATTGGGCGTGTGTATTCTTCTTGAGGAGTGGCAGGCGGAGCGCACTGGCGAGCCGCTACCCGATGCCCGTGACACCTTGCAATACTGCATGGCGTCCGTGCGCGATGTGTCGGGGCGGCTGGATCCGGAGTGGGGCGCTGTTCAGCAGCACGGTAGAGAAGATCGCACCTGGCCCGCCGCCGGCGGCCCTGACACGCTGCGCGCAATGTATGCGGAACGGCTGGATGAGAGCGATGACCATCTGACCGTTGTCGCGGGCGACGGCCTCTACTACCTCATCGAGTGGACAGCGGACGGCGCGCAAAAGATCCTGGGCACTCACCAATACGGTAGCCACATGACTGACCCGACCTCGCCCCACTATCTGGATCAGGCAGAGGCATTTGCGCAAGAAGTCATGCACGCGCCGGGGTTTCACAAAGAGAATCGGACAGCGATCACGCGACAGTATCAAGTCACCGGACCGTAATGGTCGAGCAGCGCATACTCAAGGCATAACAACCGGCTGATCCCCGGCGCGCTGTCCGGCAAGTCTCCATACAGTTAACGGCAACCTCTCAAAGAAGGCGCCACTCTAGACGTGGCAGGCGACCTCATAGGCTTCGCGCGTTGTCGCCAGCAGTGAGCGCGGCGCTCTGCAATCGCCCACCGCAGTGACCGGGATCCCAGCGGCCTCCAAGATCGGCTGCAATTCGTTATTGGGAATGCGACTGCTCGCGTGGGTCACCGCGACGACATCCTCAACACGCTGAATGACGCCGTTGTAGACGTTGCGCACCGCCAACTGCCCCTCTTCCAAGGCATCCAAACCCGCGGGTTCCACATTGCAGAGTATTTCGATGCCGAGATCATGGAGTCGCTGGTAAATGCCCTGGCGATTGATGAGGGAAACATCGTGGGCAATCCGTTCCCGCGAGGTGACCACCGTCACCGCAGAGAATCGCGCCGCCAATAACTCGGCGATCGCGTAGGTCATCTCAGAGTGATCTTGATCCACCAGCACAACGCGACCTTCAGTCATATCGTTGCGCTCGAGCAGCGTCGCTGCCATCTCGCGTGCGCTCGGAATCAGTCCGGACGCCGCCCATTCATCGCTCAACCAAGACGGCTGCCCACTGCGGGAACCGGTGGCCAGCACCACCTCATCAGGCTGTAGCGCCAGCACATCTTCTGCCGTCGCGTGTCTGCCCAAAACAAATTCACAGCCATGTCGCTTGGCCATCAAATATTGATAGTCATAGACGCTCGACAGATTCTCGCCACCGGGCAGCCCGGCATGGAGCCAGGTCTTACCGCCAACTTGGGCATCGTCACCCGCTACGGTGACACGGTGGCCGCGGCGCGCAGCCGTATGAGCCGCCTCCAGCGCCGCAACACCCGTACCCACCACCACGATGTGCTTGGGGGACGCCACCTGATCAGGCCGCCAGTTGTGCTCGTCGGCGGCGCCCACTCTGGGGTTGTTGTCGCAGGCCAGCCCGCTGCCATCGATGATACTGCGCCAGCACGTGTTGCACGACACGCAGTAGCGGATATCAGCCTCCCTACCCTGCTCAGACTTTATAGGGAAGGCAGGGTCAGTGATCAGTGGACGTCCCAGAAAGACCAGATCGGCAGTGCCATCGGTCAATGCGGTTTCGCATTCATTGGGGTCGGTGATATACCCAATCGCGCCCGTGGGGATATCAGGCGCAACCGCTCTTAATTCGGCAATGTGTGACAGGTAGGGATGGCGCTCACCATGGGCATCGGGCAAATGTTTATATAGCGAGCGAGCGTGAGCCCCCCACACCCAGGTCCAGCTATCGAACTCCGCACGCTGCTTGGCCAACTGTGTGGCGATCTCTTTGGCCAACGCGAGGTCGATACCGCCCTCGACGCCATCCTCTGCGGGTAGTTTGAGTCCAATAATGAAAGGGTAGCCACATTCCTGACGAATGGCGCTGATCAACTGGCTCAGAAAACGCAGTCGCCCAGTCAGATCACCCCCGAAGTCATCTTCTCTGCGATTCGACCAGGGCGATAAAAATTGATGAAACAAGTGCCCATGGCCGGCCGATATCTCCACGCCCGCGAACCCCGAAGACTGGAGTCGCGCGCACCCAACAGCCCAATCGGCAATCATGTCATCGATCTCCATGACAGAGAGTGCTGCGGGGACAGTCCAACTCAAGTCATCGGGCAACGCGGAGGCACCGACGGCACCGTCATTGCGCCCCACAGAATGCCGACCTCGCCCGGAATCCTGCACCTGACCCAGCAAGAGTGCGCCCTCACCATTGACGATATCGGCTGCTCGCTTGAGGTCATCCAGTCCGCCGTCATCCCAGGCACGGAGCCGGCTGGAGATGCGGTTGTGGGCGGTCATGGCAACCGGTTCAGTAATGATGGCCGCCGCCCCCCCCGCTGCTCGCGAGCGGTAGTAGTTCAGTAGCGCCTCGGTCGGCGCATGATTCACCACATACTTGGTCACGATAGACGCGTGGATAATGCGGTTGCGCAGCGTGTGTCCACCCAGTGAAACGGGACTGAACAAGGCCGGATAATGGGGATTAGGCACAGTGCCGTTCATCGGCACGGCCGCTCAGGACGGACCGCCAGCGTCATCTTCGATGGATTCTGCGCCTTGAGCGCTCGCGCCCAGTTGCGCCAGCACCGTCTCAATCAACCGTTGCCGCTCAGCACTCAGTGCGGATTCTTCTGCCTCCGACAATGCGTAGCGCTCGACCTCGTTGGCCACGTTCAATCCCTGCGCTTCCAGTACCCGCTCGGTCAAATACAGCCGCTCGCTCAGCGCCGACACTTCAGAGGTGAGGCGAAGCACGCAACTCAACACCTCGTCGACACCATCTGCGTCAAAAAACTGATGCCGTTGGCCGCGTCGCTTGCGGGGAATCCGTCTGGTGCTCATATCTCAGCGCTTCCAAGCCCCAAACCCGTACCATCGGGTGCCTTTGGGATCCATCCTGCCAGTCAGCGTGTCAAAGGTATTGTCGCTATGAATTGACTCTGCAAAGGCTGCCTCGCCAATAAAAGTGTAGCGTGGCATGGTCGCCTCGATGAAATCGTCGGCAGCAAACCCTGCGTCAGTCAGTAGACGCCGGTAGTCCTGCTTCCGGAACGTGCCGTAATAGGGCTCGTTGTTGTAGTAGGTATCCCAGTTCATGTAAAAATTTTCGTATAGCGGCATGGCATTCATGGGCGGTAACTCCATTTGCCACAAGACTCCGCCGGGCTTCAGCACCCTGAAGGCTTCCTTCAGATATTGTTGGATATGCTTCAGCGGAAGCTCATGCATAAACATGGAAGAAAATACGACGTCGAACTGCTCGTCTTCGAAGTCCATCGCGGTCGCGTTCATTTGCCTGAAATCGACCGGCACGCCCATCGATTCAGCACGGGCGTGCGCGTAGCGCAGCACGGGCGCGGCGACATCAATTGCCGTGACCTCTGCATCAGGATAGGTCTCCGCCCATGGCAGCGTGTTGTGTCCGATGGTGCAGCCGCAATCTAAGATCGACGTCGGCACAAACTCGGGAAATTTGAGTCGCAGGTAGTTTGATAAGGTCGCGCCGATGTCGTTGTGCCGCTTACCAAATTGACCAAAGGCAAATACATCAATCGAATTGTCGTATACCGCGCCTGCTGACACGTCATTGTCAGCACGCTCCTCGTGGTAGGCGCCGGGCGACAGGTGCACGTCAATTCCCGTCACACTTTTCGGCAACGGCAAGGCTGGATTGAGCGTCAGACTCCCTTTTTTAGCCGGCTGGGCGGCCCTTTCATTCAATGTCTCGAGTTCACGGTCTACTGCGTCACTGACAACATCAAACACCATTTCCTGCGCGGACGTTCTCACGCTGCTATAGGCTTTGAAGGGGAGCTCGGGTTTCAGCGCCTCATGAATGGCTTCCGGTGATTCAAGCGGAGCGCCCAATTTCTCATGTTCGGGCCCAACGGTGCCCTCAAAATGCTGGCGCAAATCACCGGCCATACGCTGCAGGACATGCGAGCGGAGTGTTGCCACAAAGGCGCGGCGTGAACGGTCGTGTTGCGTCAAAGAGACCGCCATATCGTGATCGTGAGATCGATTCATTTTTGGCCCTTCAGATTCGATTTTTGCTGTTTGATGATATGTTTAACCGTCAAAGGTAAGCAAGGCGGTCTCTGGGCCGCAGGCTGCCTGCCCTGGCGGGCCGCCGCATCTGCGAAATAACCAGCCGCCTGATCAAAACAATAGAACAAGGGGGGACCATGACCACGATCGTAGTGCTATTTAATCTCAAAGAGGGCGTGGACCGGGATGACTACGAGCAGTGGGCGCGCACGGTGGACATTCCCAGCGTCAGACGCCTTAACGGCTGTAGCGGGTTTGAAGTACTGCGCAGTCAGGGGTTATTGGGTGGCTCACCTGACGCGCCCTATGCCTATGTCGAACTCATTGAAGTTGAGCATATGGATGACTTTATGGCGGCCGTTGGCGCACCCGCTGCGCAAGACGTTGCGGCGCAGTTTAGAGAGTTTGCCGATGGCGCTACCTTCATGGTGACCGAGTCCATTGAATGAGAGGACTCGAGGGTAAAGTAGCGCTGTGCACCGGCGCAGGCCGCGAAGGCGGGCTCGGCCACGGCATCCTGACGCGTCTGGGGTTAGCAGGCTGTCGTTTGGTCGTTACGGACCTCGAGTCCGTTATGACATCGGAAAACGCGGTGGTCACAGACCTGAAACAAGCGGGCTATGACGTGATCGGCATCAGCTGCGACGTCGCATCCGAAGAGTCAGTGCGAAAGGCGGCGGACGCTGTGGTGGCGCATTTCGGTCAACTGGACATCGTTGTAAACAACGCGGCCATTGGTGACATCATCAAGCCACTGCCTGAACTCAGCCTGCAGGAATGGCAACGCGTCATGGCCGTCAACCTGACCGGCGCATTTTTATGGACCCGCGAGGCATCACGGGTGATGACAGCAGGCAGCAGCGTCATCAATATCGCTAGCCAGGCCGCTAAAACCGGTTTTCGGCAAATGGCACCCTACGTGTCGTCCAAGCACGGCATGATCGGACTGACCCGAACCGCCGCGATCGATCTGGCGCCGTCGGGCATTCGCGTTAATGCGGTGTGTCCAAACCACGTCACAACAGCCATGGGCAAGGCACAAAGCGAATACTTTTCGTCTTTGCGGGGCCTCGACCCAGAGACCTACCGCGCCCAGATTGCATCCCGCGTGCCACTAGGACGCGTTGGTCAACCTGAGGATACGGCGTCTGCTGTGGCCTTTCTTGCCTCAGATGATGCCGCCTTCATTACCGGCGAGGCGCTCAATGTGAGTGGCGGCGAAGAAACCCATTAAGCAGTAACAGGAACACACCATGAATGGCGCTGAATCACTGATTAATGCCTTGGCGGAACACGGCGTTGACGCCTGCTTTGCCAATCCGGGCACCTCCGAGATGCAGTTGGTGGCCGCGCTCGACAAGCAGCCGGACATCCGCGCGGTGCTGTGTCTCTTTGAGGGCGTAGTGACTGGGGCTGCTGACGGCTACGGGCGGATGGCCGATAAGCCCGCGCTCACTTTGCTCCATCTGGGCCCGGGCTTTGCCAACGGCATGGCCAACCTGCACAACGCGCAGCGCGCCGGATCGCCAGTCCTCAACATGGTGGGCGACCACGCGACGGACCACCTTCAGCACGACGCGCCGCTCACGAGTGACATCAAAGGCATGGCCACACCCGTATCGCGCTATTTTCGCGTGTCTGACAGCGCAGAGGGACTGGCACAAACAGGCCTCGACGCTCTCGCGGACAGTCTCAGCCACAACGGCAGCATCAGTACCTTTGTTGTGCCCGCAGACCACGCCTGGACAGACATCGACGAGCCACTATCTGAACTGCCGGACATGCCGCGGGCGACGATCTCAGATGCGACGGTCAGCGAGATCGCGGCGCAGTTGCAGTCGGCGTCGAACAGCTGCCTGTTCCTGGGTGGGCGAACCCTGCGGGAAGATGCGCTCCATCAGGCTGGCCGCATCGCTGCCGCCACCGGTTGCCGTCTGGTGACCGAGACCTTCTTTGCGAGGCAAGCGAGAGGCACGGGCCGTGTGCCCACCGAACGCCTGGCCTATTTTGGCGAGGCCGCGACCGAGCAGTTGGCGGGCGTCGACTTACTGGTGCTAGCCGGGACCAAAGCACCGGTCTCCTTCTTTGCCTATCCGGATAAGCCCAGCGTCTTGGCGCCCGATACCGCGACTCAATGCACACTGGTCGACCGCGATAGCGACGCGCTCGACGCACTCAAGCGGCTGGCAGACACCCTGAATGCGCCCGACAGGCCCGAGGTCGTCACTGATCATGCTGACTACCCGCTGGTAAACGGCGCGATTGACGCCAACGAACTCGGCAAAGTCATTGCTCACCACCTACCCGAGCAGGCGATCGTGTGTGATGAGGGGGCAACCAATGGCTTGGGCGCGTTTTTGCTGACCGCCAATGCGGCACCCCATGATTGGCTGACGCTCACCGGCGGCGCGATCGGTCAAGGTTTACCACTGGCCGTTGGTGCTGCGATTGCGTGCCCCGATCAAAAAGTTATCGCGCTCGAGGCCGACGGCTCGGGTATGTATACGGTGCAGGCACTGTGGACCATGGTGCGCGAGCAGCTCGATGTCACCGTCGTGCTGTTGAACAACCGGTCCTATGCCATTCTGAACATTGAGCTGAGTCGGGTCGGCGTCGAGCAGCCCGGCCCAACGGCGCTGTCACTGCTGGATCTCAGTAATCCGGATCTCGAGTGGACGGATATCGCCCGAGGCATGGGCATGCAATCGGTCAAAGTCAAAACGGTCTCGGCATTTGACCAGGCCTTTGCCGATGCCATGACGCAGAAAGGGCCCTGCTTGATCGAGGTCATGCTCTGAGGTTGACGCCAAGGGCACCGAAGCGATCACGTGGAAGAGCGACAGCGACCCACTAGACTAAAAAAGCGCATCAACGAAGTTATCAGCAGAGAACCGCCCCATGCTGCCCCATCCGGGTAAGCGTGAGGCGTGCGACCCTTAGACGAAGGTTTCCCCTGCCGCGATTTTCTCGCCAACGATAGCCGGTGCGTCAAAACGATCGCCATATTGGCTTGCGAGCTCTGCACAGCGCGCGCTGAAACGCTCGAGACCGTAGGTGTTCACGAACTGGATCAGACCGCCGGTCCAAGCCGGCGCGCCAATGCCCATGATGGAGCCAATATTGCCGTCTGCAACGGTACGCAGCACGTTGGTTTCCAGGCACTTCAGTGCCTCGATGACCTGACGGAATAACAGCCGATCCTTGATGTCATCCTCAGCCACTGACACATCGGCGTTGTAGTACAGATCCATCAGTCCGGGCCAGATGGCCTTGCTGCCGTCTTCCCCGTACTCATAAAAGCCACCACCGTGATGACGTCCACCCCGACCGTGCTCTCCGACCATGGTCTCGATGACGTCACGGGTGATCGTGCCATCGCCCCAGTTGTCGAGCACACCCATATCCTTCCAGGTCACCCACGCCTTGCGGGACAGCTCCAAACTGACCTCGTCATAGACGTTGAGGGGGCCAACAGGCATCCCAATGGCCTTGCCCAGATTGTCGATCTGATTAGGGTGAACTCCCTCAGTCAGCAGCCGAACGCCTTCATCAAGATAGGTCCCAAAAGTACGCGAGGTGAAGAAACCCAGCGAATCGTTGACTACGATCGGTGTCTTGCGAATTTGCTTGGTGTAATCAAAGGCCTTCGCAAGCGCCAGGTCACTGGTGTTCTCGCCCATGATGATCTCGACCAGCGGCATCTTGTCGACCGGCGAGAAGAAGTGAATGCCAATGAAATTCTCGGCGTTGACGCTGGCCTCGGCCAGTTGAGTGATGGGAAGCGTGGACGTATTAGAGCCCCAGACGCCACCTTCGGCCAGACAAGGCTCAAGCTCTTTGGTGATCTCGTGCTTGAGCGCCATGTTCTCGAATACTGCCTCAATAATGAGATCACAGCCGTTGAGATCACTGTTCTCTGCGGTAGGGGTAATCAGGTCCAGCACCTGCTGTGCCTGCTCTTCGGTCATGCGGCCGCGCTCTACGCGCTTCTTCAGCAAGCCCTCGGTATAGGCTTTACCCTTCTCTGCCGCCTCCTGCGAGATATCCTTGAGGATCACCTCGATGCCCGCCATGGCAGACACATAGGCAATGCCCTGCCCCATCATGCCCGCACCCAATACGCCGACCTTCTGAGTGGTTTGGAGCTCGATATCTTTGGGACGTGAGGCGCCGCCGTTGATTTGATTGAGGTTGAAGAAAAACGTGTTGATCATGTTTTTCGCCACTGGCGTAAGGGCCAGCTCAGTCAAACCGCGGCTCTCAATCCGCATGGCGGTGTCAAAGTCCACGCGCATCGCGGATACCGCCACGTCCAAGATCTTGATCGGCGCTGGCAGGAGACCCCGCGTCTTCTGCGCAATCATGGCCGAGGCCACCGGAAGCATCTGCGCCACCGCTGGATGGTTCGCGTTACCGCCCGGAATTTTGTACCCCTTGGTGTCCCAGGGTTGCGTACAGGCAGCTTCGTTATCCTGATTCTCGGCGATCCAGGCTTTGGCCCGCGGAATCAAATCATCGAGACTACCGACAGTCTCGTTAATCAGGCCTGCCTCTTTGGCTTTGGCCGGCACCACGCGTTTGCCTTCGATGAGATATTCGTTCGAGGCCATCAGTCCCATGAGGTAAATGGCCTTCACCACGCCGCCGCCACCGGGCAGCAATCCGAGGGTCACCTCGGGAAAGCCCAGTTGCACCGCTTTGTTGTCCCAGGCGATGCGGTAGTGACAGGCCAACGCCAGCTCCAAGCCGCCACCCAGCGCCGCGCCATTGATGGCGGCGACGGTTGGCTTGCCCAGCTTTTCAAGCCGGCGGAACTCCGCCTTAATGGCCTGCGCTTCGTTGAAGAAGGTCTCTGCATTTTCTTCCGTGACCTGACACAGTGAATTCAAATCACCGCCAGCGAAAAACGTTTTCTTCGCCGAGGCCAACACCACGCCCGCTAGGTCACTTTCTGCCTCAAGCTTCTCGACCGTCTCACGTAGCGCAGGCAGAAACGCCTCAGACATTGAGTTAACCGGCCCGTCCATATCCATAGTGACCGTGACGACGCCATTGGCATCCTTTTCGTAATTAAATCCGCTCATACTGCTGTCATTCCTTTTGCCAACGCCGCTTAAACGCGCTCAATAATCGTTGAGATGCCCATACCACCACCGACACACAGCGACAGCATGGCGCGCTTGGCGTCTCGGCGCTCAAGCTCATCGAGCACGGTGCTCACCAAGCAACCGCCCGTGGCACCCAATGGATGGCCCATCGCAATGGCGCCGCCATTGACGTTGGTGATTTCCAGATCGAGGCCCAGATCCTGCATGTAACGGAGCACCACCGAGGCGAACGCCTCGTTGATTTCCCACAGATCGATATCAGCGGGCGTCAGTCCGGCCTTGGCCAGACATTTTTTGGCAGCAGGGCCCGGGCCAGTCAGCATGATGATCGGGTCAGTCGCCAACACCGCGGTCGCCAAAATACGTCCGCGCGGCTTCAGATTCAGATCGCTGCCGGCTTTCTCACTGCCGATCATTACGGCACTGGCGCCGTCGACAATACCGGATGAGTTACCCGGGGTGTGTACGTGGTCGATGCGATCGAGGGTGTTGTATTTGGCCAGGATCACATCGTCAAAACCCATACCACCCGGCACTTCAAAAGAGGGTTTCAAGCCAGCAAGCCCCTCAACGGTGGTGTCAGGCTTGATAAAGTCGTCGCGCTCCAGAATGGTCACGCCGCTGCTGTCCTTGACCGGCACCACAGAGCGGTCAAACCAACCGTTGTCCCTGGCATTGGCTGCACGCTGCTGTGAGGTCACCGCATATTGGTCAACATCTTCGCGAGACCATCCCGCCAGCGTAGCAATCGTATCAGCGCCGATCCCCTGCGGGACAAAGCTGGTTTTGACAGCAAACTCTGGATCGCCAGCCATCGCACCGCCATTGGAGCCCATCGGTACCCGTGACATCGACTCCACGCCGCCGGCGACCACGAGGTCTTCCCAGCCTGAGGCAATTTTCTGAGCGGCAATGTTGACGGCCTCTAATCCAGATGCGCAGAAGCGATCCAGCTGTACGCCGGGCACGGATTCATCCCACTCTGCGTTCTGCACGATCATTTTGGCGACATCAGAACCCTGCTCACCCACCGGTGAGACACAGCCCATGACCACGTCATCGACATAGCTGGTGTCGAGGTCATGACGCTTCTGTAATTCGACCAGCAGTCCTGCGGCCAGATCGATGGGTTTCACTTCGTGCAGAGTGCCGGTGGACTTACCTTTGCTGCGGGGCGTTCGCACTGCATCATAGATATAGACGGGGTTGGGCATGGTTCGCTACCTGTCTCGGATAGTTGGTGATTGAGGGCGCATATGATGCGGTATCGGCAATGTTTATGCCATATCTTTCCCAGCACCGTAGCGCGATGGACAACGCCAGCATACTGGGCGGCGCCCGCACCTTGGACAACGCCAGCACCATGAATAGCGACCCGCATTCCCGGTTTGAAGCGGTGGGCAAGGCCTTGCGCCGCTGCCGGCAGAGGAGCCACTCCCAGCACGCTGTCTAGTCGCCTACACTTGGCCTAATTAACGCATCAGACGGGTGTTTGAACACGCTGGGCAAGCCTTTAGCGGAAGGCGGTTCTCGTCAGCCATAAAACCATGCCGGACCGACTGGCGCCGACGCGATAACATGCTATCAACCATCACGCCGTGATTAATAAACGATGACCGATGAATTCCACTGACCAGACCATTCTCAGCTGCCTGCTGGCATCATTGACCGAGGGTGAACAACCGTGGCTGGTGACTGTGGTCGCGACGATTGGTTCGTCTCCCCGACCCGTGGGCTCGCTAGTGGCTTTTCGCGCCGACGGCTCTCAGGTGGGCAGCGTCTCGGGCGGCTGCGTGGAGGAAGACTTGATCGCGCGCCTGCTGGCGGGGGAATTCAATGGGCCTCAGATTTATCTGACCGACTATGGTGTCAGCGCCGAGGATAACGAGAAATGGGGATTGCCCTGCGGGGGCCGGCTGGAGCTAGCGATTCAGCAGCTCGATACAAAAGACCTTGATTGGGTAAAGGACGCCCACCACGCCATGTCGACGCGGCGAACGCTGAGTCGCAGCGTCTCTCTGCAGAGTGGCGAGACGCAGATCAGCCCGGCCGAGCAGTTCGCGCCGCTCGAAAAAACTGGCGACACGCTGATTCACTGCTTCGGACCGCGACATCGACTCCTACTGGTTGGCGCCGGACAATTGGCCGCCAACCTCAGCACGTTGGCACTGGCCATGGACTACGAAGTGTTGCTGGCCGACTCCAGAGAATGGGCGCTGGATCAATGGCAGGGACCCGACGTGGAGAAAATATTGGGGTTACCCGACGATGTGGTGCGGGAACATGCCGCAGACGAACACTGCGCAGTGATCACTTTGAGCCATGATCCCCGGGTGGACGACATGGCCCTGATGGAGGCATTGGATTCGGCCTGCTGGTATGTTGGCGCGCTGGGGTCAGTGCGCACCACTGAAAAGCGAATACAACGACTGTCTCAGCTGGGACTGAGTAACGATGCGCTGGCCCGATTGCACGCCCCCGTGGGGCTCTCGATTGGCTCTAAAACAACCATGGAGATTGCGGTCTCGATCATGGCGCAACTGACACAACTGCGTCGCGAGTCAAAGGATCTCGCGCACAGTGCCCAACCTGCTGAGTTGGGCGCGAGGTAATCAATGGACACTCTGCTGCCACAGGCCATTGCGCTCCTTCAGGATGACTGGGTCATCTACGCCCTGCCCCTGTTCTTTACCGCCCTACTGATTGAATGGGCAGTCGCGTGGAAAAAATCGCTCGCGCTCTATGAGCGGCAAGACTTTCTCGCGTCCATGGGCGTGATGCTACTGACAGTGGTGATCGATGTATTACCCAAGCTCGGCGGCGTGCTGCTTATGTTTGCGTGTTGGGAGCTCTCACCGCTGAAAGAGGTGGTGAGCCGCGCGCCGCAGTGGTGGGTGTTGCTGTTCTTTCTCGATGACCTCACCTACTACAGCTTTCACCGCGCTAACCACGAAGTGCGCTTTTTATGGGCGGGGCACGTCTCACACCATAACTCCCAGTATTACAACTATGGCACGGCGCTCCGTCAGGGCGTGGGTGAGCGGGTGATCAAATATCTGTTCTGGTGCCCACTGGCCTTACTTGGGTTTGATCCGGTGATGATTGTCACCATGATGAGCCTCAGTCTGATCTACCAGTTCTGGCTCCATACTGAGACGATTGACCGGATGCCAGGATGGTTTGAGTGGTTCTTCAATACCCCGAGCCATCACCGCGTTCATCACGCGTCAAACGTCAGATATCTGGATCGCAATCACGCCGGTGTGCTGATTATTTGGGATCGCCTATTTGGCACCTTCAGCCCCGAAGTCGATGCTGAACCGGTTCGCTACGGCCTCACCACCAACATCGCTACTCACCACCCAGTAAAGGTGGCGTTTGGCGAGTACGCCAACATAAGACAAGATCTGCGACGCGCCGGGGGCTGGCAAAACGCCCTTCGCTACTTATTTCTCGCCCCGGGCTGGAGCCATGACGGAGAGGACAAGCGCTCAAACACGCTTCGCCGCCTGGCAGAATAAATACGCCCTGCACTCGATTCGGCATTGCTACGGTCGTTCAGTATTACTGAGAGAAACCGCGCGGGTGACACTCGGCAAAAGTAGCGAACCCCTTAAAACGAGGCGTGTTCCCTCCTCGCCTCATCTAACTCCTAAGCCGCCCGGCGCCAACTGCCGTGGAATCCAAATGGCACTCGGTGGTCAAGCCGGACCGTGGCGACAGGCCCATCCGCCACTGCGATGGCGTCCAGCACCACCAGCGACGAGGTATGCCGGTCCGGCTCGTAGACGGTTGCCAAGAGCCACCCCATTCCTTCAGAGCCTTTCTTTGAACGCTCAACAAAAACCGGCTCTGAAACCCCACTCCCGAATCCGGCATCCCAGACTTGTTGCTGACCTGTTTCCAGATCGATATGGGTAATCTCGTGAAAGAGTCCGCCATCGCCACGCTGACGTTGTGACGCGGTGGCCAAAAACCCGTGCTGGTGTCGACCCATGGCAAATCGGTCATCGATCCTCGGAAATTCCACAGACACATCCACGAGTAGCTCACGATCAATCCGACCGGTGCTAACGTCGAGCTGCCATCGCGTGAGGCGGCCCTGCGCTTCAGCGTGACCGGGCAAGTTGCCGTCGGGGTCGGGGAAGTTGGGTGCCACCGGGAAATCGATCGCATCAAAGGTGATGTGCTTACCCTCATTCCAGGCGTTGAGGTAATGAAAGACAAAGCAGACCGGCGCTTCGATCCACCGGATCTCACTCACCGGCGCGTCGCGCTCCAATACGCCAATATAGGCGCCAGCCTCTGCATCAAAGGCAAAGGGCGAGCCTATTTTGACCATGCGATCGAAGTCGAAGGTCAAGGGAAATACGGGGAACAAGATGTAGTCCCGCGTGACGGCAAAGTCGTGAACCATCGCTGCGTAGGGCGCTTCAAAGCGCTCGGACCGCTTGACCACGCCATCCGCACCGATCACGTGATAGGTCATCGTTTTGCTGCCGATCGCGCCCGACATGTAACCGAAGCCATGCAGGTCGCCCGTCAGTGGATCAATCTTCGGGTGCGCCGTCATCGCATCCTGAAGATCGGCGCCATAATGGCCATAACCCGCTGACGCCAGCGTGTCGGGCGTCATGGAAAAGGGATGGCTGCCCTCTTCCAGAGCAAGGAGCTGGTTGCCGTGCCAAATAATGTGAGTATTGGCGAGCCCATTGCGCCGGTCGGATTCAATGGCGCCAGTTTCCGGGTCGGTGACAAAACTCATGGGCAACGGCTTGCCCGCCGCCTGCTCCGCCTCAAACTTCGGGGTGCGCGCCCATCGATTGAGGTAGTTCACCCGCCCGTTGCCAAAGTGAAACGCATGCACCATGCCCGCACCGAAGAACCAGTGATAGCCTTGATCAGGAACAAACTTGGGATTGGGGCCGACCCGGTAAAGCGAACCTTCGAGACCCTCGGGCAGGCTGCCCTCGACAATCAGGTCAGTGCATTCTGCTTCGAACTGAATCGGCGCGTAATTGCCGCGAAGCTGGGGGTGGTTGGGTAATGGTGTCGCCATATCTTGATTGTATCGCTTTCGCTTCTCAGTGGTTCACCCTCAGGCTATAGTCGAAAGCAACGACTGAGAGGAAATCGGGCACCCCTATGACAGTTAGTACGCCGACTGACGTCAATCTGTTTGACGTTGAGACCCAACGCTGCCCCTATGACGCCTACAAGACACTCCGCGATGAAGCCCCTGTTTATCAGTGTCCGGCAACCGGCATGTATGTCATCACCCGCTTTGACGACGTGCGCCAGATCCTCACCGATACTGAGCACTTCACTAACGAGACCGCTTATCTCACCGATGCGACAGAGCCCAGTCCGCGCGCGCTGGCAGTCCGCAACACCTTTCAGGAGGAAGGCTGGGTGCCCGCCAAAACCCTCAATGGGCGGGATGACCCCGACCACAAAGCAGTGCGGTCAGTCTTTAACGATGCGTTTCGACCCAAGAAAATTGAGGCGCTGGAAGACGAAGTACGTGACCTGGCGTACCGACTCGTCGACGACTTCATCGACGACGGCCACTGCGAGTGGGTGAAGCAGTTCGCGATTCCCCTGCCGCTACTCATTATTGGCAAGCAAATGGGCGCCAACACCGACGATATCTGGCAAATCAAAGAATGGACCGAGGCGTTCTTTCATCGCATTAGCCTGATGCAGTCTGAAGAGGAGGAATTGATCTCGGTTCGTAAGGAGATCGAAGCTCAACACTATTTTCAGCCCATTTTTGAGCGGCTGCGAGAAAAGCCGGACGACTCGTTACTAAGCGCGCTGGTGAATACCGTCATTGAGGAATGGGGGCGCCCGCTCAATGACAACGAACTCCACGCCGAGATGATGGCTGACACCTTTGTCGGCGGTTCAGAGACCACGACGAATGCGATCTCCGCGGGTGTGAAACTGCTGATCGAGAATCCGATGGCCTGGGAGCAATTGCAGTCTGATCCAGACCGCTACCTGAAGGTCTTTATTGAGGAGGTACTGCGGCTCGAGTCGCCAGTGCAAAGCCTGATGCGTGCCACGGCAAAGGACGTGGAACTGAGCGGCGTGACGATTCCTGCGGGCAGCCTGATCAATATCCGGTTTGCAGCGGCGAATCGCGACGAACGTCGCTTTGAAAACCCCGACGCGCTGGACCTGGATCGCCCTCGTGCCGGCGGGCATATGGCATTTGGCTCAGGCAAACATCACTGCCTGGGGGCACCGCTCGCCCGACGTGAACTCCATTGGTCGTTTAAAGCATTGGTCGATCGCATCGACTCGATGTGGTTTGCAGAGGGCAAAAATGACTTCAGCTATCACCCGCATTATCTGTTGCGGGCGATGAAGTCGCTGCACATCGAATTCAAGGCAAAGTAAGCCCGGGCCTCAAGCTCTCCCTGCCCACCACTGGGGGATCAAGATAGGAAATAGCTGCTCGGTGTTGCGCAGTGTCTCACTGGCATCGTCGGGTAGCGGCGGGTTTTCAGTGGGCGGTAGCGCGTTCGCGCCCTTCACGGGATCAAGATACTCGAGCTCTACATTCGCAAGCACACTCTCAAAGTCATGGCCCTCGTGGTAGTCGGAGGCTTGGTGCAGGTAAAACGCCCACTTATCCTCAAAAGACAGCAGGCAGTAGTAGTGCAAGGGCTCCTGACCTTTGAAGTACTCATAGCGCAAAACCTGCTCTTCTTGCTCGAAGGTCTGACGCACCATGTCGGCCATGATGGCCTCCCACTCGGCTTCCTTACCGGGATGAACTTCCAGATGTGCAAGGATCGTGGCCATAATTCATGACTCCTTTTTATTTAGCCGCTTTCACCAATTCGAGATTGAGTTGCAGTGTCCCCAACATAATGCCGGGCTGATGCAAAAAAGTGTTGTCGGACCCGTAGTCAATGGAATCGAGCCGCTCGAGGAGCCGCGTCCAAGAAATCTGCTGTTCCAGGCGTGAAATACCCGCGCCGGGGCAGACTCTGGGGCCCGCAGAAAAAGAGAGATGGCGGCTGGCCGCCTTGCGATCTAGCTGAAGGTCCATCGGGCACTCGAACTCTTCAGGATCAATATTGGCAGCGGCCCACCGTAAATGCAGCACCGACCCTTTGGGCACGTCGACCTCGCCAAATCGTTCATCCTGACTGGTCAGACGGGTCGACAGCCCCTGGGTGGGCGCCCGCAATCGGAGCGATTCTTCAATGAAGGTCCGCAACAGCGAGGGGTCGGCCTGCAAAGCCTCAAACAGCCCCGGCCGATCACAAATCAACTGCGCCTGCTGCTCCAAAGCGTACTGAGTGGTCTCCAGCCCACCCAAAACCATGGCATACACGATGCCGTTGATCTCAAGATCAGTGAGCTTGCGATCCAGTGCGCCGTAGGTGACTTGCGTTAAAAAACTGATCATGTCGTCAGCCGGGGACTGCCGCTTGGCACGAACAATGTCCTGCACATACTCCTTGAAGCCATTCAGCTGGGTAAACTGTGCCGCCAGCTGCTCATCGCTCAGGCGGTTCAAATGGCCCTCGCCGTAAACGAAGGGCATGACCTGCGCCTCTCCCCATGCCGCCAGCTGCGGGATATCTGACTCGGGAAAACCCAGCACCTCCGCCATCACCTGTTGCGGCAACGGCCTTGCAAAGGCCTGTACAAAATCCACCTCGCCCGCACTCGGCAACCCGTCAATCAAGGCATCGACGCGCCGGGTAATCATCTCGCGATGCCGCTCGGCGCCCGGGCCTACCCAGGGGTCAGTGAGCTCCTTGCGGTGGGCCCGCCAGAGCTCGACCGTTGGGCGCAACGTCAGCATGGAAACCATCATCATGTTGATGTAATCCATGTCTTCAGGAGGCGTCTTGGCAGCCGCCATTTGCTCGAGCATGAGGGAAGTAATAGGGGTGTAGCGAATCGGGTCTTTGACGACCCGATTGATATCGTCATAACGGCTGAGAATGAACGCGTCGGTGTCGGGTGTGAGCCCCTCGCCCGACAGGCGGTGGACTGGCGCATCTCGGTGCAAGATCGGGTAGGCGTCGTACCAATGCTCCTGCGCGCCAGCGGCAAAGAGGTCCACATCCCCCAGGTGCCGTGGGCACTGCCGACTGCCGGATTGTGTGTGAGCATCTGCGGACACTGAGACCTCCCTCTCAGGTCAGCAAAGTACCACATCATCCGTGCGAGGCTCTCAGCGTATTGGGCTATGCGATGCGCTCATCCGAGCGCTGGCGGAAAACACGCACCGTACGCGAGTCAGGTTGTCCAATGAGGTCATCAATAAAGTCTGGTTTTGAAGCCGTCGCTCGACTGAGAGACGAAAGAAAAGATGGTCGGGACGGCAGGATTTGAACCTGCGACCACCACACCCCCAGTGTGGTGCGCTACCAGACTGCGCTACGCCCCGAACGGACGCGGATCATACCCAAATTTAGTTGGGGATTAAACTGAAGAGAGTAAGGAGCGGGCTTTTTCCAGATCACTCAGGCTCTCGCGGATCGCCGCCTGAATCTCCACTGGGGTGGGTTCCCGAAGCTCATTACTGAGTCGCTGTCGCGCGCCGCCGATAGTGTACCCCTGTGAGTACAGCAAGCTGCGTATCGTCCGAACTAGCTCAACGTCCTCACGCTGGTAGTAGCGCCGGTTGCCACGTCGCTTCACCGGGCTCAGTTGAGGAAACTCCTGCTCCCAGTAGCGCAGCACGTGAGGCTTGACCGCACACAGTTCGCTGACTTCGCCGATGGTGAAGTAGCGCTTACCGGGAATAGCCGGTAGCTCGTCATTATTCCGTGGATCAAACATCAATCAGACCTTCTTCGCCCATGCTCACATCCACGCGCGCCTTCAGCTTTTGACCGGCCTTGAAGGTCACCACGCGGCGGGCAGAGATGGGAATTTCTTCTCCGGTCTTGGGGTTGCGACCCGGTCGCTGACGTTTGTCGCGCAAATCGAAATTGCCAAATCCCGAGAGCTTTACCTGCTCATTGTTTTCGAGGCAAATTCGAATCTCTTCGAAAAACTGTTCTACCAATTCTTTGGCTTCGCGCTTGTTTAAGCCAAGACGTTCGTGGAGCCGGTCGGCCATTTCAGATTTGGTCAGCGCAGTCATATCGTCTTCAGTGCCTCAGTTTGGCACCCAATTTTTCGCCCAAGGATTCAACAACTTGTAACAGAGATTCACCAATCTCTTCGTCCGTTAGGGTGCGACTTTGATCCCGGAAAGTCAAACCGATGGCCAAACTTTTCTCGTTTTCCGATACCCCATCGCCTTCATAGACGTCAAAAATTCGCGCGTCGGCCAGCGATGGGCCCGCCGCAGAACGAGCACAATCAACCACGGCAGCCGACGGAATTTCTCGACTTACTAATAGCGCGATATCCCGACGCACCTCAGGGAACTTTGAAATCTCCTGATAATCCGGCAAGACCCGGCTCGCTACCGAGGCCAATATAAGCTCGGCAACCAGCGTCTGCTCGGGCAGGTTCATGTGGCTTGCTGTGCGCGGGTGAATGCGCCCCACGATGCCTATGACCTCGTCTCCGAGCAGGATTTCTGCGGTCTGCCCATCATGTAAACCGGGCCTCACTGCCGAACGGAATGCCAGCGTTTGATCGGCGGCCTGCAACAGCGCCTCAATCTCACCCTTCATGTCGAAGAAGTCGACCGATTTAGCACTCGATGACCAACCCTCGGGCATCCGGCGACCGCACAGCAGCAAAGCGAGCATGGGTGTTTGCGCCAGCTGTTGGCCGGGCATAAAACGCAATCCTGTCTCAAACAACCGTACTCGATTTTGCTGGCGATTGAGATTGTGAGCAGCAGCACCCAGCAACCCTGGAATCAGTGAGGTGCGCATGACGGCGAGGTCACTGGAGATCGGATTTTTGAGTGCGACCGGCTCGATCACCGGGTCGATGAGCTGCTGAAGCTCCGGGCTCACAAAGCTAAAGGTGATGGCCTCGTTGAATCCCCGAGCGACCAGCCGCTGCTTGATCACTGACTGTGATAATGCAGACTCTGCTAGAGCACCGGCTGACGCCGCGCCACGCACGGGTTCAACGGGAATGTTGTCGTAACCGTGAATGCGCGCAATCTCCTCAAGTAAATCAGCTTCGCGGCCCATATCAAAGCGCCAACTGGGTGCGGTGCAAAGCCAGCTACCGCTGTCTGCATCGGCCTTTACGGTAAAACCCAAGCCTTCGAAGATACGCGTGACCTCATTGGCAGCCAGGTCGATGCCCAACATCCGTTGGATGGAGCTAGCTTTCAGGGTGACAGGCTCGCGCCGGGGCAAATCCGCCTCAGACGTGATATCGACAACTGGCCCAGCCTCGCCGCCGACACACTCAAGGAATAGTTGTGTCGCGCGCTCGACGGCCTGATAGGCCAGCTCGGGGTCCACGCCCCGCTCGTAACGATGGGACGCATCGGTGTGCAAGCCATAGTGGCGCGCCCGACCGGCCATCAGTTCAGGGGCAAAAAACGCGGCCTCGAGAAAGAGGTGACGGGTTCCGGTACTAATACCGCTGCCCTCTCCGCCCATGATGCCCGCCATGGCCAGGGCTTTCTGGTGATCCGCAATGACCAAAGTATCCGGCGTGAGCACACGCTCCTCACCATCAAGCAACGTGATGCGCTCCTCGGCCTGGGCCTTTCGTACCCTTATGCCCCCTTCCAGCGCGTCGAGATCAAAGGCATGCAAAGGCTGGCCAAGCTCGAGCATCACGTAATTGGTGACATCTACCACCGCATCGATCGACCGGATGCCGGCACGGCGCAATCGCTCGACCATGTAAAGTGGCGTTGGTCTGGAAACATCGACATCGCGAATGACGCGCCCCAGATAACGCGGACAATCAGACGGCGCTGTGACCTCGACGGGCAGCGTTTGATCAATCGACGCTGGCACAGCCTCAATGGCAGGCGCACTCAACGCGGTCTCCGTGACCACTGCCAAGTCACGAGCCACACCCGCGATGCTGAGACAATCAGCCCGGTTGGGTGTCAGGCCAATTTCAATCAGTCGATCGTTGAGATCGAGATAGTCTTCAATCGGCGCACCGACCGGCGCATCCGCCGCCAGTGCGAGGAGCCCGTCATGGTCTTCTGATAGGTTTAACTCGGCACCGGAGCACAGCATGCCCTGAGATTCGACGCCACGCAGCTTGGCCTTTTTGATTTTGATGCCGCCGGGCAGCTTCGCGCCGGGCTGCGCCAATGGCGCCTTGAGCCCGGCCGCGGCATTCGGTGCGCCACAAACGATCTGTACCGTCTCAGTGCCGGTGTTGACGCTGCAAACGCGCAGCTTGTCAGCATCGGGGTGCGGTTCAGCCAAGACGATCTCCGCCACGACGACGCCATTGAGACCGTCCGCCAAGGGTGTCACCGCATCAACTTCCAAACCCGCCATCGTGAGCGTGTGCGCCAGCGCCTCAACGTCGAGGTCGGGGTTCACCCACTCACGTAACCAGTTTTCAGAGAGAATCACGCTACCACCTCACCGGAACTGCGCGAGAAAGCGCAGGTCATTCTCGAAATTGAGCCGCAAGTCACCGATGCCATAGCGCAACATGGCCAAGCGCTCTACGCCCATGCCAAAAGCAAAACCCTGAAAGCGCTCAGTATCAACGCCGCTCATTTCCAACACTCGCGGGTGCACCATGCCGCAGCCCATCACCTCCAACCAACCGGTGCCGCTACAAATGCGGCAACCCTCACCCGCGCACTTCACGCACTGGATATCCACCTCTGCCGAGGGCTCGGTAAAGGGAAAATAAGAAGGACGGAAGCGAACCGCCAACGCATCTTGCTCAAAGAACGCGTGCAGGAAGTCCTGAATAATGCCCTTCAGCTGACCGAAGCTGACATTCTCATCGATCAGCAATCCCTCAACCTGATGAAACATAGGCGAATGAGTCAAGTCAGAGTCGCAGCGATAGACTCTGCCAGGGCAAATCACCCTTAGCGGGGGCTCCCGTGTCTCCATGGTGCGCACCTGTACGCCTGAAGTATGGGTGCGCAATACATGGGTGTCGTCAATGTAGAAGGTATCGTGCATAGCCCGTGCTGGGTGATGCGCAGGAATATTGAGGGCCTCGAAGTTGTGATAGTCGTCTTCGATCTCGGGCCCTTCGACCACCTCGAAACCCAGCGCAGCAAAATAACCTGCCATGCGCTCGATCGTGCGGGTGATCGGATGCAGCGCGCCCAAATCTTCGCGTCGCCCCGGCAAGGTGACATCGAGTGCCTCCGCCGCTAACTGCGACGCTATCGCGGCCTGCTGAAGCGTCTCTTTACGTTCGCTGATCTGCTCGTTGAGGAGCTGTTTGACGGCATTGATCTCGGCACCGACTTTGGGTCGCTCGGCAGCATCTAACTGGCCAAGCGATTTCAAAAGGTCTGTGACACGCCCTTTTTTGCCCAGCCATTCGACGCGTAGCTTCTCTAACGCGGCCGAATCTACCGCGGATTCAATCGCGGCGGTGGCTTCAGCTTTCAATTCATCCAGTGCTTGCATCGGTATGATGTTGCGTAGTCGCTCTCAGGGGTGTCAATACAAAAAGGGGAGACAAGCGCCTCCCCTTTGTTGTGTTAGTCAGGCGTCGTTAAGCAGCCAAAGCGGTGCGAGCGCGCTCCACAACCGCGGCAAACGCCTCTTTGTCGTGTACCGCCAAATCGGCGAGGACACGTCGGTCCAGCGCGATATCCGCTCGCTTCAAGCCATTTATCAGTCGGCTGTAGGTCAAACCATTGGCACGGGACTGAGCATTGATGCGGGTAATCCACAGCGCACGGAACTGACGCTTGCGCTGCCTTCTGTCCCGATAGGCATACTGTCCGGCTTTGGTGACAGCCTGCTTGGCGACTCGAAACACGCGTGAGCGCGCGCCGTAGTAACCCTTGGCTTTCTTAAGAATTTTCTTGTGACGACGGTGCGCCGTCACTCCACGTTTTACGCGAGGCATAGGTCAGGTCTCCTGATGAAATACAGCGTTATTTAGCGCGCAGCATGCGATCGATTAGTACTTCGTCTGACTTATGAATCATCGAAGTCCCTCGCAACTGTCGCTTACGCTTGGTCGTCATTTTGGTCAGGATGTGGCTCTTATAAGCACTCTTGCGCTTATAACCACCTGCCGTTTTTTTAAACCGCTTGGCGGCCCCGCTGTGAATTTTTGCTTTAGGCATGTTTACTACTCCGCATTGGCACGCACCGATTTCTCAGCCGTGGTTAACATCATCGGACGTCAGGGCATTCACGGGCCACTAACTCCGCTTTTTGGGGGCGATGACCATCGTCAGCTGTCGACCTTCCATTTTCGGGAACTGCTCGACATTACCTAACTCTGCCAGATCAGCCTCTACTCGCTTGAGTAACTCCATGCCGATTTCCTGGTGGGCCATTTCACGGCCGCGATAACGCAGCGTGACTTTGGCCTTATCGCCGTTTTCGAGGAAACGCACCAGGTTGCGCAGCTTTACCTGATAGTCTCCTTCCTCCGTCCCTGGACGAAACTTCATTTCCTTGATTTGGGTGCGTTTGGCACGTTTTCGCTGTGCTGCTTTCTGCTTCTTGGACTCAAAGACGTGCTTGCCATAGTCCATGATTTTGCAGACGGGCGGGTCGTTCTCCGCCATCATCACCAGATCCATGCCGACGGCTTCCGCAGCGGCCTGAGCCTCAGCGTTGGTCACAATGCCAACCTGCTCGCCTTTCTCATTAACCAAGCGGATGTTCTCCGCCGTAATCTGGTCGTTAGTCAGCGCCTTTTTGCTGTTGCCTTCGCTCTTGATACTGCCTCTCTCCCATCAAGGTTTCACTGTTGGGGGCAGGTATCCGGACTACTGAGAACAATCGGGCACTTCCTCCAACACAAACAGGAGCGCGAGTTTACTGCCCGAAACACCGATTCACAAGAAAAAAGAAGGGCGATAAATTGCTCCTCCGCGCACTCCCGCAGGGTTAGAGAGTCGGGGCTGTGAGTGTTGCCAGCGGCAGATATGCACCCCGCGACAGGCGAACCATTGTCAGCGGCGATTGCTCACCGTTGATAAGGCCATCAGGGTACCGAGTTCCCTACCCGCCTTATGCAACGGGTCAGGCTGTGAGAGCCAGGCGGGTCCAATCCCGAGGGGTGCAACCGAAGCGCCTCTGGAAAAAGCGGCTAAAGTTGCCCGAGGTGGCGTATCCGAGTTGCTCGGCGATGGTCTGCATGGGAAACACGCCACTGTCCAAAAGCGGCACACACATCTCGGCGCGCACATCGTCGACCAGATCCGAGAATCGGCAGGACAATTCTCGCTCAAAGCGGCGCTGCAGTGTGCGCTTGTCACAGTTGAGGCGCGCCGCCAGCTGAGTCAAGTCGCAATCACCAGAAGGCAGGTGGCCTCTGATCCAACTGCAGGTATCGTTGCGCAGTAATTCGGCTTTTGCGTCTTCCTGATACCGATCTAGTTCTCTCACCAACTCTGGCGTGTCTACAATCTCTCGACGAAGAGGATTGGGCAAGGTCAGGCAGGCGCGCGACATCAATAATTCAGTTTCGGGTGCGTTACTCTGGATCGGTACGCCTAGGAAATTGCTGGGCCATTCTGTGCCCGACCAACACGGTTTAATGCGAATCAACGTGGGCTGAAACGCGTCGCCCAAGGCAGATTTGAACCCCGCAACCAATTGGAATACGCCTAATACACACATCCGCTCAGCCTGAGAGATCGAGATATCTGCGGGTCGGTCGAGCCAGGCCGTGAGCGCCGCATGATCACCTCGCATGCTACCTGTCCAATACAGCGGCTCAGCGTGGCGGCAATTAAACATCAGCACAACGCGCAGCGCGTCAGCAACGGTCTTGGAACGCTCAATCAACGGCGCCATCACGCCGCTGACCCGATGGTCCTGCGCTTCGGCCAGTTTCAACAAAGGGAGATTCGAATCAGCGCAGAGCGCATCCAGAATTGTCGCCACGTCGGTTGACACCAGCATCGGCCCCAAGCCAAAGGGATCAGAGGCCGCATCGATGGTTCGCTCAAAGCGATCCAAGCATTTGGAGGTCTTGAGAAGCGGCTTGGCGCCCCATAGCGCCGAAGTACTGATCGCTTGTCCCATTGCTGCCCCTGAGAAATTTGTTCTGGTTCTTCTTACATTGCCGCACGAAGGTACCAGAAAAGAAAGCGTCTATCACTTTTGTGGTTTATTACTAAAAGTTATTTATTAAGACAGGTTGGAATATCCCCGGGTCAGCTCCCCCCGCCAAGCAGCGCACCACGCGAACCGAGAGTAAGGCATACTGGGATGACAGAACCTAGAGGTTAGCTATGGATCCGCAGCAGAGGGATTCCTTCATCACATTATTCGAGCCGCGTCAGACCCAAGTTGGGCGTGCGGTGCGGGCGGCCACCGAGTGCAGCCACCGTAGCGGTCCACGCGACTCATGGTGGCTTGGCGCCGCTCTCGCTCTGGGGAGCGGTCTAAGCCTATCCACCGGGGCCGTGTTTGCGCAGTCGGATGAATCCTCGAACGCCAATAGCATCAGTGTGCAGTTTGGACAGGTGACCCAACACTATCTGACTACTTGGTCAGACCCCACTCTCCCCGCGGGCGTGTGGCGCGGGCTGCCACCCGGTCACTTTGAAGAGGGCACTGCTGGCGATGTCTCGCCAACGACCAATGCGTCTGAGAAGGACATGGCCCCGTCCTCTTTTGAGGAGAAACCGGAGGAGCCGGCTGATGAGGCCGTGCTTTACGCCGTGGATCTGGGTGAAGGCGGCATGACAATGATCGTCAGCGCCAAGCGGGTCTTTCGCCCCGGCGACTGTGTTGCAGTGGAGCGGGTGAACAACTATCTCAACCTGCGAGGCATGAACCGCGGCTTCTGCAACCCCGACAATCAAGCTATGATACGACAGTTGCGGCCAGACAATGTGGCAGCAGCCCAACGATGCAGAAAGGCCAGAGAGCAGCTGCCGTTAGGCAGTGTCGTCGACAATCGCGCTCTCAAGCGCGAAGAAATCGGAATGCTGTGCGATGGCAGTTAATGAAGAGGGAAACATGACGTTACGCGCCTGTTACAACACGCCGCCCCAACATGCATCCGGCTTGCGCCGATGGCCTCCGTGTCAACCCGGAGCGAGGATGTGGCTTTTCATTGGTTTGTTGCTCAGTGCTATAGCGGGATGCAGTAGCAATAAGACGCAACCTATCAGCGAGGGCTATGTTCAGGCCGTTACTGGCCTCAACAATGGTTTGGCGCTGCATGTGGATGATGCATCCAGGCGAGACAGCGCAATGACTGCGCTGCAGCAGGCCGATAGCCTGATTCGCCAGGCGGTGGAGCGTAAAGACGAAGCTGTAAAGGCCTTCTCCAAGACCAATGCAGACTTCGATGCCACGCCGGAACAACTAAGCGCCACTGTCACCGCAAACCAATCGAGCAACAGCAGTGACTTGGAGACGCTGATTGAGCTCATCGCGACATTTCAATCTTCTCTGACCAGCGAAGAGTTGATCGAGCTCTACCCCGAGCGCGCGGAGTTCGCTGCGCAAACACTGACGCTACTGAACGGGAGTTAAGACATGCTCATTGCGTTGCTGACTGTGATGCTTCTGGGAGGGGGTAGTTACGATCTCTCGACATTCATTGCAGAGGGTCAAGATAACATCGAGAGCGCTGTCGACGATCCGCAGCGTCGCCAGACCGCCCTGGACATTCTGCTGGCGATGGAAGACTTCATGTCGTCAGGCAATAGCGAGACCTCTGCACTCATTGCACGCACCCAACAGGCTTTTTCCGAAGAAAAAGTCTGGTCGGCTGAAGAGCTTGACGCACTGTTCGCAGAAGCCAGAACGTTGAAGGCCGAGAGAGCTGAACGCTTCATTGAGCTACGGCTAGAGTTAAAAGCCGCCCTCACCAGCGAGGAGTGGG